>JBARZM010000058.1:0-13267 GCA_049650095.1 Rubrobacteraceae bacterium | reverse complement strand
CCCCGAAAGGAGAGGGTCGGTCCCATGTGGTTGCCCTCGGCGGTGTGGTTGTAGACCACGTCGAGTATGACCTCGATGCCGGCCGAATGGAGCCGCTTGACCATCGTCTTGAACTCGTCGATACCGCCCGTCGCCGAGTAGCGCGTCTCCGGCGCGAAGAAGCCGATGGAGTTGTATCCCCAGTAATTCGAGAGCCCCTGCTCGACCAGGTGCTTGTCCTGGACGAAGGAGTGGACCGGCATAAGCTCGACCGCCGTAACGCCCAGGCGGGTCAGATGTTCGATGGCCGGCGCGGACGCGAGCCCGGCGTAAGTGCCGCGCAACTGCTCCGGTATATCCGGGTGCTGCTTCGTAAAGCCTTTTACGTGCAACTCGTAGATAACGGTATCGTGCCAGGAAGTGTTCGGACGCCGGTCGTCGCCCCAGGTAAATGAGGTATCCACGACCTGACACTTGGGCATCCCGGCGGCGTTGTCCTGAGGATCGAACCCGAGGTCTTCGTCCTTGCCCCCGATCTCGTACCCGAAGTGCGGGTAGCTCCAGTCGAGCGGCCCGACGATGGACTTGGCGTAGGGGTCCAGGAGCAACTTGTTCGGGTTGAAGCGGTGGCCGCTCTCGGGTTCGTAGCGGCCGTAGACCCGGTAGCCGTAGAGTTGGCCGAGACGGCCGTAGGGCAGGTAGCAGTGCCAGACCTGATCCGTCTGCTCAAACAACTCTATCTGCTCGACCTCCTTTTTGCCCGAGGGATCGAAGAGGCAAAGCTCCACCTTCTCGGCGTTTTCCGAAAACAGGGCGAAGTTGACCCCCTCTCCGTCCCAGGTGGCGCCCAAAGGGTAGGGGTTTCCGGGCCACACGACGCTACTATTGCTGTTCAACAAACGTTGCTCCTCAATCCAGGTTTCTCTAATTCAAGCTCTCGTCGCACAGATGCCGCTCCGCGGGGGCTCCGGTCCCTGATTACCCGTCGGGTCCGATTTCTACAACGAGCCCGTGCGGGCCCGGGACAGGGGCTCACGCAACGCCCCATATTCTACCGTCGTAAAACGATTCGTCTTCCAGGCAAGGGGTGAGGTAATGATCTCCCTTGCGCGGAATGTTTTTTGTGTTAAGTTGCGTGTAGCACAAGAGGGGGTGCCCGTGGAGGGGGGCCCTGGTTAAGCCATCAACTAATTGGGGGTTATGCCGTGTATAAGCCTGTAGAAGACCCGCCATCAGGCGATCATTACCTGTATGGGATCGTCAACCTTATGCTAATCGCCGTTCTTTTCGCGCTCGTGTTCGTGCTTCTGGCCACAAGCTCCGCCAGCGCCCATCTCAACGACTACGGTGATTCCGCCAGGAAGAGAAAAATAGACTACCGGGACGTTCAACCATACGATGGAGCACGCCGGCAAGCGGTCAGGGCCTGGAACAATTCGAACATCAGAGGCAAAGTCTTGATCCGGCCGCGCGGCAAACGTAACGTGAACCTGGAACTCTACATCTACGACGTGTACCAGGAAAACGGCTACGCAGGCTACTGGTACGGCGGCCCAAGAGTAGCTTTCCCGCACAAGATCAGACTAAACAGGTATTGGTTCAGTCGCTACAACAATCGCCAGCGAGTCGCGACCGTAACCCACGAGGTCGGACATGCCGTACGTCTAGACCATCCTCCCAGCACCCGGTATTGGAAGGGGCGTTCGATCATGTACTACTGTCCGGCCTGTGCGAAGCCCAGTGGCCCCCAGCGCCACGACAGGCGTGACTACAACCGCATTTGGCGCGCCGGCTAACCAGCAAAGGCTTACCAACTTATGCTTGTAAGGAGATCAAAATGAACTATCTCAACAGCAAGAGGCTGTTCGTCTTTCTGTCTCTGGCCGTCGCGGCCCTCGTGATCGCTGGTTACGCTGGCGTGGGCAAACAGGAACCTGAGGCGGAGTCCGCCGAAACCCAGGATCGCCCGATACGCATAGAAGTTTCCTACGGCTTCGACGTCAAAGACGAGGAGAAACTCGTAGGGTTCTCGGAGAACGTTTTTACGGGACGTGTGATCGAGCAGGTAGGAAACGAGGAGATGGCCGACCCGGGTTCCGAAGACTCGGGAATCCCGCAAACACAGTTCTCGGTCGAGCCGCTGGAGGATATCAAGGGAGAGACCAAAGATACGGTAACGGTCAACCAACAAGGCGGCTCTATCAAACAGGATGGAGATAAAAAGAAGGTGCTTATCGAAGGGGATCCGCTGCTGGAACCCGGCAAGAAGTATATGTTCGTCACCCGCTACGAAGAAAACAAGGACTGGTACACCATAGCGGCCCAGCCGTTCGGTGACGTGAAGGTCGAGGACAAAGAGAAGCTCAGGAAGACAAAAGAGAAGTTCGAGAAAGCCAAGAAAGACCAGGAAGACCCTTCAAAGGAGTTCTCGCAAGAATAGCCTAACAACCTCGACGCTCCAAAACCGGGCGCGCCCTTTTGGAAGGGTCCTTCGGGTACGGTTTCGGGTACGGTTAGCCGGCCCGCTTCAAGATGACCGTCGCGAGCGGCGGCAGGGTCAGTGAAACGGAGCACGGTCGCCCGTGGGCGGAGATTTCCTCGGCCTCTATCCGGCCGTCGTTGGCGACCCCGCTCCCGCCGTAGGACCGGTCGTCGGTGTTTAGCGCCTCGGTAAAGACACCTTCGCCGGGCACCCCGACCCGGTAATTCTCGTGGACGGTCGGGGTGAAGTTACACACGACGACCGCGTAGTCTTCTTCCCGACCCCTGGCGGGGCGCCGTATAAAAGACGCCACGCTGTTCTGATGGTCGCCGCCGTCGATCCACTCGAATCCCTCGGGCTCGAAGTCTGCTTCGTAGAGGGCCGGCGTCTCTTTGTAGAGGGCGTTGAGGTCGCACACTACGTTTTGCATACCGGCATGCAATGGTTCCTCTAGCAGGTCCCAGTCGAGGCCCGTGTCGTGGTTCCACTCCCGGTCCTGGGCCAGTTCACCGCCCATGAAGAGGAGCTGCTTGCCGGGGTGGGCGTACATGAAGCCGTAGTAGGCCCGGAGGTTGGCAAATTTCTGCCACTCGTCGCCGGGCATCCTTCCTATGAGCGTGCCTTTGCCGTGGACTACCTCATCGTGGCTCAGGGGCAACACGAAGTTTTCGTTGAAGGCGTAGACCAGGCTGAAGGTGAGCTTGTCGTGGTGGTAGGAGCGGTGCAGGGGGTCTTCCTGCATGTATTCGAGGGAGTCGTGCATCCAACCCATGTTCCACTTGTAACCGAAACCCAAGCCGCCCATGTACACGGGGCGGCTGACCATCGGCCAGGCGGTCGATTCCTCGGCTATCGTAACGGCGCCGGGGGCGTGCTCGTAGACGAGCTCGTTCATCTCCTGGAGGAAGGATATGGCCTCCAGGTTCTCGTTGCCGCCCCGCTCGTTGGGGAGCCACTCGCCCTCCTCGCGGGAGTAGTCCAGGTAGAGCATCGAGGCGACGGCGTCTACCCGCAGTCCATCCACGTGGTACTCCCGCAGCCAGAACAGGGCGTTGGCCGTCAGGTAGTTGCGGACTTCGTTCCGGCCGTAGTTGAAGATGAGCGTACCCCAGTCCGGGTGGCGGCCCTGCCGCGGGTCGGCGTGCTCGTAGAGGTGGGTGCCGTCGAAAAAGCCGAGGCCGTGCGGGTCTTCGGGGAAGTGGGCCGGGACCCAGTCGATTATTACTCCTATTCCGGCCGCATGAAACGCGTCCACCAGGCGCTTGAACTCATCTGGGGTCCCGAAGCGTACCGTCGGGGCGTAGAGGCCAAGCGGCTGGTATCCCCACGAGCCGTCGAACGGGTACTCGGTCGGCGGCAGGAACTCGACGTGGGTGTAGCCCATCTCTGAAACGTAGGGGACGAGTTGGTCCGCCAACTCTTCGTAGGTTAGGTATGTCCCGTCCTCGTGCCGCCGCCAGGAACCTAGGTGGACCTCGTAGGTCGCCATCGGGGCGTCGAGGGCGTTCTTGGCTTCCCGGTTCAGCATCCAACCTTCGTCCCGCCACTCGTAACGGTGACGGTCGTGGACGACGGAACCGGTGCCGGGCAGCTTCTCGGCCAGGAATCCGAATGGGTCGGCTTTCAGGGGCAGTAGTGCGCCGTCGGGGCCTTTGAGTTCGTATTTGTAGGCCTCTCCCTCGGCGATGTTTGGGATGAAGATCTCCCACACCCCGATGCCGTTATGCTTCCGCATCACGTGCCGCCGGCCGTCCCAGTTGTTGAACCCGCCGACTACCGAGACGCGCCCGGCGCCCGGCGCCCAGACGGCGAAGCTCACTCCCTCGACGCCTTCCAGCGTCATCGGGTGGGCGCCGAGCTTCTCGTAGAGGTAGTGGTGCTTGCCCTCACCGAAGAGGTAGAGGTCTTGTTCGCCCATCGCGGAGGAGAAGCGGTAGGGATCTTCGAGCTCGACCACGGTTCCGTCCCAGTCGATCCGCAGTTTGTACGGTGACTGTTTTTCTATAGAGACCGGGCCGGCAAATAGTCCCTCCGGATGTATGGATTTAAGTTCGCCGAGAGAATCTCCATCGGCCGAGACCACCTCCACGGAGCGGGCCCCGGGCTGGAAGGTTCGGACGACGAACCCCTCTTCCTCCTCGTGGATGCCGAGTACGGCGTACGGATCTCCGTGGTCGCCGGCTACTATGGCCTGGTACGTCTCTTCGATGGTCACTGGTTCTCCTTCGTTGCCGGGTCTTCTACCAGGTCGAGCACGCCCTTTACCGGGATGCCGACCCAGTCCGGGCGGTTGTCCAGTTCGTAGCGGATCTCATACAGGGCCTTCTCCAACGTGAACAAATCTATGAGTTGCCGGACGTGCTCCTCATCCTCCGGGTAAGACGCCGCCTCGCGGGCGCCCTCGGCATAGCCTTCGAGAAAGGCTTCCCGCACGTTGCTCTCCCAGCCCCTGGCCCATTCTTCGAGGGTGTCTCTCTGCTCTTCACGACCGGCGCCCAAATCCATGACAGCCGACTCGGCAGCATAGTTGAACGAGCGCAGCATCCCGGCCACGTCCCGCAAGGGCGAGTGCTTCGCGCGCCGCTCCTCCAGGGGCCGGGCCGGCTCTCCCTCGAAGTCTATGATCTGGAAGTCGTTGCTAACGACCAGCACCTGTCCCAGATGGTAATCCCCGTGATGCCGGGTCTTTACCACCTCTACGCCGTCGCCCGCAGCGGCCCTTATCCGATCTTCGGCGGCGTCCCGCAACTCTAACAGCCGGTCAACCGCAGGCCGCACTTCTTCGGATAGCCGGTCCCGGCGGCGCCCCAAAAGCTTGAGCGTCCGGTCCAGCTCCTTCACGATACCCTTCTTCCAGCCCTCGACCTCTTTCTTGGAGGCGCGCTCGGGTCCGAAGTCCGGGTTGTCGGTGGGCGCGGCGAAAGACTCGTGCAACTCGCCGGTTCGGAGCCCCAGGGTGTGCATGAGACCCATGAAGAAAGTGTCGTCTTCTTCGCGTTCGGGCTCCGCCCCATCCTCTTCGAGGCTCCAGGTGGTCACGAGCCGTTCCTCCAGGTAACGCATAAGGTAGTCTAACGTGAAGGACCAGCCGTCGCCCTGGTTGCCGACGAAGCCCTGCAAAAGGGCCAGGGTGGTCAGCTTTCCCTCGGCGTCCTCATACTCGATGGCCCCGGCTAGAGGTGGGGTGTTACCGAAGCTCGATTCCTCCGTGAGGTAGCGTCCGATCTCCAAATCCGGGTTGACGCCTTTTTGGAGTTGTCGATACGCCTTCATGATGAGCCGCTCGCCGAGTATTATCGAGGTGTTCGTCTGCTCGACGCCGGCCCGGCGCACGCCCAAAGGCTCGTCGCCGATCAACTCCTCGAACGCTCCGGTGCTCGAAAAGCGGATGACGCCGTTCCCGGCCCCGATCTCGCGTCCCTCTCCCATCGCCGCCACCAGGCCGCGGCAGAACTCCTCATCGGCCATGGCATCATAAAGCACGCCGACCCTGGAGCGCCGCCGGAGCCGGGCGATCGTGAACGGTATGAGCGTGGAGATATTGTCTTCCGTTCCCTCCTCCCAGGCCGCCGAGAGCGGCAGGAAGTATGTCTGGGGCTCGGTCTCTTGCCCATCCTCGCCGGTGTAAACGCGAAGCAAGGCGAGCAGCCACTCCCGGCCGACCTCGACCAACGAGACCACCTCGACGCGCTCGATGTCGCCACCCTTGCCCGCGAACCAGCGCCGCACACCAAGGTAGTTCGGCAGCGCCTCCTCTAGCTGCGCTAGAGTCGCGTCTTTTATGTTCAAAGGAACATGGCGCGTGCTCCGGGCAGTGGAACGCCCGGCGGGCAGCACGATGACCGGAGGCTCAGGATAGCGGGGGCTGTCCTCGTGCCAACTCGGTGGCCTCGCCTCTTTGGCAAGCCGGAACCAGTAGAAACCGTGCGGCGGCAGGGTGAGGAAATACGGCAACTCGCCGAGCGGCGGAAAGCTGGTACCCCCGATCATCTCGACCGGAACCCGGCCGGAGTACCGCGAGAGATCCAACTCGACAGGCTGGGCCGAACGGCTGAGGTTCGCCACGCACAGAATGGACTCATCCTCATGCTCCCGCAGATACGCCAACACCTTCCGGTTACCGGGGTGCAAGAACTCCAATCCACCGCGACCGAAGGCTTTATGTGCTTTTCGCACGGCAATGAGACGCTTCGTCCAGTTAAGGAGGGAGCCGGGGCTGCGGCTGTGGGACTCGGCGTTCAGGGCTTCGTAGCCGTAGACCGGGTCCATTATGGGTGGCAGGTAGAGTCGGGCGGGGTCGGCGCGGGAGAAGCCCGCGTTCCGGTCGCTGGTCCACTGCATCGGGGTTCGCACGGCGTCCCGGTCCCCGAGGAAGATGTTGTCCCCCATCCCGAGCTCGTCGCCGTAGTAGATGATGGGCGTGCCGGGCATGGACATGAGGAGGCTGTTCAGCAGCTCTATTCGCGGCCGGTCGTTCTCCATGAGGGGCGCGAGGCGACGCCGGATGCCGAGGTTTATCCTGGCCCGGGGGTCGTTGGCGTAGACCTGGTACATGTAGTCCCGTTCGCGGTCGGTGACCATCTCCAGGGTAAGCTCGTCGTGGTTGCGGAGGAAGACGCCCCACTGGCAGTTCTCCGGGATATCGGGTGTCTGTTGCATTATTTCGACGATTGGATGCCGGTCCTCCTGGGCGACGGCCATGTAAATGCGGGGCATGAGCGGAAAGTGGAACGCCATGTGACATTCGTCCCCGTCCCCGAAGTACGGCAGCACGTCCTCCGGCCACTGGTTCGCCTCGGCCAGGAACATCCGGTCGCCGTAGCCCTCGTCCAGCTCGGCCCGCATCCGCTTCAAGACGTCGTGGGTCTCGGGAAGGTTCTCGTTGTCGGTGCCTTCGCGCTCTACAAGGTAGGGAATCGCGTCGAGGCGCAACCCATCAACGCCCGCGTCGAGCCAGAACTTCATCACGCCCATGATGGACTTGAAGACCTGCGGGTTCTCTATGTTGAGGTCCGGCTGGTGGGAGAAGAAGCGGTGCCAGTAGTATTGTCCGGCCTCCTCGTCCCAAGACCAGTTGGACCGCTCGGTGTCGGTGAAGATGATGCGGGTGTCCTCGTACTTATCCGCCGTGTCGCTCCAGACGTAATAGTTTCGGCGGGCGGAGCCCTTCGGGGCCTTGCGGGCGCGCTGGAACCAGGCGTGCTGGTCGGAGGTGTGGTTTATGACCAGCTCCGTTATGACCTTCAGGCCCAGGTCGTGGGCTTTGCGGACAAAGGCCCGGAAGTCGCGTTTGGTGCCGTAGTCCGGGTGGACGTTCTTGTACTCGGAGATGTCGTAGCCGTCGTCGCGCTGCGGTGATGGATAGAAGGGCATCACCCAGATGGCGGTAACGCCCAGGTCCCGGATGTATTCCAGGCGTTGGGTAAGGCCTTTGAAGTCTCCGATGCCGTTGTTGTCCGAGTCGAAGAACGCCTTTACGTGCAGGTGGTAGATGATGGCGTCTTTGTACCAGAGCGGGTCTTCGCGGGGGGCTTCGGTCATCGGGCGCCCGCCTTTCTAATGCGGAAGATTTCGGCGATGTTCTCCTCCGGCGCAAGCCTCACCCAGAAGTTGCGGCCCCTTCGTCCGGGGAGCTCGCGGCCGGAGATCAACTCCTCAACCACGTACTCTTCTCCTTCCCCGATGCCCAGCGTATCGAGCGGCAGATCGAGGTGCGCGTCATGTATCTTGAAGGGGTCCAGGTTCACGACGACGAGCACGGTGTTGTCTCCGCTGGTTTTGGAGTAGAAGAGGACGTTGTCGTTCGAGGCGTTGTGAAACTCGAGGTTCGTAAGTTCCTGCAGGGCGGGGTTTTCGCGACGGATCCCGTTGATCCGGCTGATGTAGTCTTTTATGTTGCCGGGCGCGTCCCAGTCCCGAACTTTGTACTCGTAGACCTCGGAGTCCGCGTAGTAGACGGTGGTGCCGGGTTCGCCGCGCGGGGTATCCTCGGTCAGCTCGTAGCCGTTGTAGATGCCGTAGGTCGGCGACAAGGTGGCGGCGAGCGCGAAGCGCATCTGGAACGCGGGCCGTCCGCCGAACTGGAGGATGTGCGGCAGGATGTCGTGGGTATTGGCGAAGAAGTTGGGCCGCATGTACTCGCCCGGCTCTTCTTGCGTAAGCTCGGTGAGGTACTCGATAAATTCCCACTTCTCCGTGCGCCAGGTGAAGTATGTGTAGGACTGGGTAAAACCCAACTTGCCCAGTCCTTGCATGATCCTCGGCCGGGAGAACGCCTCGGCGAGGAAGACGACCTCCGGATGGTCGTTCTGGACCGTCCGGATCAACCACTCCCAGAAAGCGAAAGGCTTGGTGTGCGGGTTGTCCACCCGGAACATCTTCACCCCCTGCCCGACCCAGAAAAGCACCACGTCCAGCCACTCGCGCCAGAGGTTCTCCCAGTCCTCAGTCTCCCAATCCACGTTCACGATGTCCTGGTACTTCTTCGGCGGGTTCTCGGCGTACTTTATTGTCCCGTCCGGCCGGAACCTGAACCATTCGGGATGCTCTTTTATATACGGATGGTCCGGCGAGCACTGGATGGCGAAGTCCAGCGCCACCTCCATTCCGTGTTCGTCGCACGCCGCCACGAAGTGCCGGAAGTCCTCCAGCGTCCCGAGCTCCGGGTGGATGACTTTGTGGCCGCCCTCCTCGCTCCCGATGGCGTAGGGGCTTCCGGGATCTCCGGGGGCGGCGGTGAGGGCGTTGTCTTTTCCCTTGCGGTGCTTTTTGCCGATTGGGTGGATGGGGAGCAGGTAGATCACATCGAACCCCATATCCGCTATCTCGGGCAGCCGCTCCTCCGCCTCCCGGAACGTCGCGCCCCGGCCCGGCTCCGTGCCCTGCGAGCGGTGGAACATCTCGTACCAGGCGCCGTAGCGGGCCGCGACCCGGTCCACGACGACCTCCAGGGTCTTGTAGGTGGTCGAGGTGGACCTATCAGCGTGGCGGTACATCAACTCCCGCGTGGCTTCCGGGCGGAGCACCGCGAGTTGGCCCTCGTAAGAAGCGGCGTCGAAGTTTTCGAGGAGCGCCGTAAGTTCCCTGTCACCGGAGCGCTTGGCGGCTTTCGCTACCAACTCGCGGCCTTCGATCAACTCAAGTTCCACCTTCTGGCCCGCCTCGACCTTCTTCTCCACCTCCCGAAGCCAGGAGCCATATTCGTCCGTCCAGGCTTCGATGGTGTACTCGTAGGAGGTGTTCTCCGGGAGGTCGAAGGCTGCGGCCCAAAGGTCCAGGCCGGGGTTTACGGCTTCCATCGGCGTCTCGGTCCACTTCCGCTTGCCCTTCTCGCGGTGCTTGACGACGGCGGCTATGACGTCGTGGCCGTCCCTGAAGATGTCCGCCCGGACCTCTAAAAGATCGCCGACCTCCCGCTTTACCGGGTAGCGGCCGCAGTCGAGCTCCGGGGACACGCCTTCTATAATTACGCTCTCGTACTTTTTGATCATTGTTCTCCCGGCATCCTGGCCGTCGGTTTGCCTTCATCTATCTACGGTCCGGCGACTAGAATAACCGCAACGTCCACTGTTTCACAATACGTTTCGACCTCCGAATCTCAAATCTTCGTTTGTTTTGGAACCTCACCCGGTTTTTAGCGGGATATCCTGGATGTTACTGACGGGGCTCGCACGCTTGGAGACCCGGCAAACTACCCGGAGAGGCCGCGAGACGACCGTTGTGAAGATTATCTTCTCGGCCTCACAAGCTATCCCGTAAACTGATCGGACGTGACAGATAGATATTCGTAGGCGCCTAGAGGGTAAGATGTTGTTAGACAATGGTTAGAAAGAGGCTAGATAAATGGCGAACAACCCGGTATCCAAAGTAACCGACAGCGAGAACCCCCAGGAGCTGTTCTCTGAATACGACCACAACGACGAAGTGCCCATCGGAGCGTACGCGACGCTCGTGGGGGTTTTCAGTGCTATCTTCGCCGTCTTCCTCCTGCTCACCCGGCTAACAGGCCGCGGCCTGCCGGAGAGGCTCCAACTAGCGGATCTCGCGCTGCTCGGGGTGGCGACCCACAAGCTGAGCCACCTAATTACCAACGCCTCCGTAACGAGCTTTATCCGCGCCCCGGTGACCGAGCTACAGGAGGTCAAGAGCCCGACCAACCTGGACGAGAAGCCGCGCGGAGAAGGGTTGCAAAAGGCGCTTGGCGGGCTGCTGACCTGCAAATTCTGCATCGGCATGTGGATAACGGCTTTCTTCAGCTACGGTCTGGTACTCGTCCCCCGCACGACCCGCTTCGTCGCGGGGATGTTCTCGATCCTCACCCTCTCGGATTTCATGCACCAGGCCTACAAGCGGGCCATAAGCAAGGCGAACGAATAAACCGACCAAACAGGGAGGCCAGAAACATGACGGACCCGAACACCCCGGATACCGGAGAACAGGGAGACTCCATACCCCTAAAGTGGGCCTGTACTAACTGCGGCTACAGCGTGGAAGGCACACCTCCCGAAGAATGCCCCGACTGCGGCGCCGGCAAAGAAGCCTTCGACGAAGTTCCGATACCCGGAGGATAGCCAACCCATACCGTCAGAGTTACATCTTCACAACTCCTTCGTAACCCACGCTTAATACAATTGTTACCAATTCTCTCCTCGTTTGTAACCATTCTGTTATTCAGGATGGTTAAGGTTCTTTAAGACGCTACTGAGCGAGGAAAGGAGCAGGCTATGTTGAAGAGGCTGATGATCTTGGGCGGGATGCTGGCGATGTTGCTCGTCGCGGCCGCACCGGCCTTCGCGCAGGGCCAGGGGAGTCCGGTAACGGCCACCGGCGTTCTGGGTGAGGCGTACACTGTCGGAGAAGACCCCACCCTCAACTACGATCTAACCGACGAAGCAACCGGCACTACCTACGTCCTGATAAGCGGGTTCGTGGATATGAGTCCCTTCGTAGGTGAAAAAGTTACCATCGAGGGCGTCCCGGTTGGCGGGGCGGAGGGCGCCCCACCGGCCCTGAACGTTACCTCGCTGGAAATCGTTGACGGCGGGCCGGCCGCGCAAGAGATCGTAGTGATAACCGGCGCGCTGGAAGCGGTGGCGGCGCCTGCGGCCGAAGGCCCCACGCACACCATTACTGAGGCGAGCACGGGCGACGTGTACGGCCTCTTCAGCGACGCCCAGGGTGTAGACCTCTCGCAGTACGAAGGCCAGAGCGTCGCCATCTACGGTGTCTTCCAGACCGCCGGCGCCCCGATCTCCGACTTCGAAGATCCTACCGATGTGCTGATATACGTCACGTCGATAGAGTCTTTGGAACCGGCCCCCGTCGAGCCGCCTTCTGAGGCTCCGGCCGAGCCCGTTACAGAAGAGCCGGCCCAAAACGGCGGAACCACCACGGAAGTCCCCCCGACAACCGGCGAGAGCGTCCTACCGGATACAGGTGGCATTTCAATTGCCGCGATGGCCCTGATCTCCACCCTGCTGATCGGTGTCAGCTTGTTGGCTTACCGGGTCGCCCGCTAAAACCCAAGTAAAAGCATAAAAGAGGGCCGGCGTTTGAGCCGGCCCTCTCTTTGTTTCTTCTGTTCGGTCTCTCTGGAGTTTGCTGTTTAGGCTTTGCCTTCCGCCTCGTATTCTTTGAGAAAGCCTTCGAAGAGGCGCATGTGGCCTTGTTCGTCGTGGAGGATTTCGATCACCATATCTTGCGTCACGTGGTCGACGCCGTCGGTCTCTTCGACTAGACGAGTGTAGTGCTCGATAGCGCCCCGCTCGGCCTCTATGACGCCTTTTATGACGTGGACTATGTCGATCTGGTTTTCCGGGGGAGCCAGGGAGGACTGGCCGGCCGTGAACTCCATCGAACCCGGGACGACGCCGTACAATTCTTTGATCCTCGCGGCGAACTGCTGCGCGTGCATAAGCTCTTCCTGGATGTCCGGTACCAGGGCTTCTTTGACCTGCTCGGCCCGGATGCCGTCCGGGTTGGTCGAGTTGGTGACGTAGTTCATCACCGTCTCTAACTCCATGAAGTAAGCGGTCTTTAGAAGGTCTACGATCTTATTGCGTTTCTCGGACATTTCTTCCGAGAGGATACCTTCTCCGCTCCTGCTACCCGCCATACGCCAGACCTCCTGTTGATCCCTTCATTTACCGGGATATTGTACAGGCATCCGACGCCGCGTGAACGACGATGGGGTATCTTACGCGCCGGGCCGGCCGACGCCGCCAACGCAGCCGTTGCCCGAGAGAGGAGCGGTCTCGGTGATCCGGAACTGGTCCACGAATTGCCGGAGACGCTGGTCACCGGCCCCATCCAGGTAGAGCTGGTTGCGCCACGAGGTGGCTATCACGGACGCGGGCTGTCCAGGATACGGGCTGATGAGCACGTAACGCTCCTTGCCGTAGGGCTTCAGCGCATCTATCTGCCCTTGAGGCAGGTCCGGACGGTAGGTGATCCAGACCGCGCCGTGGTCCAGGCTGTGCACGGCGTTCACGTTATTTACCGGCTCGGGATAGAAGCCGCAGTTCTGCCAGATGGGCGCGTGATCCCCATTGGTGGGCGGCTCTCGCGGGTAATCTACCGGTACATTGACGTTTCTGTTCGTCCCGGCCGGATACGTTTTTACGCCCTCGGGCGGGTTCTCCGGCGGCGGCTTGTCCGGGTCCGGCTCTTTCCCTCCGGCCGGCATCATGCCTGATTCTTCTTTCGGCCCAACCGTCGCCTCCACCGGCGTGAGCGCCTGCTCCCCGGTCGAAGCCCCGGAGGTCGTGGTAGTCCCGCCGGATGCACCGGAAACTCCGGACATGGTGG
>JBARZM010000057.1:0-1731 GCA_049650095.1 Rubrobacteraceae bacterium | reverse complement strand
GCCCGCTACAATGCTTTGGAGGTGAGCGAACCCCTTCGGGTAGGCCAGAAACTCCACCTGGCTCCCCCCGAAGAGCAAACCCGGCGCGTCGCGCAGCAGGCCTTGGTGATGCACGAGGTGCAAGCCGGAGAAACCATGTTTCAGATTGCCCGGCAGCACGGAGTAACCATCCAAAACCTGATGGAGTGGAACAACAAAAGCGGGTTTGATCTGGCAGCAGGCGAGCAGTTGAAGGTTTATAAGTAATGCACTGGCTAGTGAGCCGCCGCCGGGCTTCTGCAACTTATAGGTAAATATTACTTGCTTCTTGATCTTTTACCTTCCTGGTTTTTTTTTAATGGATTAAGTATAACCTTCACAGCCAAGAAAATCATTTTTTTGACACTGGGGTTGAGTGGACACCAGACGGTTGCTGATGGCGCAATGATAGGTTTAGTAATGTTGATTGATGATAACGACACTGATAATTTTATCAGCAAGCGAATCATCGAGATCACCCAGTTTGCCGATCAGGTAGAAGTAAAAAACTCAGGGAAGGATGCTCTGGCGTATCTGGCAGCCCACGCCGACGACGTGAACCGCTTACCCCGTCTCATCTTTTTGGATATCAACATGCCAGTAATGGATGGCTTTATGTTCCTCTATGAGTTTGAGAACCTAGCCGCCACCGTGCAGGAGCGTTGCCAGGTAGTCATTCTATCCAGTTCGGATAACCAGAGGGACATTGACAAAATCGTAAATAACCAGTCGGTGATCCAGTACATTACCAAGCCCCTCACCAAACCTGCCCTGGAAGAAATTAATATTAGTGCCTAACCGTGGTGGTTGGGTTTACTAATACCCCTCTTGTTTGGAATTACCGCTAGTAAGATTATACCTTGCGGTTTCAAATTTCTACTTGGCTAGTTTTGTGAAGCAACGTATCCTTACCGCGCTGGTCACCCTAATTTTCAGCGCTGTCCAAGCGCAAGAAAGCGCAACCGACTCCGTGCCGCAGTATTGGAACGCGGGCGGCTCCTTTAACTCCACCTTCCAGCAGGTATCATCGGCCAACTGGGCGGGCGGTGGCCAGAACTCACTGTCGCTCGGCGCGGTAGCAAGCCTGTTTGCGGTGTACGATGATACGGTGCGGCGGCGCTGGGAAAATAACCTGGAGGTAGGTTACGGCCTCGGCAGAATTGGAGGGGGGGAGAACGATTTTATAAAGACCAACGACAACCTACTGCTGATATCGCGCTACGGTCGCAAACTATCCAGACGATTCTATCTGTCGGCCCTGCTCGACTTTCGCAGTCAGCTTACCCAGGGGTTTCGCTACGAGGAGGTAAACGACTCGGTGCGCAACGCTACTCAAACGTCAGAGTTTCTATCGCCGGGGTTTCTAATTACCTCACTCGGTGTTACGTATTCGCCCACGCGCAAGAAGGTGCTGCTGAAGCGACGGGCCAACGGGCAAGAAGACGAAGACGATGATGCCAAAGACCGCAAAGACAAAGCCCGCGACTATTTCTCGGTAACCCTCGCGCCCTTCTCGGGCAAGTTCACTTTTGTGCTCAACGACGAACTGGTGGCACTGGACATTTATGGTACTGACGGACAAAACGTGCGGGGCGAGATCGGGAGCAGTCTCACGCTGGTGGTGCGAAAGCGGGTGGTGGAAAACGTGACGGTAAGCTCGAACCTTAACCTGTTTTCCAACTACCAGCAACCGGAAAACATTGATCTAAACTC
>JBARZM010000056.1:0-7641 GCA_049650095.1 Rubrobacteraceae bacterium | reverse complement strand
AACAAAAGCTCCCGGTGAACCCGCCGGGAGCTTTTATTGTGAGGAGAGGCGCAGGCCGATCACACCGGCCACGATAAGGGTGATGGAGAGCACCCTAAATACGTCGCCGGACTCTTCGAGCAGCAGTATCCCGAGTACAGCGGTACCCGCCGCCCCGATGCCGGTCCAAACCGCGTAGGCCGTCCCGACCGGCAGAGTCTTCATCGCAATCGACAGCAGGTAAAAGCTGATGCCGCCCGAGACCGCCATGCCAAGCGTCGGCCAGAGCCGCGTGAAGCCTTCGGAGAACTTCAGCCCGAGCGCGAACCCGATCTCGAAGATACCGGCGACCACGAGGTACAGCCATGCCACGCTTTACTTGCCTTCCTTCAGATACTCTTCGAACTCGCCCCACGGCAGGCAGTTGACGACGCTGCCTTTTTCAACCCACGCCCGCCGGGCCTGGGAGACACCGAACCGGATCATGCCCAGCGCGCTCTCGTCGTGGGCGTCGGTGTCGATGGTGAGGTTCACCCCCGCGCCCAACGCCTCGCGGAGGTAGGGGACCGAGAGGTCCAGACGGTCCACGTAGGAGTTTAGTTCCAGGGCCGTGTTGGTCGCGGCTGCCTCTTCTATGACCTTCGAGACGTTGACGGCGTAGGGTTCGCGGCGGTTCAGGATACGGCCGGTCGGGTGGGCGATGGTCCGGACGTAAGGGTTGTTGATCGCCCGCTTTATGCGGTCCGTCATCGCCTCTTCGCCGACGGTAAACGAGGTGTGAATGCTCGCCACCACGAAGTCCAGCTCCGCGAGCAGGGCGTCCTCGTAGTCTAGTGAGCCGTCTTTGAGGATATCCACCTCCGAGCCGCAGAGCAGGTGGATCTCACCGTACTCTTCGTCGGCTTTCCGGACGGCTTCTATTTTCTCTTTCAGGCGTTCGGGGGAGAGTCCGTTTGCTACCCTTAAGGATTGGGAGTGGTCGCAGAAGACCAGGTACTCGTAGCCGCGTTCGATGGCGGCCTCGGCCATGCTCTCTATGGTGCCTTTGCCGTCGGAGTAGTTGGTGTGAACGTGCAGGTCGCCCCGGATATCCCCGACTTCCAGCAGGTCCGGCAGCTCATCGTTCTCGGCGGCTTGGATCTCCCCGCCGTCCTCGCGCAACTCGGGCGGTATGTAGACGAGGCCCAGCTTCTCGAAAAGATCCTCTTCTGTAGCGGCCGGCTCGTAGTCGCCGGTTCCGGCTTTGGCGAGACCGTACTCGGAGATGTTGATGCCCATTTTGACGGCCCGCTCCCGGAGCACGATGTTGTGGGCCTGGCTGCCGGTGAAGTGGTGGAGCAGGGACCCGAAAGCCTCCGGCGCCACGATCCGGAGGTCCACGTCTATCTCGCCCGTCTTGATGGAGACTTTCGTATCGCCGTGGGCGACGACCTCGCTGACGAACTCCGCGTTCGCAAAAGCCTCGGCCAGACCGTGGGGGTCCGTGCTGGCGGCGACGAGGTCCAGATCGCCGATAGTTTCTTTCCGGCGGCGCAGAGATCCCGCGAGCTCTGCTTTCTCCGTCGCCGGGTGTGAGCGTACGAAAGAAAGCAGACCTTCCCCGATCGCCGTCGCCTCATCCAAAAGCATCCGGCGTTCGGTGGAGTTGTAAGTCTCGGCGGCCCGCACGATCTTCTCGGCGCTCTTTTTTCCGAAGCCCTTGAGACCGGCTATCTCCGAAGCCTCGATCTCCGCCAGCTGTTCCACGTCCGTTACGTCCAGATCTTTCCACAAGCGGCCCGCCGTGCGGGGACCGACGCCTTGGAGGCGCGTAACCTCGACGAGGCCGGAGGGGATCTCCTCCGTCAGCTCCGCGAGTATCCGTGGCGTCCGGTCTTCGGCGAACTCCCTTATGACGTCGGCGGTCGTCCCGCCGACGTGCGGAAGGTCTTTGATGTCCTCCATGTCCGCCACGGGACGCCCTGCGGCGGCGACCGATTCGGCCGCCCGCTGGTAGGCCAGGACCCGGTAATGCTCCTCGCCCTTTATCTCCATGAGCGTTACGATCAACTCCAGGGCGCGGGATATCTCTGCGTTTTGCAACTCCGGGGGCCTCCTTTTAGCGAGCCTGTCGAACCGCCAGGAGATTATACGCGGCGTCCGGCCCCGGCTGGAGGTCTACCGGAAAGCATACCCGAGGCCCTAGCCCGTAAACCCGTTCTCCCGGAGCCAGTCTCCGGCCACGGCGTCGGGCGATTCTCCGTCTACCTCGACCCTGGAGTTGAGGCCGCGAAGGGTTTCGGTGTCCAGTTTTTCGGCGATTGGGGCGAAGAGGTTTTCGAGTTGCGGGTTCTCCTGCAGGGTTTCGGCCTTCATGGTCGGCGCCGGGTTGTATACGGCGAAGAAATTTTCGTCGTCCTCGATGATCTCCAGGTCCTGCTCCTCGAGTAGGCCGCTGGTCAGGAAGGCGACGCCGAAGTTGCAGCGGTCGCCCTGGGCCACGAACTCGTAGACCGTATCCAGCGGTGTAATTATCAGGCTCTCGCTTGGGAACTCGAACCCGTAGGCCTGCTCCAGTCCCGGCAGCCCGTCTACCCGGCTCTGGAAATCGTTCTCGTTGCCGAAGCAAAGGGTGGCTTCTTCCGGGTTTTCCTCGACCAACCGCGCCAGGTCCGTAATGTTCTCGACGCCGAGGTCTCTCGCGGTATCCGGGTTGGAGACGATAGTGTAAGTGTTGTTGGCCGGGGCCGGCTGTAGCCACTCCACGTCGTTTTCTTCGAGGTCTTGTTCGGCCACCGCATCGTACTGTTCTTGGGGGTCAGAGATAGGGTTGGTGTTGGCGAGGAAGACCAGCCAGCCGGTGGCCGTGTATTCCCAGTAGAGGCTTATGTCGTCGTCGAGCAGGGCTTGCCGGACGGCCGCGTTCCCACCGAGGCCGGTCTCGTCGGTAACGTCCGCCCCGGCGGCTTCGAGGGCCTGGATAGAGATCTGACCAAGGACTTCCTGCTCGGTGAAGTCTTCCGAACCAACCGTGAACTGCGACGTCGCCTGCGGGCCGCTCAGATCGAACTCCTCGGCGATGCTCCCACCACCGGACGTTCCCGGCCCCTGGCCGCCGCACCCGGCCAACGCGAGCGTCAGGGCCAGAAGGGCTGTAAGGGTCAGCGCCGAAAAGGCTTTGTGCGGGCTTCGCGTCTTTCGCAAGGCCGGCACTACTTGTTGTGGCTCGGGGCCGGACGGCCGGTCGGGCCTTCCGCGGCCTTGCCGCGGGCTTCGGGGGCGGTCTCCCGAACCTCCTCCGAAAGCGACTTGTACAGACAGTAGCACAGGCAGATCATCACCAGCGAGAACGGCACCGCCGCCGTGATAGTCGCCGTCTGCAAGGCGGTCAGGCCACCGGCCAGAAGCAGTATCGCGGCGAACGAGGCTATAACCACGCCCCAGGTCAGCTTGACCGGCGCGGAGGGGTTCACGGCCCCGTCAGTCGACATGCTACCCAGCACGAACGTGGCCGAGTCGGCCGAGGTTATGAAGAAGATACTAACCAGTATGAGCGCCAGGACGGACGTAACCTGTCCCAGCGGAAAGGCGGTAAGGGTATCGAAGAGCGACTGAGGCAGGTTATTGGCGGCGGTGCCGGCGATGTCCGCCCCCTGATAGAGGTCCAGGTATATCGCCGATCCACCGAAGACGGTGAACCACAAGAAGCTAAACGCGGTAGGGGCGAAGAGCACGCCGAACACGAACTGCCGGATCGTGCGTCCCCGCGAGATGCGGGCGATGAACGTGCCGACAAAGGGCGCCCAGGAGATCCACCACGCCCAGTAGAACAGCGTCCAGTTTTGGGCCCACTCGCTGTCGGTGAACGCGCCCGCCCGGAAGCTCATCTGGGTGAAGTTGCCCAGGTACAGCCCGATGGACTGCGTAAAAGTCTCCAACAAAAATACCGTCGGCCCCGCGAGCAGGACGAAGACGAGCAGCGTCACCGCTATACCCATGTTCAACAGGCTCAGGTACAAGATGCCCTTCGAGATCCCGGTGGCGGCCGAGATCATGAACGCCACCGTGAGAATCGCGATTATGCCTACCTGCACCGCCCCGACGTTCGGGATGCCGAACACGTAGTTGAGGCCGCCGTTGAGCTGCAGCGCCCCGATGCCGAGAGCCGTGGCTACCCCGAAGAGGACCGCGAAGATCGCCAATATGTCTATGGTTTTGCCTATCGGGCCGTTTACCCGGTCCCCGATGAGCGGCCGGAACGCCGCGCTTATGAGGTTTCCGCCATCTTTGCGGAAGTTGAAGTACGCCAGAACCATCGCGACGACGGCGTACACGGCCCACGGGTGCAGCCCCCAGTGGAAGAAGGTGTATTGCAAACTAAGTTCCGCGGCACCGGTCGTACCGGCTTTCTCCATCCCGAAAGGCGGCGTGCCGAAGTGCGAGGCGGGCTCCGCTACCCCCCAGAAGAGAAAGCTCAGGCCGACGCCCGCCGCGAACAACATCGAGAGCCAGCCGATAGTGGTGAACTCCGGCTCATCGTCGTCTTTGCCCAACTTTATACGGCCATACCGGCTGAAACCAAGGTAGATGACGAAGACCAAAAACCCCGTCACCGCCAACAAGTACACCCAGCCAAACGTCGAGATCACGTAGTCCAAAACCGCCGAAAAGACGCCGGAAAGGTTCTCCGTGAAGAGAACCCCCCACAAGACGAACAATATGGATAAAGCTACCGAGATGTAAAATACCGGCCCCATCTGTGACGTTACTCTCTGCATCGTGAAGTATTCCCTTCCTCGTATCGTCCGGTCGAACGTGAGATCCTGTTCGAAAACCCGCCAACCGAAACACCCTCGGAACATACCCCGGTCAAACCCACCCGCCAGGGCTTCCCGACGCAACCCATCCGATGACACCCGCGGGCACGCCCTCTTTTCTGTAACTTCCATCTACCATACACTAACTTCAGTTTTATACGATTAACTTTTGTTAAGTCGTGTTTAATTTTTGGTGAAGGACTTGGCCCGTCGCCGGGGGGCGTGGGTTCTCGTGCGGTGGATGGCGGTCGTGGCACGGGTGTGGCGCATGGAACATTCCGTGTATCTGCGGGCGGGCTTGGTAGAGTTAGTGATTGCTGGGGCCTCTGCGAGAGTTTCGAGAAAGGATACGGGTATGGAGATGCTTCCGAGGAAGATACTGTTGGCCGCCGACGGTTCGAAGGATTCCGGGCTGGCGCTCGGCATGGCGGCCGGGCTGGCCGACAAGACCGGGGCCGAGTTGCACGTGGTGTACGTGGCTTTGATCTCACCCTGGGTACTTAGTAGCAAGGTGTCGGACTCGGAGTATCGGCAGCTTCAGCAGGAGCAGCAGGGCTTCCTCGATAGCCTGGTCGGGCAGGTCGGGGCCGTCGGCGGGACCGTCACGGAGGCTCATTTCAAGGTGGGGCATCGGGCGGACGAAGAGGTGATCCGTTTGAGTGAGCAGTTGGGGGTGGATCTCGTGATCGTCGGCAGCAAAGGGCAGAGGACCATAGAGCGGGCCCTGATGGGCAGCGATTCGGAGAGCATTGTCCGCTACGCGAGTTGCCCGGTCCTGGTGGTCCGTGGGGGAGACCGGCAAACAACCGTATAGTGAAGATGGCGACGTTCGCAACGGGTTTCGGGCCGCCGTGGGGTTTTTAGAGGCGCTCGTCGTGGGTTTCGTCGGCGGGGCGGCGGACTTCTTGCCGGTTGGCGGGTCCGGGCATCGTATTTTGGCCGGGCAGATCCTTTTCGGCAGACCTTACGACCAGGGATTCGCGGGTGTTTGTGAGATATCTTCGGCGCTCGCCGCGCTCGTCGCGCTCCGCAAAGAAGTTTGGAACCTGGGGCGCGGTGTGGCGCGAAAGAATGCGGAGGCCCGACAGATCGGGGTCATGCTGACGCTTGCGGCGGCCACGGCGGGGCTCATATCCTTACCTTTCCGGGACGCTTATTTGGGCGTCTCGGGCAACCTTCTGGCGGTGGTCGGGGTGTTGCTGCTCGTCTCCGGCCTACTGCTCTACGTGGCGGAAGAGCTCGGACGGCGCACGCGGCCCCTCGCCTCCCTGAACCCGCCGGGGGCGCTCTTTATCGGGTTGCTGCAAGTGCTTGCGGTGCTTCCAGGCATCAGCCGTACGGGAGGGGCTATCTCCGGGGGGATGCTCGCGGGCATCACCCGCGAGTCCTCGACCCGCTTCGCCTTGCTTCTCTCGATACCATTGCTCGCGGTGGCCGGCCTGTGGGACCTGTCGTCCGGCAGCCCGGCCGGAGGCTCTACCGGTGCGTGGGCCATCCTTGTCGGCGCTGCGGCGTCTTTCGTGGGAGGCTTCTTGGCTATAGGGTTTCTCCGGTGGTACGTGCGGAGGTTCTCGCTAATGGCCTTCGCGTACTATTTGTGGGCCTTGGGGATAGCGGCCGTCGCCTACGACACTTTGAGCTAAAGCTCCGCTAGAATACGGCCATGGACCCGTTACAGTTACTGTTGCTCGCCGTTATCGGGGTGGTCGGCGGCGTGCTTTCGGGGCTCGTTGGGATCGGGGGTGGGATCATCTTCGTGCCCGGTTTGATCTTTGCCGGGGGATGGACGATTCAAGAGGCCGTCGCCGCGAGCCTGGTCATTATCGTCTTCAGCTCTCTCTCGGGGACCATACGAAACGCCAGCAGCGAAGATCCCGTCAACTGGCGGATGGCGGGTTTACTCTCGCTGGTAGTCGCGCCTTCGTCCCTGATCGGGGTAGCCGTGAGCCGCGTTTCCCCGGAGACGGTCGTCGAGGTCGTCTTCTCGCTACTCCTTTTGGCCCTGGCTTATCCAACTTCCCGGGGCGGTGGATCTTCCGTGGGCGGTGGCGGAAGGAAGCTGCCACTGCCCCTAACCATAATCGCCGGGGTCTTCGTCGGCGCCCTCTCCGGGCTCGTCGGGGTCGGTGGTGGCGTAATGCTGGTGCCGTTGATGGTGCTGGGTCTCGGCCTGGAGGTGAAGACCGCAGTCTCGACCAGCCTGGCGGTCGTCTTGTTTACGTCCTTCGTCGGGGCTTCCGGGTACATATTGACCGGTTTCAGCGACGTTTTGAGCTTGCCGCCGCTGGTCATCGGCGCGATAGTCGGGGCCTGGCTCGGGGTGCGCGTCCGGGACCCGCTGCCGGAAGACAAGCTCAGGATCGGCTTCGCCATCTTTATGGTCATCGTGGCCCTGCGCATCATGGGCCAGGCCGTGGGTATATTTTAGGCGGCGAAAGAAATCCCGCGAGATATACGAGACCATAATAGCGATAGTGCGGTATTCTTAGTCTCCCATGTCCGAGCAGCAGTCATCCGAGGATCAGTTCCAAACCAGCCGCGGCGAGCGCCGCAGCGAACGCCGTAAGTCAGCCAAAAAAGGTGGCGGCGGAGGGTTTTTCGAGTTCCTCATCATACTGGTCGTCGCGTTCGCCCTGGTCTTTGGCGTCGTGCGGCCGTTTATCGTGGAGGCGTTCTGGATACCTTCGGAGAGCATGGTCCCCACGCTGGAAGTCGGTGACCGGGTGTTGGTCAACAAATTTATCTACCGCTTCACCGAACCCGGGCGGCGCGACGTGGTCGTCTTCGAAAGCGTCGACAACCCTAATGAAAACCTGATCAAACGCGTCGTCGGACTCCCGGGCGATACGATCGCCGTCCGGGGCGG
>JBARZM010000055.1:0-9592 GCA_049650095.1 Rubrobacteraceae bacterium | reverse complement strand
TGGTAACGCTCCGGTACGTAGACGATACGGGCCTCTCCAAACCGATGAAACGTGTGGCCCGGCACTCCATTCCCGCTGCCGCGATCCTGCTGCCCGCGGCCTTCTTTCTCTCCGTTCTATCTCCGGACGCCACGGAGCCGAACTCCCTCATCTACCTGGCCTATGTGGGCGCAGTCTCTCTGGCGGCGGGACTCCTGATCCTGGGCGTGGGTCTCATCCGGGAACTTCCGGCGCCACGAGTAGAACGACAGTCTATACGTAACCGTACGGTCGCAGGCGGCTTGCCCTTCGGCGAAGACTCCGGTAGCGTACCGTCATGGAAATCTTTCGCACCCCCGATGATCGCTTCGAAAACCTGCCCGGTTTTCCTTACGAACCCAGCTACCGCGAGTGGCGCGGCATGCGTCTCGCCCACATAGACGAAGGCGAAGGGCCGCCGGTCGTCATGCTCCACGGCGAGCCGACATGGTCGTTTCTATACCGCAAAGTCATGGGCCCGTTGCTGGAGTCCGGGTATCGTTGCGTAGCGCCGGATCTGCCGGGCTTCGGGAGGTCCGATAAGCCCCCGGACGAGTCCTGGTACTCCTACGATAACCACACCGCCGCCGTGACGGCGCTCTTCGAGGAGTTGGATCTGCGAGACGTTACGCTGGTGATGCAAGACTGGGGCGGACCCATCGGGCTGCGGCTCGCCACCCTGGAGATTCCAGAACGGGTGAGCCGGCTCGTCGTCATGGACACGGGCGTCTTTACGGGACATCAGCGGATGAGCGATGAGTGGCTGCGCTTCCGGGACTTCGTAGCCCGGGTTCAGGACACGCCGGTGAAGCGTCTGATCCGGGGCGCCTGTAAAACCCCGCCGCCACCGGAGGTACTCGCCGCCTACGAAGCGCCTTTCCCCGGGGAGGAGTTCAAGGCCGGCGTCCGCGCTTTTCCCCAACTCGTGCCGCTGCGACCCGAAGACCCCGGGGCGGCCGAAGGTAGGGCCGTCGCCGGGGCGTTGGAAGACGACAGCCGACCCAAATTGCTGCTCTGGGCGGACTCGGACCCGGTGCTGCCGCTAGAGCAAGCCGGACGCGGGCTGCAGCGCCTGCTCCGGTTAGAGGAGTTGACCGTGATCGAGGACGCCGGGCATTTCCTCCAAGAGGACCGGGGAGAGCATATCGGCAACCTCATCGCCGGCTGGCTCGCCGAAAGTTAGCCTCACCGGACCGGCTCGCTCTCCACAAGAGGCTTTCGGGCGCCCGTGCGAACGACGTTCAGGTGTCGCCCGAACCCCGGCTCGCTTATCCGTTCTCTACAAAGCTCGAACCTCTCTTGCGCGTAGGAGAGGAAATCATCCGCCGGGTTGTCGTTCGCGTACTGGACAAAGCCCCAGAGCGACCAGAGCAGGTCATCCAGCGCCTTGTAGAGCTCCAGGCGAGAGTAGATTCCCTTGGGGGAACCGCCGTTGAAATACGCCTCCACCATCGTCCGATCCTGCTCCCTACCAAACCCGGCCTCGGTAGAGAGGTGGCCGAGGTCCCAGAGGGGGTCGTTCATGCCGGAAAACTCCCAGTCGATTAGGTAGATACGCCCTCCGACATCTATGAAGTTGTTCGGCCACGAGTCGTTGTGGCAGGGTGCTAGGGGAATGGGAGACGCTCCTAGCACCCGACGCGCCGCCTCTACCCCGCGTTCCACCTCGCCGTATCCCGCCGGTAGCGGCTGTCTCAACCCGAGTAGAAGGTCGCGGCAGCGTTCGATCATCTCGAAAGCGTTGAAGTGAGACCGGAAATCCGCCCCGGAACCGTGTAGCCGTTTGAGCGTCCGCGCAACCCGGACCAACGCGTCCGCGTCCCGCCCAAGCCATGCCCCGTTCATTGACTCACCTTCGATGAACCGGGACACCATCGTGCCGCGTCCGGCGTCGCAGTAGAGTACGTCCGCACCTATACCGGCGGCGGCCGCGATCCCGGAGTTGTGCTCTTCAGCCGCCCGGTTTATGTACTCCCACGTGTCTTGCCCGGGGAGCCGGAGCACGTAAGCTATCCCGCCGGAGACAACCTTGTAGCTCATGTTGGTAAGAGAACCTAGTGGCTCGATCTCGACGGATTCCCGCCGCGCGCCGGCGAAAAACGGCACCCGTGTTAGCATCTTGTATGCTTTCTCTAGTCTTCCGTTTGCTCGTATCCCATCGGAGAGCAAGCGACGCCTCCTCCAGTTCATAACCCCGTCTTGGCAGATCAAATTGGAAGCATTGTAACATGATTGTTAAACCCGTGTAAAATGCGTCTTGGTTGGGGGTGGATCTACGCCCGGGTAGCGAAGAGTACCGTCACCTGACCTATATCCCGCCGTCGGGCGTCGTGATGATCCATGTAGTCTCCCAGCCCGCCTTCTTCGTCCAGCTCCCGGACTTTGGAAACGGCGCGGTCCAGTTCGTCTTCCTCGACCAGCGACCAGGTCGAGTCGCCGTCCCGCCACTCTTTCTTGAGCGGACCGTGGGGGTCGAGATAGGAACTGCTCTGGATGGTGGCGTCGGTCGGCGCGAATCGTCCGCGGTAAGCGAACCCGGAGTCTTGCAGGATCTCCGTGAGGCTCTCTACGGGGGCGAAGCGGCGGCGGAGGGTTTCGGCGGCCTGGGGGATCAGGGCGTAGTACCAGTAGCCGTGCCGCAGTTGCTGCTGGGAGCAGGTGTTGACCGTCAGTACGCCGCCAGGCTTGAGCACCCGGGCGAACTCCTCGAAGGCCCGTCGGTGTTCGGGGAAGCCTTCCGAAGCATCGTCCGGCAGATGGTGGAGGACCTGGTTGATCATCACCCCGTCGAAGGCGCCGCCCTCGAAGGGAAGCTCGTCTATCCTGGACAGCTGAAAAGAGATGCGGCCTTCCTTCTCGGCCTCCGCCAGTTTCCGGCCGGCTACTTCGAGCATCCCCTCGTTCAGGTCTACGGCTTCGATCCTACCGACGTGGCGGAGCAAGGCCTGCGAGTAACTGCCCGTACCACATCCCGCATCCAGTATCGTAGCCTGGCCCAGAGGGACCGGCGCCTGGGCCAGGCACCCGACAATGATCTCCATCCCCGCCGGCTCCCGCGTCCTGTCGTAATTCTTTGAGGTCTCCGTATAGTTCTCGTAACTGCTCATAAATACCCTTCCCACCGCCGAACCTTCGCTTTGTACCTATTCTACAGAGTGGTTAACCCAAGGTTTACCGGCGTTTAACGAAGGTTTTACCCAACGGCCGGTTTCCGCGCCTATACTAGCCGCGATTTCACAGCGTTCTACGGGAGGACGGAACCGCATGGCTTTTCGCAGCGTGGGCATCAACCATCCGGGCAATCCCCCGGACCTTCCCGCTACCCTCGAATCGCTGAGGTCCGCCGGGGCGGATTTCGTGGAGCTCATGATGACGGATCTGGGCGTCATAATCGGGGGGCAGCTGGATATTTCTCGACTGGGACGAATTAGTGCGTCGTTGTCGGAAGCGGACCTGCCTTACACGGTACACGCCCCGCTAGAGGCCGACTTGATGGACCTGGGCCGACAAACGCTGCAGAAGGACATCCTGCTCTCCAGCGTCCGGTTCGCGGGCGAGGTCGGGGCCGGCACGGTCGTCTGCCACGCCGGACAGCGGGTGGCCCCCCGGGACGCCGGTTTTCGGCTAAAGGACCAACTCGCCGCCGAGCGGGCGGCTTTGAGGGAGATCGGGGACACGGCCACCGAACTCGGAGTTACCGTCGCCGTCGAGAACTACTACCCGGACCGACACGTTCTTCGTGGCGAGGTCTACGACTACTCGGCCTGGCCCTCGGACCTCGCCGAGCAGGTCGCCGCGGTCGACCATCCGGCGGTCGGCATCTGCCTGGACGTGGGGCACGCGGCGCTGGCGGCGAGCTTCTTCGGCTTCGACTACGTAGAGGAGTGCGCGATGGCCGCGCCACTCGTCCGCCACGTTCACCTCCACGACAACCTGATAAAGACCTGCGAAAGCGTGGACCCCGCAGACTACGGCGATCCCATTTACGGCGTGGGCGATTTGCACCTGCCGCCGGGGAGCGGCTCCATCCCGCTCGCGGGACTATTCCGGAGCCTGGACTTCCCTTACGACCCGAGTTGCTGCGTGGAACTCTCCCCCAATCTATTCGCAGAGGCCCCGGAAGCCGTCCGCGCGGCGCGGGAGTTTTCCGGGCTCGCGGTCCCCGAGAAGATCGCCGTCTGAACTAACCGGCCACCTTCACTCCCATGCTCCGGGCGGTTCCCTCGATGACTTTCATCGCCGCCTCGATAGATCCCGCGTTCAGGTCCGGCGCCTTGGTCTCTGCTATCTGGCGTAGTTGATCCCGCGTTACCGTGCCGACGGCCCCGTTGCCCGGCGCGCCGGACCCCTTATCCACACCCGCCGCCCGCCGCAGCAAGAAGGCCGTCGGCGGGGTCTTCGTCACGAAGTCGAAGCTCCGGTCCTCGTAGATGGTAACCAGGACCGGGATCACTATCCCTTCCTGTCCCGCCGTGGCGTCGTTGTACCGCCGGACGAACTCCCCCAAGTTGACCCCGTGCGGACCCAGGTCCCGCCCGACCGGCGGTGCAGGCGTTGCCCGCCCCGCCTCTAACTCCAACTTGACCGTTGCTATAACTCTCTTGCGACCGCGACCCATGATCCCAACTCTCTCTGGACTATCCGACCGTTAGACTGTAGAGTCTCCAGTAAGTGGAGAGTCAAGGAGGATTTTTGGAGAAGTCGGAAGAAAAACTTCACACCATCGGCGAGGTGGCGAGGATCACAGGTGTTTCGGTAAAGACGATCCGGTACTACGCGGACATCGGGCTGTTGCCGCCGGCTGAGGTTTCGGAGTCGCGGTACAGGCTCTATACGGCGGAGGAGATCTGGCGTCTCGGGCTCATCCGCACGCTGCGGCACCTGAACTTCAGCATCGAGGAGATCCGCAAGATAATATCCGGCGGCCTCTCCGTATCCGAGGCGGTAGCGTTACAACTCGACGCCCTGGATACCCAGGTTCGACACCTGGAGCGAGTCCAGTCCATACTGCGCCAGGCCGAGAAGAACGCGGACGACCCTGGACGTTCCCTGGAATACCTGCACGGTATCGGGGAGGCTCTTTCCGTGGAAGCGGAAGACCGTAACCGGTTTCTGGCGGAAAGGTTACGGGCGGCGTTCGTGCCCGAGAATGCGCCCGAGGAGTGGCGAGAGCGAGAAGGATATCTGCGCGGCATCGGTCTCCAGCTACCGGAAGAACTATCCCCGGATCAGGCCGCTGCCTGGATCGAGCTGGTGGAGTTGGTCAACGAGTCGGATTTTGTTACGGGGATGCAAGAGCAGGTCGCGCCTTTCTGGGCAACGGTGCGTGAAAGGGAGATGGACCCGGACCAGTGGCAAGCGCAGATGGAGGACATCTCGAACCGCGCCCTCTACGCCATCGAGCGTGGAGAAGGTCCGGAGACACCGACGGTACAGGAGATCGTCGAGGATTGGGTAACGCTCTTCTCAGGGCTAGCCGGAGAGAAACCCACACCGGAATTCGCACGCGATTTCGCCGAAGAGGTCCCCACCTGGCTTGGCGACGACCGGAACCAGAAACTGCAAGGGCTATTGACACGACTGAACCCGGACAGCGAAATTCCACCCTACGAGAAAGTAAACCGCCTCATGCTGGAAGGTCTGCGATGGAGGGTGGGGCAAGAACCCGAAGAATAGCGTCTATCCGGTTCACCTACTCCCAGAACTCCTGGTCGTCGCCTGGGTTATCTACGTGGAAAAAAGCCTCCGCTATCTTGCCGTCCCGCGCACGGATAGACGGCGATTTCCTTGCCCTCTATCCGTGCGCCATCCCGCTCGGCAGACCAGTCGATAAAGGCCACGACCTGTCCACCGTGGGCAACAATCTCGCTGGGTACGAGCCGGAAAGTACCGCCGGTGATCCGCTGCGCCTCCCGGATCATGCCGAGCACCGCCTCTGGTCCGCGCAGGTTGCCGGTATGTGGGTTGTCGAGATCCGGCTCGCGCCAAACGATGCCGTCGGCGAGCATGAATCGGACAGCTTCCAGGTCGTCCCGCTCACGGGCTTCGTACAGGCTGCGGATCAGATCCTCGTTGGATTGCACCATAAATCTCTCCTGGACCTTTTCGTATATCCTCGGATTCCCACAGGCGAAATCTAACCATACGTCTGCAGACTATAATCAGAATAACAACAGTAGTAGAAGATCTGCGGACGATCGGGACGAGGTCATTTCGGACGCTAAGCCTGCGAGAGTTACCTTCACCTTATGCTTCCTCCGGGTCACGTCCCAATGCCGAGCGACCACCGTCTACGGGTATGATCGCCCCGTTAACGAAGCTCGCCTCCTCAGAGAGCAGGTGGACGATGGTGGCAGCCACCTCCTCGGGACGTCCGACCCTGCCGATCGGGTGCAGAAGGCGCATCTCTTCCTCGATCCGTAGGGCGGCTGCGGGTTCCAGCTCCCCAAGGAAAGCTTCGTAGCGCTCAGTGTAGATCGAACCGGGTGCTACGGCATTGACCCGGATGCCTTGCGGTCCATAGTCGACGGCCAGCGCACGGGTCAGACCTTCGATGGCCGCTTTGGCCGTCGCGTAAGGCAGAGCCCCTCGGACCGCCCTTTGAGCTTGATGGGAGGAGACGTTTACGATCGCCTCTCCCGTGTCCGTCGCAAGGAAACGCCTGATCGCAGTTCCGCAGCCGACCACGGCGGGATCGAGGTTCATAGAAACCGCATCCAACACCTCGCGTGTCCCGTCCGAGTGGATCGAAGCGTCGCGGAATACAGCGGCGTTGTTGACCCAGCCGGAGAGGTTGCCTGCCTCTTGCGCGAGGTCGGCAGCACACTCGGCAACGCTCTCGTCAGAGGCGTTACCGGCCACGGAGGTGACGCGGGAGCCGGCGGGATGTTCGTCTACCCAAGCCAGCGCGGCCGAGTCTAGCTCAATGACGACAACACTATTGTCTGCATCCGTAAGAAGCCGGTCGACCAGCGCGCGGCCGATGCCACGGCCTCCTCCCGTCACCACATAAGAGCTGCCCACGCTCACCCTCCTTTGAAGATCCAGCCCCATAGGGGAGTAGAACCCCTCATCAATGGGCTTTGCTCGATTTCACTTCCACCGCTCCTCCCGCCATCAGCCTCTATCATTCTATGTGTTCCGGACTCCCTGGCGCAGCTTCTTTACTTAGGTTTCGGGAGAGCTCACTCCTCTACAACAGACTACCGCGAAAGCCCGGTGCGGCACCTGTAGCGGGTCTTCGGGGAAGCGTTCTCGGAGCACACCTTCGAGGTCTTCGTCGAAGCTCTGAACCTGATCCGGGTCGAGACTAGCAGCCACACCGGCGCTCGTCCGGATTCGGCCCCGCCAGGCTTCGTGAGTGTAAGGTACCCGTACATCGAAAGAGAAGGTCTCCACGTCCGAGAAGCCGGCGACCGCCACGTCGGAGAGCCAGGCCGGATAGAGGCCTGTACCGCCACCCATAGTCCACGCTGGATTGTGGTGTTCTATGAGGCTTTCGGTCGTCTCTACCACGTTGCCCGGAAGCGGTATCCAGTCGAAGTGGGCTATGACGAGCCGGCCGCCGGGAGTGAGGAGCCGGTGCGCTTCTCCCGCCGCCTTTTCGCGGTCGAACCAGTGCCAGCATTGACCGGCGCTTACTACGTCGAAGGTTGCGTCCGGCAGTCCGGTCTCCTCGGCGGTGGCTACCAGGTAGTTTACGGAGACGCCGGCTTCACGGTCGAGACGCTTTGCTTCTTCCATGAGTTTTGGGGACGGGTCTAGGGCGGTTACTTCGCAGCCGCGGCGGGCAAAGCCTCGCGCCAGCGTGCCCGTCCCGGTGCCAAGGTCCAGGATTCTCTGGCCGGGCACACCGATGCCGAAGGTCGGGAGCCTTTCGAAGAAAGCGTCCGGGAAGCCCGCGCGGTACCTGGCGTAGTCCCGGGCCGTTTTGCCGAAGTTCACGCCCAAAACGCTACCGGAGGCCTTTTGTGGGGCGCCGGCGGAGGGTTTCGAGGCCGGTGACGCAGGCGCTGAGCCATACGCCGCCGGCGGCGAAGCCGGCCACCACGTCGCTGAAGTAGTGGACGCCGAGGTACAGGCGGGAGAAGCCGATCAGGATAACGAGCAGCGCGGCCCCGAAGAGTATCGCCACCCGCACCCGCCAGTGTTTTATTACCAGCAAAGCAAAGTAGGCCAGCATCCCGTACATCACGAGCGAATCCATGGCGTGGCCGCTCGGAAAACTGTAAGAGGTCTTCACGAGGATCGGGTCCGCGAATACGGGCCGGGGGCGTTCGAAAATTTGCTTTAGGAGTGCGTTGAGCGCCACGACGCCGACCAGGGCCACGAGCCAGACCGAGGCGTGGAGCCAAAGCCGACGCCAGAAGAGTATCCCGGTGATGGTCAGGCCGATCGCCACGATAGCCTCGATGGAGCCCAGGGCGGTGATCGCCAAGAATACCTTCGTTGCGAACGGCGTCGCCGCCGCGTGCAAGGCATTCGCCAAAGTCTGGTCGAAGCGCACGATGGGGCCGCGGGTAACGTAGTCTTCGGCCAGCCCGCCAAAGAGCCACAGCCCCCCGGCGGCGGCCAGCAGTCCGAGCGTGAAGTGGAGCCCCAGATACTGGCCGGGGCTCATTCGCCGGAATAGCCACCCCAACTGACGAGAGTAACGCTCCCGCGTCCGAGAGACTAGCGGGCGGGAAAGGAAGTTCCTCCAACGGTCGGCCAACAGGTTCCGGTGGCCCACGACCCAGCGATAGGCCAGGTAGAAGATCAGGATAAAGACCAGCACAGCGCCTAGCAAGAAGGTGGCCCGGCCCAACCACTGCTCGACGAGGCCCAGGCTACCGCCCAAGAGGTACCCGACCAACACGGCGGCCGTGGCCCAGATCGCGCCCCCGAGCGCGTTGTAGAGTAAGAAGGTACGCCAGCGCATGTGGCTTATGCCGGCCACGAGCGCCCCGAAGACCCGGAGGCCCGCCACGAAACGGGCCATAAACACGGCCTTGCCGCCGTGGCGGGCGAAGAAGTTCTCCGCGCCCCGCAAACGCTCGGGCGTTATGAGGACGTATCGTCCCCAACGCAGGACGAAAGGCCGGCCTCCCTTACGCCCGGCCCAGTAGCCGATCTGGTCCCCGATCACGGCCCCGAGGATGCCGAACAGGATCGCATCTCCAAGGTCCAGGCCGCTGCGTTGGGCCAGGACGCCGGCGGCGATCAGGATAGTCTCCCCCGGAAGGGGCGCCCCGGCGCTCTCGGCCATCACCCCGAAAAAGACGATCAGGTACCCGTACTGCGCGAGGAGCGAGAGTATCCCGTCTATGGCGTGCATTCGGGGAGACCCCTAACGCCGGATGCTGGGCCCGACGCGCTTCATGGCGGTGCGGAAGTCGTAGGTGGCGACCGAGAGGGCGGAGAGCTGGTGGGAGGCTATTCGATGCTCCAGGTCTCGGAGGTTGATGCTGCGCCGCATGCAGACCAGGGCGGCCTCGCGGCAGAGGGATTCGAGGTCCGCGCCGGAGTATCCGCCGGTTATCTGAGAGATCTGGGAGAGGTCCAGATACGGGTCGGTCGGCATGTCGCGGGCGTG
>JBARZM010000054.1:0-5564 GCA_049650095.1 Rubrobacteraceae bacterium | reverse complement strand
AGCCCGATATCCGGATGTTTCCTGGCTACCGCCACGGTCTCCACCATAGCCTCTGTCCACCACTCCACCAGGTAAGCGCCGGACGCCAGGTCCTCGTAGAACGCCAGCGCAGCATCCGGGCCACCGGCACGCGAGACCAGGTGGTCGATCTCCGCGACGATCAGCGGAGTCGTGAACAGATCCTCTCTTACAGTCTCCATCCACGCGACGACCCGTTCGTGGTAGTCATCCCGGCGATTCATGAAGGCGACCACTACAGACGTGTCCAGCACGATCACCCGTCGCCAAAACCCGTCTCAGCCAGGTGGCGGTCCGCATCGGAACCGAGATCCCTCGGTCCCTCGAAAACGCCCCGCGCCCGAGGGCGAGGGCGGGCGGCGACAGCCTCGGCCAGGACGCGACGCACGAGTTCGGCCTTGGTAATCCCCTCAGCCGCAGCCCGGCGGCCCAATGCCCTATCGACTCCCGGATCTATATACAGGCTGGTCTTTTTCATGACGTAAGGTTACCACCCACTACCCGTACATCCTAATCGAAGCCGAAAGTCACCCTGTTGCGCCACGGTCTCGCCCACGAAAAAGAGGCCCCCATACAAGGGAGCCTCTCTGGAACACTTGATCGGTGACGCTAGGCGGTCGGCACCTTCGTCTTGAAGGTCAGCTCTTCGCCTTCGCGGTCCACGAGGACCGTTTCGCCGGGGTCGAACTCGCCGCCGATGATGCTGCTGGAGAGCGGGTTCTCGACGTGACGCCGGATGGATCGCGCCAGGGGACGGGCGCCGTACTTGGGATCGTAACCTTCCTCGGCTATGAACTCCTTCGCCGCGTCGGTGACCTCGACCTGCACCTGCTGGCTTTCGAGGTGCTTGTTGAGCTGGGCGAGCATGATGTCCACGATCTGGAGCACGTCCTCCTTGGACAGCGGCTGGAAGACGATGATCTCGTCTATCCGGTTGAGGAACTCGGGCCTGAAGGCCTGCTCCAGCGCGTTCCTCGCCCGCCGCTCGGTCTCGCCGAAGTCCTTGCCCTCTTTCGCCGTGAAGCCGAACTGCTTCTCGCTGACGAGGTGCTGGCTGCCGACGTTGGAGGTCATGATGATTACCGTGTTCTCGAAGCTGACCGTCCGGCCCTGGGCGTCCGTGAGCCGCCCGTCATCCAACACCTGAAGCAGCGTGTTGAACACGTCCGGGTGGGCCTTCTCGATCTCGTCGAACAAGACCACGCTGTACGGACGCCTACGCACCCGCTCGGTGAGCTGGCCGGCCTCATCGTAGCCGACGTAGCCCGGAGGCGCGCCGACGAGCCGGCTGACGGTGTGCCGCTCCTGATACTCGGACATGTCTATCCGGATCATGGCGTCCTCCTCACCGAAGAGGTATCCGGCGAGCGTCCGCGCGAGCTCCGTTTTCCCGACTCCGGTCGGACCGAGGAAGATAAAGCTCCCGACCGGACGCTTCGGGTCCTTGATGCCGGCCCTTGCCCGACGAATCGCCTCGGAGACGGCCGTGACCGCCGGCTCCTGGCCGATGACCCGCTCGTGCAGCACGGCTTCCAGGTTCAAGAGCCGCTCGGCCTCCTCCTGGACGATGTTCCGCGCCGGCACGCCGGTCCACTCCTCCAGGATGCGGGCGATGTCCTCGCGCGTCACTTCGGGGGCGTTGTCCTCGCGGGCGGGCCAACCCTCCTGGTGCTCGTCGAGCTCCAGCTTGAGCTGCTCGATGCGCTGCTTGAATCCGGCGGCGCCCTCGTAGTTTTCGGACCGAACAGCCTCTTCCTTCTCGCGTTCGAGGTTGGCTATTTCCTCTTCGATCCGCTTTACGTCCACCGGTGGAACCGTGGAACGCAGGCGCACTTCGGCCGCGGCCTCATCCAGCAAGTCTATGGACTTATCCGGCAGGAAGCGGTCGTTTATGTAGCGGTCGCCGAGGTTGGCGGCGGCTTCGATCGCCTCGTCGGAGACCCGCACGCGGTGGTGCGCCTCGTAGCGGTCGCGCAGTCCGTAGAGGATCTGGACGGTCTCCTCGACCGTCGGCTCGTCCACCAGTACCGGCTGGAAGCGCCGCTCCAGCGCCGGGTCCTTCTCGACGTTCTTGCGGTACTCGTCGAGCGTCGTCGCCCCGACCACCTGAAGCTCGCCCCGGGCGAGCGCCGGCTTGAGCATATTGGAGGCGTTCACCGCGCCCTCGGCCCCGCCGGCCCCGACGATCTGGTGCATCTCGTCGATGAACAGGATGATGTTCTTGTCCTCCTGCTGGAGCTCCTTGATCATCTGCTGCATCCGCTCCTCGAAGTCTCCCCGGAATTTCGTGCCGGCCACGAGCCCGCCAACGTCGAGCGCCACAACGCGCTTGCCCTTGAGCGACTCGGGGATGTCCTCGGAAACGATCCGCTGGGCCAAACCTTCGGCCACGGCGGTCTTGCCGACGCCGGCCTCACCGATGAGGACCGGGTTGTTCTTGGTGCGCCGGCTGAGGATGCGGATGACGCGGGCGATCTCCTCGGCCCGGCCGATGACCGGGTCGAGCTCGCCGTCCCGGGCCATCTCGGTCAGATCGCGGCTGACCTGATCCAGGGTCGGCGTGCTGCTGTCGCCCTGCGGGCCGCCGGGAGCGCCCGGACCACCGGCCGCCGCGCCGGGCATACCGGCCCCGGGCTGAGGCTGGACTCCGCCGCGCTGCTGCATGAGGCGCAGTATTTCACGCCTCAAAGCCTCGCCGTCGCCGGCCCCGTGCTGGGAGAGTATCCGGTACGCGTTGCCGTCTCCCTCACCGAGCAGCCCGAGGAGCAGATGCTCCGGGCCAACCTGCTGGACGCCCATCTGGCGCGCGGCGGTAAACGAAAGCTGCAGCGCCCGCTTGGCGCTCGGCGTGAAGGTGTATACCTCTTCGCCGGGGTCGCCGCGGAACTCCTGGAACTTCGCCCGCATACCGCTCACGTCCGCCCCGGCCTTGCCGAGGGCCTCGGTCGCGACGTTGTCGCCGGTAACTATGCCGGCAAGAAGATGATCCGTGCCGATGGCGTTGGCCCGCGTGGTGCCGGCCGAAGTCTCCCGGGCCCGCATAACCACCTGCTGGGCATCATTTGAAAGTGAATCGAACATACTAGGTCCTTGGTTCTGTTGCTGGATCAAATTCTGTAACATCCCGAACGGATCTGGGCTCCCGGAGCTTCCGCTAGAGCCGCCCCCGAACATTCCGAGCTGCCGCGCGCACTGATTGCACAGGTACGAGGCAACCCTCTGCCCACTCTGCTGGCTGAAAACCTGCACGCTCGCCGGACGAACCCCACAGTTCTCGCATATCATCTAAAACCTCCCAATATTTTTGTAAATATCTAAGTCTGGCACGCTCATATTTTATTACCGGCAAGGGGTATATCAAGGCAATCTTTTTAGTGAACCGCCATGTGTGGTAAGTAGAGTGTTCCAGCTAATATAGGAAGGATAAACCTTGGAAGAGCGTGGATTGGTAGGCATCGAGGCGCGGACGGCGGACGGCGAGGAGGTCGGGCGCATCACGGAGGTTTTGACGGACGAAGAGAGCGGCGAGGTGACGCACGTGATGGTGGAGCGGGAGGACCAGAGGTTCGAGCTACCGATCACCGCGATATCCCTGGATGCGGAGGCGGACTTCGCCACCTTCCACGCCGACCGGTCCGACGAAGAGCCCGGCGACCACGCTGGGGATGAAATAGAGCCGGAGGACGCGGCCCCACTGGAGTCCGACGTACAGGACACCCGTCACGAAGGCCAGCTCGTCACCGAACCCGAGTCAGACGAAGAGGCCCAGTCCGAGGCGGACCTCGTCCGGGAAGACTGGGAGGACGAGACCTACACCCCCGCAGACTCCGGCTACCCGCGCACCGACGCCTACATAGACCCGGATACCGGCGAGGCCGAGGTAGACCCAGCGATGAACGAGGGCGAAGAGGTCGGGGACGACGCGGCCAAGCTCCTCGACGGCACGGGGCTCGAAGTCCGGGCCGCGAAAGACGGCGTGCTCGAACTCACCGGCGCCGCCGCGACGCGGCAAGATTTGGAAGAGAGCGTCAAAGAGCTTATGGGTCTCGACGGCGTCCGGGAGGTGGATACGACGGACGTGGACGTCGGTTAAAGCCCGCCGCCAGGATGGCGGACGACGGTCCGTATCTGGAGTCCTCCCCGCACTTGCTGGGTGAGGTCCACCGTCATCTCGCGGGGGTCGCAGGCCGCGATCAGGTCTTTCAGCAGGGTCGCGGCCAGGTCCTCGGCGAACATGCCCTCCTCCCGGAAGCCCCACAGGTAAAGCTTCATCGCCTTCGACTCCAGAAGAGATTCCTTCGGACGATAACTTAGTTCCAGATGGTAGAAATCCGGCTGGCCCGTGACCGGGCAGAGCGCGGTAAGCTCGTCCGTCGTGAACTCCACCGTCGCGTCGGTCTCACCGTGGTTCCAGGGAACAGTGTCTAGTTGCGCGGCTTTGATCGGCCCGCGAACGTCGCGGCCTAGTGCTTGGTCTTCTCGCTGCATATAACCTTCCTCTTACTTTTAGGTTCGAGAGAGATGTTATTGCAGGTACGCCGAACGGTCCAGGTCTATCCGCGGAATACCGGCCTCATGGCGGGGTGCGGAAGGATAGACCTTCCACATCCCGTGCTCTCAGCCGTCTGCTTTCAGCCGTCAGCTTTTTGTTTTTGCTGATTGCTGAGCGCTAATGGCTGATGGCTCGCCGTGCGTGAGGCTCAAGCCTTATGCACGGCGCTGTCAGAACAGGCTTATGAGCTGCTGCACGGCGAGCACGGCGAAGAGCACCAGGGCGACCGCCATCCCGGCGTTCGAGAGGATCTTGTTCCGGTACTCTCGATCAACGCGCCCGGAGTTCAGGAGCCAGAGCAGCGTTATGGAGAGGAAAGGCAGGAACAGGGCCCCGAGGGCCGCGTAGACGATCACGAGGAAGACCGGCTGTCCGAAAAACAACAGGACCATCGGGGGAAAGGTGATCCAAACGAGAAAAGCCCGGAACCACGGGCTCTTCTCGGAGAGGTACCCGTCGGCCTGAGAATCGGGCACGTCGCGGGAGGTGCGAACGTAGTCCGCGAAGAGGTAGGCCGAGCCGTTCCAGGCCCCGAGTATAGAGCTGGTGGTGGCGGACCAGAAGCCGATCAGGAACAGCCAACCGGCCACGGTCCCGAACCGCTCCGCCAGGGGGTCAGATAGGGCCACGAGCCCTTCGGTACCGCTAATATTCGTGCCGGTGCCGAAGAGGAACTCCGTCCCAATAATGAGCATCGAGATCATAAACAAAGCCGTTACGACGTAGCCGACGATCAGGTCGATCCGCATCATGGGGATCCAGCCAGACCGCCGCCAGCCACGCTCGCGCACCCAATAAGGGTAAGCGGCCAGCGTAAAAGTGCCGCTAACGCCCCCAATAATCCCCAAAGCGTAGAGCAACGACCCTTCCGGTATCCGGGGCACGAGCCCGATAGCCAGTTCTCCGAGGTTCGGGGTGAGCAGTATCGCGAGCCCGACGACGGTCACGAACATCAGGCCCACGAAGACCTCTATGACGCGCTCGAAGAGACCGT
>JBARZM010000053.1:0-2654 GCA_049650095.1 Rubrobacteraceae bacterium | reverse complement strand
GCGCCAGAGAGCATCTTGATGAGCGTGCTCTTGCCGGCCCCATTCTCTCCCAGCAGTACGTGGACCTCGCCCTTATCCAGCTCGAAGTCCACGTGGTCCAGGGCAGTAACTCCCGGGAACCGCTTGGTAATGCCTCGCATCTTCAGCAAAGTGCTCACGCTCTGCCCCCGATCTCGCCGCACGAACCTCGCACTACCAACTCCGCCTCCAGGATTACGGACTCCACGTCCTCTCCTTCGACCAACGCCGGCAACATTCTGGCCGCCGCAGCCCCTAACTCCGATACAGGCTGCGCGATAGCCGTTATAGAAGGCTCTACCAGTTCGAACCAGCTAACATCGTCGAAGCTCGCAAAAGAGATGTCTTCCGGTACTCTCACCCCGGCGCGCTTGAGTGCCTGCAAAGCCCCCAGAGCCATCAAGTTATTGGCGGCGAATACGACCGTTGGCGGCTCTTTGAGATTCAGCAACTCTCTCATCGCCTCGAAGCCGCTCTTCCGCCGGAAGTCTCCGACCTTCACACACTCCTCGACAATGGGCGCGTTCCGCTCTTCGGCGCCGGCCAGGAAAGCGTCCAGCCGCTCCCCACCGGGCACCGTCTCCGCGGGTCCGGAGATGATCGCTAGCTTCTCATGCCCGAAACTCACCATGTGCTCAACAAGTTCATCTACCGCCCGCCCTCCGTCAGATCGGACCACGGGAGCCTCAATACCCCGCACGTAGCGATCCAGGAATACCACCGGCACCCCATCCCGCACCAACGCTTCCAGTTGGGGCGACCTCGCCCGCGCCGGACTAACAATAAGCCCATCCACTTGCTTCTCCAGCAACACTTCCAGGTACTCAGCTTCTTTATCCGGATCTTCATCGGTGTTGCCGAAGATCAGGCTGTAACCCCGCACGCGGGCCGCATCCTCGACTGCCCGTGCCATCTGGGTAAAGAAAGGGTTTCTGACGTTTGGAATCACGAGTCCTAGAGTCCGGGTGTTCCGCGATTTGAGAGATCGTGCAACCGCATTGGGCCGGTAACCCAAGCTCTCTACCGCCGAAACCACCCTATCGCGCACCTCCGGTCTCACCCGGTCAGTTCTATTCAGCGTCCGCGATACTGTAGCCACGGATACCCCTGCCTCCTTCGCCACGTCTTTTATCGTCGCCAAAGCTCCGATGACCCCTTTCCTATTCGCATGGTAAACGTTTACGTAAACGTTTACAAGAGTCTTTTCTGTTACAATCTCTGAAGTTAGTTTTCTTCCGAATCCGACCGCTCGTTGGACCCAAAAACTCTCCTACGGAGCAAGCCCAGGTCGAACATCGCTCAGCCGAACATCTTGGGAACCGCGCGGTCCACGAGGATGTTCACCACGTAAGGCCCTTCGGAGGCCAGGGCTCGTTCGAGGGCCGCGGGGAGTTCGCCGGGGTCTTCGACGCTCTCCCCCTCGCATCCGTAGCCTCGGGCTATCTGGACTATATCTATATCCGGGAGGTCGAGGCCGGGGACGTCCTGGATGCCGATGGCGTCCCGGAAGCCTTTCAAGATAGAGTATCCGGAGTTGTTTATGACGAGGATCGGCACCGCCACCTTGTACTGGGCGGCGGTGTAGAGGGCCTGGATCGAGTACATGCTGGAGCCGTCCCCGATCACGCACACCACAGCCCGGTCCGGGAGCGCCAGCTTTAGCCCCACGGAAGCGGGCAGGCAAAAACCCAGCCCGCCCGCCGCCGAGGTGTGGTGGCCGTCGGGCTCGTCCACCCGGATGTGCTCGTAGAGCGTGCCCTTGCTGGAGGTGGATTCGTCCGAGATCACCGCCCCCTCCGGCAACGCTTCGGAGATGGCGTGCATCGCATACGCCACGGACATCGGCCGGGACGCCTCTGGTTCCGGCGCCGCATCACGCCCCGGCGGCGCGGGCCGGTCGGACTCCGGTAGCAGATCCAGTAGTCCCCGTATCCCGAGCGTCACGTCCCCGACGGCGCTCTCCCCAACGGCGGCGCGGGCGGCCTCTTCGGGGTCTTCGGTGATCTGGAAGACCTTCGTGCCGTCCTCCACGACCGGCCCCGGAAGGTACGGATAGTAGGTAAAGACCGGCGCGCCGAGGGTAAGCACCACGTCGTAGGGCGAGAGCTTACCGGCCATCGCTTTCTGGGCGGCCGGCAGGTGTCCCTGAAAGAGCCGGTGGTTCTGAGGAAAGCCCGAGAGGGCGCAGATAGGCTCCTGCCACACGGCGGCATTCAGCTTCTCGGCGAGCGCCACCACCTCGCCGAAGTCTCCAGTCCGGGCCACACCGGGGCCGACCACGAGCGCCGGACTCTGTGCCCCGGCCAACCCTTCGGCTATCTTCTCCAAAGCTTCGGGAGCCGGCCCGGAACGGTAGGATACTTCCCGGATGTTGGGAGGCTCTACCTCAGCGTCCCAGTCGTCCATCGGGATCGAGAGGAACACCGGGCCCCGGGGATGTTGCATCGCGGTATGGTATGCCCGCTGTAACTCGAATGGCACGTCTTCGGCCCGCAGCGGCTCGTGGCTTCGTTTCACATAAGGTTTGGCAAGCTCAACCAGTTTTCCGGAGAGAAGAGGTTCCAGGGCGACGTGCCGGCGGTCCTGTTGTCCGGCGGTAACGATGAGCGGCGTTTTGTTTAGGTAAGCCGTTACCA
>JBARZM010000052.1:0-13676 GCA_049650095.1 Rubrobacteraceae bacterium | reverse complement strand
AGGCTCAGTCGCATCCGGCTGCTCGAAGAGCGGCTGGCGCAGCGGGACCGTCTGATCCACGAACTGAACAGGAGCGTATACAGGCAAGAGGAGTTGCGGTGGCGGTTGAGCGACCGCGGCAAGCGACTCGTGGAGAAAGAAAAAGAGGCGTCGAGACTAGCCCGGGAGGTAGCAAGCCGCAACCACCAGTTAGCCCACCAGGAGAGGACGATCGGGCAACTCAGGAATCAGATCGAACGTCTCGACTCCCGGGTGGAGAGGTCCTGGAAAGAGGGTGAATGACACAGCACGATCCCAGTCATGATAGGGAGTCCGGCGAAATAGACCTTGCGGGGCAGCTCAGGGAATTAATGTCCGTCACGGCGGAGAGGGCCTACGACCGCATGGTCCGCTACCGGTTCGCGCGGCGCTACGTCGAAGGGAAGAGCGTAGCCAACCTCAGCTACGGCGAGGTCGGGTACGGGACGTGTCTGTTGGCCGAGACCGGCGAATCAGTGGTCGGCCTGACCGACTCGCCCGAAGCCCTGGAAGCCGCCTCGACCATTTACGCCGCCCCAAACGCGAGCTACCGGAGGGCCAACTTGTGGGAGCTCCCGTACCCGGAGGGGCACTTCGACACGGTGGTCGCCTTCGAGGCGATCGAACACCTGGAGCGGCCCGAGGTCCTGGTAAGGGAGGCCCGGCGGGTCCTCAAGCGGAACGGGGTCCTCATCATCTCCGCCGCGGACAAGCAGGCCCACTCCAACGACCGCAACCACGGGGACCCGGCCCGCGAACGGGAGATGTACGTCGCCGAGTTCCGGGAGATGTTGGAACGGCGCTTCGAGCAGGTCACCCTGTACCGTCAAGGCGCGGTGGCCGGCGGTCTGCTCTTCAAGTCCCCGGATGATTGGTCCGCCGCTCCGGTGGAAAGCACCGAGTCTACCTCCGTGGGCTTTTCCTTCGACGCCGAACCACCGGAGACCAACTTCGTCGTGGCCGTGTGCGGCGGCCCGGAAGCTCCGGTCCTGGAGGACGAGCGTCCCTGCCTGCTCCTGGACCGCGACCGCCGGGTGTTCGACGAATGCGACGACCGGCGCGAAGATATATGGCTCCTGCGGGACGAGGTCCGGCGAATGCAGGAGACCGAGGTCCAGGCTTTCCGGGATACCCTGAACATGCGCAACAGCGAGGTTTCTTATCTGAAAGCGGAGCTGGAGCGCTCGGAAGCGGAGTTGGAGAAACTCAGGACCCGGAACACGACCCTGCAGACCCATCTCCGGAACATAGAGGACTCCCGCACCTGGAAGGCGCTGGGAATCTACCGGAAGGCGCGGATCGGGCTCAACGAACAGCTGGCAAACCGGAAAGCTGGCGGGAACCGGTGATGGACAAGCCGTCCGGGAAGCCGGGGGGCTCCCGGAGACCTTTCCAGGATACGCGTCGCTCGTACATAAACGAGCAGTACCCGGCCTACGTCCAGAACAACCGTCTCAGGGCCGGCGACACGCGTCAACTGCGGCGTGAGGCGTCGGGCTTCGAGTATAAGCCCTTGATCAGCGTGGTCGTTCCGGTCTACGACCCGGAGCAAGCGTGGCTGGAGCGGGCTCTGGACTCCGTGCTCGGCCAGGTCTACCCGGACTGGGAGCTGTGCCTCTGCGACGACGCCTCCACCGGAGGAAACGTCCGGGAGACGCTCTCCCGCTACGAGCGCCTGGACGGACGGATAAAGGTCGAGTATGCGGACCGGAACGCCGGTATATCCGGGGCCTCGAACGCCGCCCTCTCGATGGCGGCCGGCGAGTTCGTGGCGCTCCTCGACCACGACGACGAGTTGGCGCCGGACGCCCTTTTCCAGGTCGCCAGACTGTTGCAGGAGCATCCCGAGGCGGACCTGATCTACTCGGACGAGGACAAGATAGACCAGGCCGGCGACAGGTACAACCCTTATTTCAAACCGGACTGGTCGCCGGACTTGCTGATGTCCTGCAACTACGTCTCGCATCTGGGCGTTTACCGGAGAGAGCTTCTGGGGGAGATCGGCGGGTTCAGAGAAGGTTTCGAGGGGGCCCAGGACTACGACCTGGTCCTGCGCTTCACCGAGCAAACCGGCAGGATTTTCCACATCCCGAAGGTTTTGTACCACTGGAGAGCCGCCGGGGGTTCGACCGCCGCCTCCGCGGCGGGCAAGACTTACACGCACGAGCGGGGGCGGCGGGCGCTCTCGGAGGCGCTGGAGCGGCGCGCCATCAAAGGCTCCGTGGAAGACGGCTTCGCCCCCAACCGTTACCGGGTGAAGCCAGAGATCGAAGGCAACCCGAAGGTAAGCATCATCATCCCTACCCGGGACAACCTGTCCTTACTGAAGAACTGCGTGAAGAGCATCGAACGCCACACCACCTACCATAACTATGAGATATTGATCGTGGACAACGATAGCTCCGACCCGGAGACGGTCGAATACCTGGCTTCGGTCCCACATCGCGTTATCCGCTTCCGAAAAGCCTTCAGCCACTCCGGGATCAACAACTTCGCCGCTACTCACGCCGGAGGGGAGTACATCCTCTTGCTCAATGACGATACGGAGGTCATCTCCGGCGAGTGGCTGGAAGCGATGCTCCAGTGCGCCCAGAGGTCGGATGTCGGGGCGGTGGGAGCCAAACTACTTTACCCCGAAGGCCGAATACAACACGCCGGAGTTCTCACGGGAGCCGGCGGTATGTGGAATCCGGGCGTCGCCTCACACTCCCACCAGCACTTTCCCATGAGTTTTCCGGGTTATATGGGCGAAGCAAAGATGATCCGGAACTACAGCGCCGTGACCGCAGCCTGCGTAATGCTCCCCCGCGCCGTGTTCGAGGAGGTCGGTGGCTTCGACGAAGAAAACATGCCCATAGCCTTCAACGATGTAGACCTGTGCATGCGCATAAGGGACGGAGGCTATCTGATCATCTACACTCCTTACGCAGAACTCTACCACTACGAGTCCGCAAGCCGGGGATACGAAGGCAACCTTCCGACAGCCCGATCAATCCGATACGTAAGGGAGCGTTGGGGCGATAAGCTCGACGCCGACCCTTACTACAACCCCAACTTTTCGAGGGGCAACGGGGACTTCAACCTCAGGGCCGACATGCTAAGACCGCGCATCCTCGTGACGCCCCCGGAAAGCTCACGGAACGACTCCGGCGACTCGTACAAGCATCCACTGCTGGACGGGCAGGAAGAGTTCCGGCGGCATGTGGCGGAGAGGCAAGAAAACGCCAGGAACCTCGATAGGACCACGCTGGCAACGTCGCCGGCCGGGAAGTCTACCGGGAAGACCTCGTCTCCGGCACGGTCACGAAGAGAGACCTCCTCACCGCGACCGGGCGTAAGACCCCGGGCGGCCGAAAACGGTTCGCCCTCCATGCGCATGGAGCAGTTCATCTGGATATTCGGCGCCCCGAGAACGGGAAGCACCTGGTTGAGCAGGATGATGACGGAATTCGAAAACCAGCGGATGTGGGAAGAGCCCCTCGTGGGGATGCTGTTCGGGTCTCTCGCCAGCGGCGCTCTCAGGAACAACAAACAAGTGCCGGCCAGCGGCAACTTCATCATGGGCGAGCCGCACCGGGAAGTGTGGCTCGACTCGATAAGGAACTTCATCCTCGACGGAGCCGGAGCCCGGTATCCGGCGCTGAAAGACAATCAGTACCTGGTGGTCAAGGAACCAAACGGCTCCGCCGGGGCGCCCCAGGTCATGGGGGCCATGCCAGCAAGCCGTCTAGTCTTCCTGATCCGCGACAGTAGAGATGCGGTCGCTTCCCGGTTAGAGGCCAACAAAAAAGGCAACTGGGGAGAACGAAGAGGCGTGGGCATCAACTGGGAGTACGATACGTCCGAGAAGCTCAATATGTATACCAGGCAAGCCGCCGAGCAGTACTCCGAGCTAATGTCCTTCGTGCAGGAAGCCTACGACCGGCACCCCGGGGGGAAAGTCCTGATCAAGTACGAAGACTTGAGAAGAGACGCCTTTGGCGCCCTCGCGGCCATGTACGAGGCCCTGGGGATAGAAGTGGACGAAGCCCGGCTCGCGGACTCGGTCGAGAAGCACAGCTGGGAGCGGATACCCGACAGCGCGAAAGGGTCGGGACAGTTTTACAGAAAAGCCCTGCCCGGAGGCTGGGAAGAAGACCTCTCCAGAGAGCAGATCAGGATAATCGAGGACGCGACGAGACCCTTCCTCTCGGAACATTACTACATATCGGGATCCGGGCAAAGCGATACGGAGCCTCGAACTTTGGAAGCGCGGCCTTCGGATCCGGGGCGGCGCGGACCGGACGGTTCGGGTAAGAGCGCCTCCGCGCCGTCCGAAAAAAGACGGGGTCAAAGCGAGTCCCGGACCCCGGAAGGCGCCGCGCTGAAACCCTTTTTCGTGCTTGGACACGGCAGGTCGGGCACGACCTGGCTGCAACGCACCCTCGACTCCCACCCGGAAGTTATCTGCAAGGGAGAGGGGATGTTCTTCGGACGCCCGATCAAACTTCACAAAGGGGCGCAGAACCTCTACGCAGCACTCGCCGGCTCGGAAGAGTTGAAAGCCTGGCACGACAGAAGGGTATGGACTTCCGGAGACTTCGAGGACTCCTTGCCCGGACTCGTACGCGACATCACCAGCTCTATCTTGTCGGGCGAGCTGTCAAAAAAGCCCGAAGCGAAGACGGTCGGCGACAAAACTCCCCACTACGTTTACGTACTCGGTGAAATACGCTCGATATACCCGGAGGCCGGGATAATCCACGTCATACGGGACGGACGGGATGTCGTTCTATCCAACCTCTTCAACATCTGGAATAACGCAACGGATAGAGGCGGACCCGTACAAGCGGCCCCGGAGGCGCTGGACAAGAGGGACAGGTTCTCCGCGGACCGGGAGGCTTTCCTCGCAAAGGGAGAGAGTATCTTTCCCGAGCCCGTGTTGGTGCGTCTGGTCCGGGGCTGGAACCGCACGGTCGGCAAGGGGCTCGAAGACGGCCCAAAGCTTTTCGGAGAGCAGTGTGTACAGACTAGATACGAAAGCCTGCTGGAGAGTCCCCACACAGAACTTCCCCGCCTGCTGGACTTCCTGGAAGTAGATAACGACCGGCGTATAGTCGGGCGCATGGTGGAAGAGAACAGCTTCGAGAAGATGAGCGGCGGGAGACAGAGAGGCGCGGAGGACTGGAGCTCATTTCTGCGCAAGGGTATAGCCGGGGATTGGAAGAACTACTTCACGGATCGCGACAAGCAGGTCTTCAAGCGCGAAGCGGGAGGCTTGCTCGTCCGGCTCGGCTACGAGAAAGACAACGACTGGTAGCAACCCCGGGAGCGTACCCTGCCCGGACCTACGGGACTCCGGACCGGGTGCCCTACCCGTTCCGGGTGCTGCGCTCTCTTACACCGGGAGGGCTAACTGCCCTCTTGGGCGGCCCGGGCCAGTAGCGGGGGTTGGATCCTACGGGAGAGGTCGTCTATGGCGTCTTCGGCGCCGGGATGGGCGGCCACGAAGTACGTCGCGCCTCCCCAACTGCCTCCTTTGGTCCAGCCGAGTAGCCGGGCTACCAGGCCGCTCTCCTCGATGAGGTCCCGCATGTCCTCCCACGTGTAGGGCACGCAACCCGGGTAGAGCCAGCCGTTGCCCGCCGCGTTCGTGGATTCACTTTCCATGAAGTTGGCGAAGAGCTTCCCTTCCGGGGCGAGGCCCTCGGCGATTCCCCGCAGGCCGGTGAGGGCCAGATCCGGGTACGTGTGGGTAAATATGCTCTGGGCCAGGGCGAAGTCGAAGTCGACCCCGAACCCGCCGACGGAAAAGTCGTCCACGTAGCGGAAGGTAGGTTGCTTTAGCCTCACGAGGTCCCGGCCAAGCTCGTGCTCGATACCCTCCTCCACCACCCACTCATTCGGCTCGACGCCGAAGTAGCAGCCCGGTCTCAGGTACGGGATCAGCATCCTGCCGGCCCGCAGAGAGCCGCAGCCCACGTCCACCAGCCGGTGGTTCTCCCGCAGCCCCGCGGCCAGGAGCAGCGACACCTGGATGGCGCTGATCAGATCGTACCTTTCCGGCGGTCCGACCCAGGCCCGGTAGTGTTGGGAGCCGGCGGTCAGCCCGAGCCCGTATTGTTGGGTTTCGCCGTTCGCGTCCGCTCCGGGCTCCGGCTTCGCCGGGGCGTCCGCCCTCAGGTCGGCGAGATTTTCTTGTAGCTCGGCGATCCTCCGGTCTTTTCGGGCTACCCGCCCCTTCAAATCGTCTATCCGGTCCTGACCACCCTGCCCGGAGTCCGGCACTTCGCCACGGGTCAGGCCCGCGTCCAACCTCAAAAACGCCTTGATGCCCCGCGCCACTTCCAAAACCGTACTACTTTTGTACATCGGCAATCTCGTTACCTCCTGACAGGCTGTGCCCGAGTTCTAGCGGCTCCGGGTCCAAAGAGCGGCGACCAGGATACCGGCTTTTAGTCCTTTTTCGCCAGGATGACGTCCTGTCCACCCGAACTGTTTTCGCCTCCGGCCCACGCACCGTAGCGAACGGGCTCTACTATGCTCAGTCCGTACTTGTTGTAGAGCTTGCGCACCTCTTGCTCGTCGTGGGCGATCGCCTCTTCTGGCACCTCTTCGCTCTGTACGCGGTAATTCCCGTGGTCGTGGACGAAGCGGGGAACACCCGGAGGAAACTGCCCGGCTTCGATGAACTTCACGGACCTCTCGTTCAGCAAGAAGTACGATATTACGCAGCGGCCGCCATCTTTGAGTACCCGGCTGATCTCCGAGAAGTAGTTCTCCATGTCCTCCGGCAGCAGGTGGGTGAAGATCGAAGCCAGAAAAACCAGGTCGAAGGAGCCGTCTTCGTAGGGAAACTCGTAATTGGAGGCCGTATGCCCGCCTTCGGGGTTGTACCTCTTGTTGTAGATGTCCGCCGTCTGGAAGCGGAAGTTCGGGTATCGCGGAGTAATGTTCTCCTGGCACCAGGCGATCCCCTCGGGGGCTATGTCGAAGCCGTCGTAGGTCCCCGTAGTCAAGTATCCGGTGAGAGGCGCGGCGATGCGTCCGACCCCGCAACCCACGTCCAGGACGCTTTCGTGCGGCCGCAACCCGCCAAGCTCCGTGGTAAGGAGCTTGAACCACCGCTGGCCTATAGCCCGATAGCCCCTTCCGGCGCCGCCGAGGTGCTGTAGCTCCTCCGGGGGAGCCAGGTCGTCCGCGCCGGCCGGCGTTCCCTTCCCGTTGCTCGCAACCTTTTGCCGCGCCGGACGCGGTCTTGCACCAGCCTTCGCGCCGGCAAGCTCTTTTTGCAGGGCGGAGATCCTCCGGTCTTTCTGGGCTATCCGCTCCCGCGCCCGTTTGAACTCCTGCTCGAAGTCCGGCACCTCGCCGCCGCGAGACAGGCCCGCCTCCAGGTTCAAGAATGCCCTCAAACCCTTCTTTATCTCGAACACCACACGGCTCTTGTAAACCGGCACCTCTAACCTCCATCTTGCTCACGTACGGACCGCCATTGTAGCAAGGATATTACGAACGACCCGGTGAGACCCGGATGGAAGGCTCAGGCTTCGGTTCGCCGCCAGTAAACGCTCCTATGGTCTATCCGCTGGATCTCCTCCCGGATGTCGCACTTTTCGCGGTAGTCGTGAACGGCTTTCCTGCAGGCCGGTATGATGTAGTCATCGACGATGAGGTAGCCACCGGCACTCAGCTTGGGGTAGAGCGCGGTCAGAGAGTCCATCGTGGACTCGTACATGTCCCCGTCGAGGCGCACCACGGCGAGACGCTCGATGGGAGCGTTCGGCAGCGTCTCGGAAAACCAGCCTTTCAGGAACCTGACTTGACCGTCGAGGAGACCGTATTTCGAGAAATTGGACCTGACCTGTTGCAGGGAGATGGCTAACTCGGGCTGGGTATGCAGGTTTACTACCGCTGCCCCCGCATCGTCCGGATAGCGTTCGAGGTCGGGCTTCGGCAGTCCCTCGAAAGAGTCCGCGACCCACACTGTACGGTCCTCCACGCCGTGGGCTTTGAGGACCGCGCGCATAAAAATCGTCGCGCCGCCCCTCCAAACACCCGCCTCGATGAAGTCTCCTGGCACCTCGTTTTTCAGGACGTCCTCGATGCAGAAACGCAACGTGTCCAGGTTTACGAAGGGCAACATCGTATGGGCGGTGGCGTGCCATTTCGTGTTGCGCTTCTCCCTGTCGTCACCGTGTAAGGTGTCCCGCAGCGACCTTTTCATGAGGTCGAGGTACAGGTTCGAGGCGCCTTTCGGCGCTCCGGGATGCCCCACGGTTGGTTCTTGGGGAGCGGGCGTACTCCCGGCAGGGAGAGTGCGGGAAGCCCGTGCGGCACCCGGATTCGAGTTCCGCGGCGATTCCGCCCCCCGCCCGGCGAGCTCTTTTTGCAGGGCGGCGATCCTCCGGTCTTTCCGGGCCATCCGCTCCTGGGCCTGCTTGAACTCCTGCTCGAAGTCCGGCACTTCGCCACGGGTGAGCCCCGCATCCAGCTTCAAAAACGCCTTTACACCCCGCGCCATCTCGAAAATCGTCTGGTTTCTATATACTGGCATCCTTACTCTCCGATAACTCCCGAGCTTTCAGGTTGGCAGTGCGTATCATGTCTCGGAAGCAAGCCGTTGTCAAAGGTCTCGGCGAGACCCGGCTGGTAGACAGGGCCGGCTCAGCTTGCGCGTCCTCCTCCGGTTCGGTAGGATATTGCGCGTGGAAGAGCAGCACACTCCAGAGCAGGGACCTCATCCGGTCCCTATAGAAGACTCAAGAGTAGAGAGCCCCGGTTTCTTCGTCGTCGGGCACGCGCGCTCGGGAACTACCTGGCTGGAGAGGGTCATCAACTCTCACCCCGAGGTGTTGTGCAAAGGTGGGGGCATGTTCTTCGGTCGAGACGTGAACCCATCTGAGGTTCACCGGACCCTTCCCACCGCGCTCTCGGGCTGCGAGGACCTGAAGACCTGGTACGGCATGCGCGTCAACGGCTGGGGCGAGCGCCCTTTCGAAGAAGCTCTGCCGGGCATGGTCCGGGCTTTGATCGATCACATCTCGGGGACGGAGTTGGCGAGGAGCGGCAAGAGAATAGTCGGAGACAGGACTCCCCACTATGTGTCTTGCCTGGAGGAAATACACGAGCTCTACCCGGAAGCGAAGATCATCCACGCCGTCCGGGACGGCCGGGACGCGGTCATCTCCGGAATGCACAATTTCTGGCACCATTCCCGGGACAGGGGAGGTCACATCAGCCTGGAGCCCGAAGAGATAGAGATAAGGGACGCGTACTTCGAGGACCGTGAAGCGTTTCTGTCCGATGGGCAAAGCATCTTCACCGAAAAGCGGCTCCTGCAGCGGGCGAGGCGTTGGAATCACACGGTCGGTCAAGGCCGGAGGACGGGCATGGAGCTTTTCGGAGACAACTACCTCGATTTCCGCTACGAGGATCACCTCCACCAGCCCCACGAAGCCCTGGCAAAGCTGTTCGGCTTCCTGGAAGTGGGCACGGACCCGCACACGATAGAGCGGGCGATAGAAGAAAACCGGTTCGAGAAACTGACCGGAAGAGCCCCCGGTCAGGAGCTATCCGGCAACCACGCCCGGAAGGGCGTCGCCGGAGATTGGAAAGAGCTATTTACGGGGCGTGACAAACGAATCTTCGAGGAAGAAGCGGGAGACTTGTTGATTCAACTAGGCTACGAGAGGCACCTGAACTGGTAGGTGGACCCAGCTACCACCCGGTTACCGGTCCCCGCCCGACTCGTAACCCAGCTCAGAGAGCAGGCCCCCGGCTTCCTCGTCGAAAATCCGGCGGTCCCATCCGGTAAATACATTCTTCCAATCCCCCGCCACGCCTTTCCTGAAGAACGACGCAGAGTCCTCCTCGCCTCTTTTCCTGCCCTCCGTCCAATTCTCGAAGCTGGCCGACTCGACGCAACGCCGCACGACCTCATCATCGGTGTCGGCCCCGAGGAACTCCAGCAGGCGCACCAGGTTTTCTTCCGGGCTCTCCAGAAGGTCCTCGTATCGCACCTCCGTATAGTGTCCACCCGGCAAGGTCCGGCCGTCACGCATCACCCGGCCTACCTGCTCCCTCCAGCTAACCGCCATATTCCGTATAGCCTTTTCCGTAAACAGCCCTTCGCCGGCATCGAACAGCTCCGACGGGTTTTCACGGTAGGCATCTCGTTTCCTCCGCTCTGCGGAGCCTAACTCGTAGATGCCGTCTTCGTCCCGGGCATTGTTCCAGCGGTGGTGTACGATGGATACAGCGGCGTCCCGGCCGTCCCGGACTATGTGGATTATCCGGGCCTCGGGACATATCTCACCGATCTCACGCACGACGTTGGGGTCGACGATCGGTGTTTTGTCGCCTACTATCCTCTTTCCACTTCCCGAAAGCCGCTGGGTGAGGAAGTAGTTGGTCGCCAGGCGGGTAAGGTTTGCCAGGTGCTCTTCGACATCGTCTCCCCTCGACCAGACCGAACGCTCGATCCAGGCTCTCAGATACTCGGCCTCCAGTATCGCCCTGTAGAGCGAACTGGGCTGTATTCTTCCTCCCTGGGCTTCCTTGAAGTCTTCCCGTTTGAAGCTCCGCCCGAAGAATCGGCCCTCTCCCCGGCACATTATCTCGGGATGGGCGTCCAGGAGCCGCATCAGCCAGGACGTACCCGATTTGGCCCGCCCAACGATAAAGAACACCGGCGTAGGAGTTCCGACTTGTCCGGCTCCCGCCCAGGATCCGCCCACTCCGCCGAACCGTGGATTGGCGGGTCCATTCTTATACCCGTGGCCGGCAGGTCCGCCTTTATTGTTCAAGAGAGACTTGATCCTGCCGGTGAGCGCTTTGATCCTCACTAGCGCGCTGATCCTCTACCAGTCCTCGTCTTGCTCGTAGCCAAGCTCTATCAGCAGGTCTCCCGCGACCTCCTTGAAGATCTGTCGGTCCCGCCCGGTAAATACATTCTTCCAATCCCCCGCCACGCCTTTCCTGAAGAACGACGCAGAGTCCTCCTCGCCTCTTTTTCGCTGGCTCATCTGCTCGAAGCTGGTAGCCTCCACGCACCGTCTCGCTGTATCCTTACCACTCTCCACGCCGAGAAACTCGAAGAGGCTCTGAATCTTCTCGACCGGACGTTCCAAAAGATCCTCGTAACGAACCTCGACGTAGTTTTCTCCCAGCAGAGCAGGACCACTCACTACCGCGCTCGCGGTCATGCTTTTCCAGCTTTTCGCAAAGCCTGTTCTGAGTCTGGCTTCGTCGAAGATACTCTCACCGCCGGCCACGAAGGCTTCGGGGTCTCTGCGGTAGGCGTCGCGCTTGGCAAGCTCCTCGGGTTCTATGTTGAGATGACCGCCAACGTCCACCGCATGATTCCATAGGTGGTGCATGGCGGACACCGCTACATCCCGGCCATCCCGAATAATATGCACCACTTTAGCCTCGGGTATGATCGTATTTATATGCTCTATGTCTTCTTCGGAAACGAACGGTGTTTTGTCGCCGATAATCCGTTTTCCAGAAGCGGAGAGTTTCTCCGCCAGCACATAACGGAGTGCTATACGGGTCAGGTTGTCCAGGTGCCGGTCCGCGTCGTCGTCGCGGGTCCAGAACGAGCCTTCAAACCATCCTCGCAGGTTTTCCGAGTCAGCGAGTGCTCCATACAGTGAAGTCGGCGTGAGCAGACCGCGCCGCTGCCCCAGGTCCGAGCCCCGGCCGAAGAAGATCCCCTCGCCTCTACAGAGAATGTCAGGGTGGGAGTTCAAAGTACGGGTTAGCCAGGAAGTGCCCGACTTCGCAAAACCCAGCAAAAAGAAAACCGGGAAGTCCCCGCCGTAAACACCCCCCCAGTCGGCGACTTTTTCCGCAGTCGGCGCATCTTGTGGTTCGAACGGCTTATTCCGTCCCTGTCGCCGATCTCCAAGAAAAAGACTTCTTGCTCTCAACTGCGTGCGCAGTTGAGAGCGGGCTTTTCCCCAAAGTAACCTCGCACCCCTCATTAGGATCTCCCACTCTCTAGATGACCAGAGTAGAATTGTTTCAGAAGAGGAGCGGTTATCCGCTCGACCACCTCTATCTGCTCCGGCATAAGGTCCTCTCTCCAGCTCCCGGGCGTCGCCTTCCGGTAGAACTTTCCCTGTCCCTTATCCTCTTCGGGTATGCTCTCCCAGGCGTGCTTCTCGACCACCCGTGCAAGCTCTCCCTCATCTACCGCTATCTCTAGCCCCGAGTAGACGCGTTTCATGGTGCCCAGGGTGTCCGCGAGCAGGTCCTCGTAGCGAACCAGCGTCTTCGGCCCCGTGTGCCGTTCGTAGGCTTCCCGGGCTTTGCTTATGTCTCGCAGGTACGACTTCGCGCGGTTCCTCGCGAACCTCAGGGGATCCGCATCGGAAGTGTTTCCTTTCCTCTTCCAGCTTCCTTGCGACGAGGTCCAGCTTCCTTCTCTGTGGGCGTCCATGGCCGAAGAGACGACGTCGCGGGGGTCCCGGACCAGGAACATCACCCGGCTTTCGGGCAACGCGTCGACCAGCAGCGGAGCCCCTATCGAGCCGTGGGGCTCTTTGATCACCACGTGCCCTCCGTCCGGGAGGTGCGGATACCGGGCCGCGACGCCGTCCAGAACCAGGGACCTGATGGACCTTAGCCAGACGTCCCTGTGACGGTCGCCCAGGATAAACACGCCACCCCTCCGATGAGACGCGCGAACGTAGTAGAACTCCCCGAAGAGTTGACCCACCAGCGGCTCGTTCCACATCTCATCGTTTTTCAAATTTCCCATCATGGAGCCAAGCCAGGTACTGCCGCTCCTCCCGGTGCAGAAGATCCAAACGACGTTCTCCGGCGCGAAACCGGAGAATTCGCTTTCCTCATCTCTTGCCGGAATCCTCGCCCGCAAAGCGGCGATCTCTCGCTCCCTCTTATCCAACCTCCGGTGGACGTTTCTCAAGCGACGTTTCTTCTCGGACAGTTCCTCCCGAAGCCGGGCCAGGTCGTCATCTTTACCGGCACCGAAAATTCCGCGCAGGGTCTTGGGACCACGCCCGAGGTAAGACTTCAACCTTCCGAGCCCGCTCTTTTTCTCAGCCAACACAACCTTCCAAGGGTTTACTGTCTCGGTCTTGAAAATTTTTCAGGACCCGTGATCCTCACAGTCTAAGACACTTTCATAGGATTTGCGAAGTCGGCATTCTACCGGCCACCGCGAATAAAATCACGAGCTTCCCTTACGAGACAGCCGAGGGTTTGTCCGCCGCCTTCTCGCGCAGGAGCCTATCGTACAGCTCCAGCATCCCGTCCACGCTGTCCTCGACGGTCCTGACGTTCTCGAAGTAACCGGAGAGGCGCGAGAGGAGATCCGGCTCGTCCACGAAACGTCTTAGCCGGCGCGAGAGGTCTCCGGCGTTGCCCACCTCGAAGAGCAACCCGTTCTCTTCGTGCCGGACGACCTCTGCCATGCCCCCGAGGTCCGTCGCCACCACGGGGGTCTTCGCGGCGAACGCGGAGTAGATGACGAGCGGGGTATTCTCGTACCACGTCGAAGGGACGACCAGGACGTCCATCTTCTTTAGTTCCTCGGCTATTTTCTCGTTTGGAAAAGTGCCGGCGAAGTTTATGCGGGGGTCGGGGCGGGCGAGGTCGTAGATCTCCCGGGAATACTCCGGGAAGTAGGAGAAGTCCCCGCACAGACG
>JBARZM010000051.1:0-7708 GCA_049650095.1 Rubrobacteraceae bacterium | reverse complement strand
TCCCATGCCACTCAGGCTTGAAAACCCGGTGAGTCCTCTCCGCCGCTTCGTCCTCGGTGGCTCCACCCTGCATCTCCTGCACCCGGCTGGCGCTGAGGTCCCGGACCTCCTCGACGCCTTCCTGGCTCAAGGCGGACAACTGCAGGGCACCCGGAAACATTTCTTCCAAATATTCCCGAAGCTCTTCGTCTAGCAGGTCGATCTTGTTGAGCACGACGATGGATGGCTTGCGCGAGAGCCCGGCGGCGTGCAACTCGGCCCTCAGGGCGCCCTCAGCACCCTCCGGGTCTTCGCTGCCGTCCAGCACTAGCACCAAAAGCCGGGCCCGCGCCACGTGCCGCAGAAACTGGTTGCCCAAGCCCTTGCCCTCGCTGGCGCCGGGGATGAGCCCGGGGATATCCGCCACCACAAACGGCTTTCTGTATTCTTTCTCGTCCACGACCCCGAGCGCGGGCGTGAGGGTGGTAAACGGATAAGCCCCGACTTTGGGACGCGCCGCGCTCAGCACGGAGAGCAGCGAAGACTTGCCCGCGTTCGGCAACCCTACGAGGCCGACGTCCGAGAGAACCCGCAACTCCAGCCGGAGGTTTCGCTCCTCACCCGGCAGCCCTCTCTCGCGGAACGCGGGCGCTTGGCGGGTCGAGGTGGCGAATGAGGCGTTACCCCGTCCACCCTCGCCCCCCTTGACCACCACGAACGATTGTCCGGGCTCCGCCAGGTCCTGGAGCAGCCCGTCGTCGTCGTAGATCTGCGTCCCGACCGGGACCTCGATGAGGGTATCCTCTCCCCGTTCTCCGGCGCGCTTGGCGCCCGAGCCGTGGCCTCCTTTGTCGGCCTTTACGAGCTTGCGGTAAGCGTAAGGTTCGAGGGTGGAGAGGTCTTCGGTGGCCCTCAAGACGATCGAGCCTCCGTCACCGCCCCGGCCGCCATCCGGGCCGCCTCGCGGCTTGTACTTCTCCCGGTTAAACGAGACGCTGCCGTCCCCACCGCGCCCCGCGCGTACGGTGAAGCTGGCTTCATCTATAAACTGCACCGGGGTTAGAGGCCCCTGATCAGCACGTTCAGGCCGTGGCCTCCTCGACGACGCTTACCATTTTGCGGCCTTTGCGGCGTCCGAAGTTCACCTGGCCGGCGGCCGTTGCGAACAACGTGTCGTCGGAGCCTTTGCCGACGTTCGCGCCGGGGTGTACCCTGGTGCCCCGCTGGCGGAGGATTATGCTCCCGGCGTTCACCCGCTGACCTCCGTAGGCCTTTATCCCAAGCCGCCGGCCTTCAGAATCGCGGCCGTTGCGTGAGGAGCCGCCACCTTTCTTATGCGCCATATGCTAAACCTCCAGCACTTTGATCCGGGTCAACTCTTGCCGGTGCCCGGTCTTTTTCTTGTACGTCTTTTTCGGCTTATACTTATAAATGTGGATCTTGTTTCCCCGGAGATGCTCTAATATCTCCGCCTTCACGGTACCGCCCGACAGGTCGAAATCCGTGCCGGTTGAGACGAAGTTCGCCGACAACTCGATCTCATCGCCGACCTCTCCGGGTAGCCGGTCCACGACCAACTCTTCCTCGGCCCGAACTTTGTACTGTCGTCCACCGCTTTTCACTACTGCAAACACGAAGCTCTCCTAGATTTTCCTGGGATACCATCAAGCGTACGGATCGTTCACCGAATCGGTTGCGCGAACCTCATCCTACGATCTCACAGTATAACCTTCCACCGGCCTTCCGACCAGCAAATCGGCGGGGACATCCTTCAAAATGGCCGTTTTAGGGCGTCATTCAAGCGGGGTTCGGGTGTTTACCGTACTCGATGCGGGATCTTATGGCGATGCTCTGTAGGAGCCCGAGCGAGATTACACTGACCACCAAACTACTGCGTCCGTAGCTTATGAACGGCAGCGGTATGCCGGTGACCGGCATGATTCCCATCGTCATCCCGATGTTGACGAACACGTGGAAAAGGAACATCGTACCCACTCCTACGGCCAACAGCACCCCAAAACGGTCCCGGGAAACGGTCGCGATGTGGAGTATCCGCCAGGTAAAGACAAAGAAAAGGAAGATCAAAAGTATCGCGCCCGCGAACCCTAGACGTTCGGCGAGGTTGGAGAAGATAAAGTCTGTGCGATTCTCTGGCAAAAAGCCGAGGTTCGCCAGCGTCGTCGCATCCAGGCCCTTGCCGGTAAGACCGCCGGACCCGATGGCCATCTTCGACTGGGCTACCTGATAACCCATATCGTTATTCCCGCTTTGATCCAGGAAAGCGGTCAAACGCGCAACCTGGTAATCGGCGAGAATCCCCACTTTGACCGCCAGGTAAGCCATCAAAGCTCCGGCGGCCGCCAGGACGCCGAGCTGCAGGATCTTTGCGCCCCCGATGTACGCCATCGTCACGAATATGGCTCCGAACACCAACGCGGTCCCGAGGTCGGGCTGCAAGAAAACCAGCAGGGTCGGCGCCGCCACGAGCGCCAGCGATTTAACGAAATTCTTGTTCTGGTTTATGGGGTGTTCGATCATGTACCCGGCGAGAACCACGATCACGAGAACCTTGGCGAACTCGGAGGGCTGTACCTGGACGGGACCGACGTCTATCCAGCTTCGGGCGCCGCCCGCGACGAAACCGAAAAACATGACGGCCAGAAGTATCACGATGGTGGCGACGTAGATGTGTTTCAGGTAGCGTTGCAGGATCCGGTAGTCCATCAACGCCAGCGGCACGGCTATCGCCAGACCCAGCACGAAACCTACTGACTGGTTGAAAGCGTAAGCCTGGCTATCGTCGTTACCGGCGATGTACACGGCGAAAATACCGTAAGCGGTAAGCGCCAAGGCCGCCAACAGCAAAACCGGGTCGAGGGCGAACAGCCAGCTCGACACCCCGGTTCTGGTAGACCGTACGTTGCTCCGGGCTTGGTAGGTCATCGGGCTCCATCCTTACGAATCATTCTCAACATCCATCCACCTATCAGGAAAGCAAAGAGGGTGTTCACGAACGCATCCGGCACCATCCCCGAAAACGCATAACCCAAAAAAGCCGGCACGTCCAGCCCGATCAGGCCATAGGCCACGAGTTGCACGAGGTCGTACGCGGCCACGGCTATCCCGGCTAGCACCGAGAGCACGAACCTTGACGTGCCGCGGGTCATGACGTCCCCGTACCTTACGGACAGAACACCTGCTATCAAGCCTGCCATGGTCCCCACGCCGAAGAGCCCGCCGCCGAGCGCGTCCAGAAGAACACCACCGAAGAACCCCAACAGTATTCCTTGCAGGTGCCGCAGGCCCGAAGCCGCGAATACTATAGCCACTATCGTGAACTTGGGAGAGAACCAGCCAAAATCCAGATAAGGCGTTACGACGGCATCCAGCACCGCGGCCACCGCGATCGCCGCCGCCGACCGGACGATAGCCCACTGGTCCACGAGGCTGCTTCCGGCTACCAATTCACTATCACCCGCACGTCTCCGAGGTCGTCCAGGTTCACGGACGGGTCCACGACTATCTTTTTGTACTGTTCGATGTCCTGAGAACTGGCGGACTCGACCGTTCCTACCAGCAGCCCCGGCGGGAACAGAGACTCCAGATCGCCCGCCCGTCCACTAGTAACGACAAAATCTCCTTTCTCCGTTCGGGCGTCTAGGTCCACGAACCCTACGCTAAGGTAGTCTTCCCATCCGGTCTGCAGCAGGCCCTCGCCGAAAGATGTCTCTTCATCCGCGACCGCCGGGGTCAACTCACCGGAGGCCGGATCGAACTCGGCCGGCGGCACGATCCTGACCCCGGCCCGGAAATTTTGGTCCGTGACGAGCATGACCTCTGCGGTATTATCCGTGATCTTCCCCGTCGTCCGCCCGACGAGCGTATTGTCCCCGACTACGACCGGCTGCTGGGAACTAACCCCGTCCTTCGTGCCGACGTTGATGGTTATACGGTCCGTGAACTGGCCGCCGATGGGCGCCACGACTTCGGCCAGGGGCCCGTACTCGTAGAGCTCGCGCTGTCCGTTGAGAAGCTCGCGGAGTTGGTCGTTCTCCCTCTGCAAGCGCGAAGCCTGCGCCGCAAGCTCCTGGTTGTCCCGGACGTCTTCACGGAGGGTTTTTATCTCTTTACCGCTTCCAAAGGCGTTCTCGACACTATTTCTGACGGAGCTTAGAGGGTCCGCGACGGCCCCGGTCAGGCCCCGTACCGGCTTTAACACTTCGGCGGCGCCGAGCTGAACCGTGTGCAGCGGTCCCGTCTCACCCTCCCTAACGTAGAGCGTAAAGAGGACAAGGCTTATCATCGACAGCACTAGTAGGGTAACGATACCCCCGGCGGCGTTTGGCTTCTTCCGTCCCATAACTTAAGAGGAGAGGACGCTTCGGTAGAGGTCTATCTCTTCGAGGGAGCGGCCGCTGCCGAGGGCCACGCACATCAGCGGGTCGTCCGCCACGTGTACCGGAATGCCGGTCTCCCGGCGCAGGCGCTCGTCCAGAAATCTCAGCAAGGCCCCGCCACCCGCCAGAACCATCCCCCGGTCCATGATATCCGAGGCCAACTCCGGCGGCGTCCGGTCGAGCGTATCTTTCACGGCGGTCACTATGGCGTCCACGGGCACGCTGATGGCTTCCCGGATCTCCTCGCTGGTTATCACTATCGTCTTTGGCAAACCGGATACCAGATCCCGGCCCCGGATCTCGGCCGACTCCTCTTCTTCGAGCTGGAACGCGCTGCCCAATTCCAGCTTGAGTTGCTCGGCGGTCTGGGCCCCGATAGCGAGCTTGTACTCTCTTTGTATGTAGGCCGAGATCGCCTCGTCGATGTCGTCGCCCGCCATCCGGGTGGAGGACTTGGTAACGATGCCGCCCATCGAAACCACGGCGACCTCGCTCGTGCCGCCGCCGATGTCCACGATCATCGAGCCCTGCGCCTCGTTTACCGGAAGACCGGCCCCTATGGCGGCCGCGAGCGGCTCTTCGATGGTGTAGGCCTGCCGGGCGCCGGCCGCCTCGGTCGCTTCCCGGACCGCCCGGAGCTCGACCTTCGTAACCCCGGAGGGCACGCAGACCACGACGCGGGGCCCCATCAGAGCCCGGAAGAACCGCCGCTTCGGCTGAGCCTTGCGGATGAAGTAAGCGATCATCTTCTCCGTGACCTCGAAATCGGCGATGACGCCATCCTTTAGAGGTCGTATCGCCACTATATTGCCCGGCGTGCGCCCGAGCATCCGCTTTGCCGTGGCGCCATCGGCCACGGGCCGGTCGGTCTTTGAATCTATGGCGACTACCGATGGTTCGGATAGCACTATACCCTGGTCTCGGACGAACACCAGGGTGTTCGCCGTGCCCAGGTCTATGGCTACGTCTTGTCCGAACAGTGCTCCAAACATACTCTGTTCCTCTGCCCTTGGTTGACGGCTCCCGGCTGCGATCTTACAGCTAGAGCATATCGTGTTCTTTCATGCTGTAGTGCCCGTCCCCGATTATTACGTGGTCCAGAACTTCTATGCCGATCACCTCGGCGGCTTCGCGGAGCCTCCGGGTAACTTGCCGGTCCTCCCGGCTCGGTTCTACCTTGCCGCTCGGGTGGTTGTGCGCCAGTATAACGCTCGCGGCGCTTGCCCGAATCGCAGGCTTGAACACCTCTCTCGGATGTACCAGGGCCGCGGAGAGCGTGCCTATCGAGACGGTGGGAATCTCCAACACTTCATTCTTGGTATTCAACAACAAAGCTACGAAATTTTCCCGGTCAAGGTTGCCGATCCGCCCCCTCAAAAGTCCGTCCACGTCCGCCGGGCATGATATCACGGGGCGTCCCGGGTTGCGAACCCGTCCGATGCGCCGCGTGAGCTCGACGGCGGCCAGGATTATGCAGGCTTTCGCCTCACCAATCCCCTTTATTTCCTGCAGTTCGTGGACGGAAACGTCGTAGAGCCCGTGCAACCCGCCGACGGCGGATATGGCCTCCCCCGCAAGCTCGACGGCCGTCTTCTCCTGGCTCCCGATGCCGAACAACAACCCGAGTAACTCCGACTCCGAGAGGACGCCCGGGCCGGCATCCAGAAGCCGCTCCCGGGGCCGCAGTTCGGGAGGGAGTTGCTTTATGGTGTAGCGGCGGCGTTCCAACTCAGTACCAGCGCACCCCGAAGTCCTCCAACATCCGCGCCGTCAAAGCCAGCGGCAACCCGACCACGTTCGTGTAGTCGCCCCCGATCCACTCGACGAACACCGCCGCCCGGCCCTGGATGGCGTAACCACCAGCCTTGCCGACACCCTCGCCGAGGGCCGCGTAAGCGTCGACCTCCGCGTCGGTTACCTCGCGCATCCTCACCCGGGTCACGGCGTGCGCGAGGCTTAGCTCTTCGCCCCGGGCCACGGCGACGGCGGAGTGAACCTCATGGGATTTCCCCCTTAGGGAGTTCAACATCCGGCGGACACGATCCTGGTCCGCGGCCTGGCCCAGCACCCGCTCGCCGAACGGTAGATCCGGGGCATACACAACCGTGTCGGCGGCGAGGACCACGGAACCGTCCGCCGGGATCGCCAAGGCTTTGCCCCGGGCGTTCGTCTGGACAGTGTTTTTCGGGTCTTCGAGGGTGACTTCCGGGAAGCCGCTCTTTCGAGGCTCGAACTCGTATCCCGCCTGGCGCAACAGGTCTACCCTCCGGGCCGACTCGGAGGCGAGTACGAACTGCAAGGGCTAGGAACCGAAGAAGAGCCCGAGCTCTCTCTCGGCGCTTTCGGGAGAGTCGGAGCCGTGTACGAGGTTGTCCGGCATGCTCAAAGCCAGGTCTCCCCGGATGGTGCCGGGCTCGGCTTCCGCCGGGTTCGTGGAACCCATCAGCTTGCGCATGACCTTTATGGCGCCCTCTCCCTCGACGCGCATCGCGACGACTGGCGTAGTGGTTATAAACTCGACCAGCTCCTCGAAAAAGGGCTTCTCGCGATGCTCGGCGTAGTGCTGCTCGGCCAACTCCCGGCTCACGTCCATTAGCTTCATCGCCCCGATGTCCAGGTTCTTGGCCTCGATGCGACGGATTATTTCGCCGATCAAACGCCGCTTTACGCCGTCGCCTTTTACCAAAATCAAAGTCTGTTCCACGATAAACTCCTTTTTACCAGCTCATTTTCTTGCCGCTCTGTTGGTTGGTACCACAGAAGGGACATGTCTCCCAGTCCATGTTTAGCGGCTTTTCACAGTTTATGCACGGCTTCTTTAGCTCCCACTCGCACTCCGGGCAGATCAAGTAGTCCTTTTCGACTAACGCCCGGCAGTTCGGGCACAACAGGACCCGGCTCCGGAGTTCCCGTTCCAAAACGGCGAGCTCGAGTTCCCGCTCGCGGGCGTCTAGGGCGTATTCCGGGGGCCGGACTATCAGGTAGATCAAAGTTCCTACAAACGGGAAGACCACGGCCACTATGCCCCACAATATGGCTACCGCCCCGCGTCGCCGGGCATCGGTATAGGTCCAGTAGACTAGCGCCACCCACAGTATTACCGTTAGTAGCACGAGGAGTTGCCCGGCTATCCGGAGTATCGGGCTGTTCAGGAAATCCGTGACTATCTGAAACGGGTTCGGGTCTGCCTGGAGCAGTAGCGCGACCGGTGTCACGAAACGAACCTCACGGTGGCGAAGTAGCCGAACACGAAGAACACGGCCGCAACCGCCACGGGAAAAGCCAGGAGTTTCAGGACACCGCTAATTTTCACGCAACCTCCCCAGAACGTC
>JBARZM010000050.1:0-5731 GCA_049650095.1 Rubrobacteraceae bacterium | reverse complement strand
GGAGTCGCTGTTGGTGGGCGGCGACGTCTCCAAAGCGGCGGACGTAAAAAGAATGGCCGGGGAGATCGAAGACCGCTTCGGGCGCGTGGACGTGCTGGTGAACAACGCGGGCTCGATGGTCGAGCGTGCCACGCTGGCCGACATGACCGAAGAAGTATGGGACAGGGTGATGGACGTTAACCTCAAGAGCGTCTACCTTTGCTCCCAGGCGGTGCTCCCGATGATGCAACGTCAGGGCGGGGGTAAGATCGTTAACATCACCTCGATCTCCGCCCGCAACGGCGGCAGTCCGAGCTCCCTAGCCTACTCCACGGCCAAAGGCGGCGTCAGTACCATGACCCGGGCGATGGCGAAGGGGCTAATCCCGGACAACATACTGGTCAACGCCGTTGCCCCGGGGCGAATGGACACCGCGTTCCACGACCAGTTTTCATCACTAGAGAAGCGGGAGGAGGCCGCGAAAGCTATCCCGCTCGGGCGGGAAGGCACGTCCGAGGAAGTTGTGGGAGCGGTCGTATATCTTGCCTCTCCCGGCGCGAGTTACGTGGTCGGGGAAGTTATCGAGGTGAACGGTGGGCTCTGGATGGGATGATGGTAGGTCTGTGGCGGTCTGGACGGCGAGAAGCAGTGGATTCTGGTTGAAGGAGGGATATGAAACATACGGAGTTGCGTAGAGAGGTAGCCGAAGTGGCGCGGCGGCTCATCGCCTCCGGGCTGGTAACCGGGACCTCCGGAAACGTGAGCGCCCGAACGCCGGAAGGGGACGTCCTCGTCACCCCGACCGGCCTGCCGTATGAAGCGATGGAGCCGGAGCACGTAGTCCTCGTGAGCGTGGACGGCGACCATCTCGAAGGGGACCTCGAATTCTCCAGCGAGACGCCGATGCACACCGGCATATATCGGGCGCGGTCCAACGTGGGCGCGGTGGTCCACACGCATTCGCGGTTCGCCACGACTTTGGCCTGTCTTGGCTTGGAGATACCGCCCGTCCACTACATGCTCACCACCCTCTCGAAAAACGGCCGCATACCGCTCGCCCCGTACGCCCTCTTCGGTACCGAGGCTCTGGCACGGAACGCCGCCAGGGCCCTGGGGGAGTCGAGCAACGCCTGCCTGCTCCGGACTCACGGTACCATCACCGTCGGTGAGAGCCCCGAAGAGGCGTTCGCGCGCACTGTAATGCTGGAGGAGATGGCCGAAGTCTACTACCGGGCGCGGCTCGCCGGTGAGCCTATATTGTTAAACGAAGACGAAGTCGACGTGGTGGCGGCCAAGATCTCCGGCTACGGATACCCAAAGAGCCGGACCGGTGCAGGATGATGTACGTAGAAGGGCCGCAGTAGGGACGTAAACTAACAATGCTGACTGGCTTGGGGTTTTGGTAGAAAGCCCCCGACGTTGGTGATGCCTCAGTGTGTTTCACTTTGGAATTCCCGCCACCCCTGGCTTTTTAGTAGGAAGCAAATTGCCGTAACCCGTGGTTCAAGGAGACTGCTGTCGATGAGGTCGCCTGCATCGTCAGCCCAGGCTCCCCAAACGCTTCAGTACCTTTGTTCGTATTCTGCGGCTGGATCCGGCAAGACCAAGGAAGAGACCCGCAAACGTCTCCGGGAGGCCTGGGCCAACGCGGACGCCGGACTCGTCTTCGACGCCGGCAATCGGTCGCGTTCGGCTTGAGGCTCTGATACCGGCGCGCGTCCGCAGTGCCGGAAATCGTGGTAATGTGAAGTAGCGAAAACTGAATGCGAAGGAGAGCTTATGCCCCGACTCAGCCTGATGGGCCACCCTATACACCCCATACTGCAGGCCATGCCGGCGGCGATGCTGCCGGCCTCGACCACCTTCGATGCGCTGGCGCTTTTTAGCGAGAACGACGAAGCTCTCAGCGCCGCCGGGCGGTACAGTCTGATCTTCGGCCTTATAAGCGGCGTCGGCGCCGCCGCAACCGGCGCCCTGGACTACTACGAGATAGAGAACGAGCATGTCAGCCAGACGGCGCTCTACCACGGCCTCTCGAACGCGGCCCTCATGGCGCTCTACCTCGCAAGCCTCAAGAGCCGGAAGAACGGGCGGGCCGGAGGCAAGGCCCTGCTGCTCTCCATCCTCGGGGCGTCCCTGATCGGGCTTTCCGGCTACCTGGGCGGCAAGCTGGTCTACGAACACGGCGTCCGGGTCGGCGAGGACGAGGACGGAATTCCCGGAGCCTCGTAGAAGTAAGCGCGGGTGTGCAAAGCGGCCGCCGGTCCGATCCAGGATGTTCTTCGCATCTGCACTCCTCTCTCAATCGCCGGCGCTCGGGCCGTTGGCCTCAGCTAAAACTTGCACGCTTTCAAGACACAGGATGTCGGGGTCGCACGCCGATTTAGTATGCGCCGCCCCCATCATCCTCCCCTCCCGACGAACTTCCTTCCAGTACGGTAGCTCCGCCGCCCTCTCTGACGAGGACGGCGCCCGTCTGCGGTGGGCCATGTATCACGCACACGTAGGCGACTTCACCCGCCTCTTCGAAGGTGAACTCGAAGGACTCTCCCGCCGCCACCTCCCCGGAATCGAACAGCCCTTCGGGGTCGGTCGAAGTCACCGTGTGAGCGATCGAGTCCTCGTTCACCCACCGGACCGTAGTCCCGGGCGACACGGCGATGTTGGACGGCACGAAGGACGTGCTGTCCGGTATCGTGACCACTACCGTCCCTTCCTGCGTCAACTCTCCGGCTCCGTCCGCCGGTTGCTCCTCCTGCGGCGCGCCTCCGCCACAGCTTGCCAGGGCAATCGTCGCGCCCAGCAGGATAGAGGTCAGTATCGTCGCTCTCCTCATTACGGCCTCCTCCGCCATTTGCCCGCGTTCGGACGTTGGTCTAGCCAACAAGTGTGTACTGATGTCTTACAGGGCTGCATTCCTTTCCCGAAGTCTGCACTCTTAAATTATCATACGCATGAGGCATACGCATGAGGCATATGCATTGGTTTACGTCCAGACAAAATCAAACTGCGGGGCACCGGACCCAACCGCGCACGATTTCGGTCTCCGTAACCGGCAGTCCGGTACAGGAGACTCTCCCGAGCTCCCGGATGATGTTAATATTTCGAACAGCGATGAAAGAAGGGATAGGGTGAAAGATAAAGCGGTTCCCAGGTTCTGGGAGGTAGACGCGGTGCGGGGGGTCGCCATAATAATGGTTGCCCTCTACCACCTGATCTACGACCTGGACAACTTCGGCGGCTACGGTATCGAGTCCACCTCCGGCTTCTGGGGCTTCTTCGCGGACGTGAGCGCCTTTATGTTCGTCTTTCTGGTCGGGCTCTCGCTGACGCTGAGCTACTCCAAGACCAGTGCTGTGACGGGCGAATCTACGTTCGGCAAGTACGCGCTCCGGGGCTTGAAGGTATTCGCCTACGGGATGCTCATAACGTTCGTGTTTTGGGCCGCGAACTTCGGGGCGGTCATCATCGGCATTTTGCAACTGATCGGGCTCTCAATAGTGCTGGCCTACCCGTTCCTGAGGTTCGGGATCGCGAACCTGTTCGCCGGGCTTCTCGTAATAGCGCTGGGGGCCTACATACAGGCGCAGAGCTTCGTCGTGGCGGGAACGGCCGGCGTCCTGCTGGCCCCGCTGGGGGTGATACCCGCGAACCTGTTCATGCCGGACTACCGGCCGCTCCTACCCTGGTTCGGCGTGGTGCTTCTCGGGGTGTTTTTCGGCAATGTGGCCTATCTGCGCTGGAGGAAGAAACGGCCGGCGGGTCCGGCGCCCTCGTATACGACGCCGCTCAACTTCCTCGGCCGGCACACTTTGTTTATCTACCTGGTCCATCAGCCCATCATCATCTCGACTCTCTGGGCGCTCGGGATAATAAGTTTCTAGCGGGTTCCGCTACCCGCCGTACGCGGCGTCCGAGCGGGCGCGCCACTCCAGCAGTTCCTCGCGCCGCTTTTCGATCTCCTCCTGGGGGACTTCGTCCACGATGTTGTTCTTCTCCAGGGGGTCTTCCGAGAGGTCGTAGAACTCGTCGGGCGCGTTGTCGTAGTTGTAGATGTATTTCCGGTCGCCCTTCACGCTTGCCAGGCACTGCTCTTCGTACCAGCAACTGAACTTCAGGGTACGCTCGGCGGGCGGGTTCAGGAGGGAGTAGCCCGGGTACTCGCCGCCCTTTATCTCGTAGCCGAGCAGGTCCGCCACGGTCGGCAGGATGTCTAACTGGTTGACGGGCTTTTCGACGCGCCCGCCCTCGGGACGCGCGGGGTCTACGACCATCATGGGGATGCGCACTCCCTCCTCCCACAGCACGTTGTCGTGCTGGGAGCGTCCGTGCTCGCCGAAGCCCTCGCCGTGGTCGCCGTAGATGACGAAGATGGTGTCCTCGTAGAGCCCCATTTCCTTGTACTGGTCGATGAGGTTCTTCACGAAGAAGTCCAGGTAGCGGACGGAGTTCTGGTAACGGTTCAGCTGGTCGTCATCGGCGAAGTCCTTGCGCCCGTAACGTTTCTGGGGCGCGAGGTACTGGTGGTGCGGCGTGATCGTCTCGTAGGTGGCTATAAAGGGCTCGTCTCCGTTCTTTTGGAGCCACTGCTTGCTGGGCTCCAACATGATGTCGTCCTCGTAGCCGAAGTAGTTGGCCTCCTCGAAGCCCTCCGTGTCCATGGTCTCGACCGGGTAGAACTCGTCGTAGCCCATGTTGTCCACCACCTCCGGCCGCCGCTCGAAGGTCTGGACCGAAGAGGTGAAGTACACGGAATTGTAGCCCTGCCCGTTCAAGAGGTCGGGGAGGCACTGGGCGGGGATATTGCTTCCCACGAAATACGTGCCCGTCCGGTTTGGCGGGTCTATGCCGCAGATCGAGGCGACGAGCGCGTTGGTCGTGTGCGGGACGGGCGCGTAGGCCCGTTCGGCGAAGAGGCTCTCCTCCGCCAACTGGTCGAGGTAGGGCGTGGTCTTCAGGTCCTCGTTGTAGGGCGTTACCGAGCGGGCGCGGGTGGACTCCAGCGCGACCAGGACGACGTTGCGCTTGCGGGTCTGCTCCGTCGGCGCGAGACTCGTTTCGGTGGGCAGCTCGTCGCGGACGGCGGCGACGTTCGCGTAGGGGCCCTCGTTCCAGGCTACCAGGTCTTCGAGCTCCGTCATCGCCACGTTGACGAAAGCGTCCCGGGCGAAGTTTGCGCTGGCGCCGGCCGGACCGCCGGGTAGGAGAGATAGAAAGAGTAGCGCGACCGCTGCGAGCAACGTCCCGGGGAGGAGGCCCGCCCAAGCGCGTCTTTGTGAAGCGTCGCCGCCAGCACTCCACCCGCGAAGGCGACCCGCGAAGCGCGCCAGCAGCCAGGGGCCGAAAACCGCGTAGAGCAAAACGGCCGAGACCGCAACGACGAGCGCCGGCGTAACCTCGCTGACTACTATGGCCCCGATCTCCCTGGGATAAGAGAAGAAGAAGAGTACGGTGCTGGAATCCAGCGTAGTCCCGGTAACCCCGTAGAATCCGTGCGCCACCGCTGCGACGAGCAGGATCAGGACGGTCGCCGCGTGAAATAGCGCCACTACGAAAAGCCGTGAGAGCCCTCTCCTCGCGACCGCGAACAGCCCGATCCACAGCAGAGCATACCCCGCGTTGAACAGCAGGTCCGAACGCATGAGCCCGAGCGCCCCCAAAATCCCGTGCTCGCCAGGCAACGAAGCGACGCGAACCGCCTTGAGGGACAGGTTGAAGAGAACGAAAGGGACCAGGAGCGCCAGCACGTAGA
>JBARZM010000049.1:0-2931 GCA_049650095.1 Rubrobacteraceae bacterium | reverse complement strand
GTAAACGTGCTCGGGGTCAAAGACCTGGGCGCCCGGTACGACGGGAAAGCGGTCTTTCACTGCGGCTGCCACCAGCGCCGGGAGCTCGGGTTGCTGGAAGAACCGCGGGAGCTTCTGCGCGAGGTAGATGGCCTGAACTTGGTGGACTGGGAGAACGAGGAGCTTTGCTGCGGGTTCGGCGGCACGTTTGCCGTGAAGATGCCCGACGTATCCACCGCGATGGCGGACGAGAAGATAAAGGCGTTGGAGAAGAGCGGGGCGGATACTCTAGTATCCGGTGACTCTAGCTGCCTGATGCACCTGGCGGGCCGGCTCCGGCGCACCGGATACGATACGCGTGTACTGCATCTGGCCCAGGTACTGGACCCCGGAAATGGAGGTAGCCCGTAGATGGAGACCGGAAAATCCGTCCGGCGGCGTGAAACCGAAGACCAGCGTCGCGAAGGCATCGCGAGTCCCGTCGAAGGTTTCAACGAGCGGGGCCGCAAAGCTGTCCAGGACCAAGAGCTGCACGATGCGGTCGAGCTTTTTACCAATAAATCCGTCGCGGTTCGGAACGCGGCGCTCCACGCCCTGCCGGACGCGCCGGAGTTGCGGGAGAAGGCTTACCACACAAAACAAGAGACGATGGCGAACCTGGAAGGCTATCTCGCGCAGATGGCCGGGGCGGTCGAGGCGCGGGGCGGCAACGTCTTCTTCGCCTCCGACGGCGAGGACGCGGTTCGGTAAGTCGGGGAGTTGGCGCGGCGGCGGGGGGCGAAAATCGTCACCAAATCAAAGAGCATGGCGACCGAGGAGATCGAGCTAAATAGGCGCCTGGAAGAGGACTACGCGGACCTCGATCTGGAGATAGTCGAAACCGACCTCGGAGAGTGGATCGCCCAACTCTCCGGCGACACGCCCTCGCACATTATCGGGCCGATACTTCACCTGAACCTGCGCCAAATTACCGAAATCCTTTCGGACGCCGCCGGCAAGCAACTCCCGCCGGACGTAGAGGCCCTTACCAAGTTCGCCCGCGAACGCCTGCGGGAAAAGTTCCTGGCGGCGGACATCGGCATTACCGGGGCGAACTTCGGGGTGGCCGAGACCGGCACGATAGCCACCGTCACCAACGAGGGCAACGGACGGCTCGTGGCGACCGTGCCGCCGGTTCACGTCGTAGTGATGGGGATAGAGAAGCTCGTGCCGCGCTTCGAGGACCTCTCGGTATTCATCCAACTTCTGGCGCGCAGCGCGACCGGCCAGAAGCTCTCCGTCTACACCAACTTCGTCACCGGGCCGCGGGGCGAAGGCGAGCTAGACGGGGCGGAGGAGTTTCACCTGATCCTGCTGGACAACGGTCGCTCGAACTTGCTCGGCACGGAGTTCGAGGAGGCCCTCTACTGCATCCGGTGCGGCGCGTGCCTGAACGTCTGCCCGGTCTACCGCCAGACCGGCGGCCACGCCTACGGCTCCACCTACTCCGGCCCTATAGGCGCCGTCATCACGCCGCTGCTAAAGGGAAGCGAGGAGGCCAAAGACCTGCCCCATGCCTCGTCGCTCTGCGGCGCGTGCTCCGAAGCCTGCCCCGTCGGCATCCCGCTGCACGATCTGCTACTGAAACTCCGGGGCCGTCAGGTGGATGAGGGGCTCGCCGGAAAGGCGCAGGAGATAGCCTTCAAAGGCTTCGAGACTACGATGAAAAGTCCGGCCCTCTACAATATCACCACCAAGGCGGGCCGCGCCGTTCAAAAACCGCTCGTCCGGGACGGCGCGCTGAAAGTGGGTTCTCTGCCCGGTCCGTTCGGTGGGTGGACGAAGAGCCGCGACTTGCCGCCGCTGGCGGAGAAGTCTTTCCGGGAGCTTTGGAAGGAAGGCATCTAAGATGGCCGACCGCACGGAGTTTCTGGATAGGATCCGTCACCGGACCCGCTCCGGAAGATACCAGCCCACCCGCGCCCCGGACGTAGCCTGGACCCCGGAAGGCAGCCCGCGAGAGCGCGAGCCCATGGAAGACCCATCATCCAGGTTCCTCGAAGAGTTGGAGGCGGTGGGCGGCCGCGGGAAGAAGGTGGCGTCTGCCGGAGAAGTACGGGACTATTTACTTTCCCTGGCGGAAGAGCGGAACGCGAAACTCCTCGTGCGGTGGGACGTCGAAGAGTTGGAAGAACTCGGCCTCGACGGTCCGTTGGAGGAGAGCGGGGCCGAAGTAGTCCTCTGGCGAGACCTGGACGACGGCCGGGAAGTCGCGGCGAGCGCGGACATCGGGATCACGACGGCTGAGTGGGCCATCGCCGAGACTGGCAGCCTGGTGCTCGCGGGCGGCCCGGGCATGGGCCGTTCCGTTACGCTATTGCCGCCGGTACACGTCGCGGTGGTCCCCGTGGACCGGGTGCTCCGCACGGTTCCAGAGGCTATAGAGAGATATTCTGGCTCAGTACCGGCCAACCTCTGCTTCCATACCGGGCCGAGTAGGACCGGCGACATAGAGATGACGCTCTCCATTGGGGTGCACGGTCCGGGGGAGGTACACGTGGTGTTGCTGGATGGGCCGGATGCGCGCTAACCAGCTCCGGGAAGCCTGGAAGGGAAGCCGCACGACTTTCGGGATCTGGTCCATGATCCCGGACGCTTTCGCGGCCGAGTTGGCGGCCCGCGCCGGATATGACTACGTCTGCGTGGACGGCCAACACGGGCTCGCCGACCTCGCCTCCATGGTCTCCATATTCCAGGCCACCGACGCCGCCGGGGCCACGCCGTTCGCCCGGGTACTGACGAACGACGATGGGCTGATCGGACGAACTTTGGATGCCGGGGCGATGGGCGTGATCGTGCCGCTAGTGAACAACGCCGAAGAAGCCGCCCGGGCCGTCGCCGCCTGCCGGTATCCGCCGGACGGCTCGCGCTCTTACGGCCCGGTCCGGGCGTCAGAGGTGATCGGCTCCAAAG
>JBARZM010000048.1:0-11846 GCA_049650095.1 Rubrobacteraceae bacterium | reverse complement strand
CGAGATGAATTTGGCTTTGTTTCTGACGGCCTCGTTGGCGCTTATCGTTACGCCGGGGCCGGATATGATCTACGTGGTTACCCGGGGAGTTTCCCAGGGGAGACGGGTGGGGCTCGTGTCGGCTTGGGGCGCCTGTTCGGGACTGGTAGTTCATACGGCGCTGGCCGCCGTCGGCCTCTCCGCGTTGTTGCGTTCTTCGGCGACGGCTTTCACGGTGGTCAAATACGTTGGGGCCGCGTACCTGATCTACCTCGGGGTCAAGTCTCTTTTGAGCAGGGAAGGTTTCTCCCTGCGAGAGGATTCTGTCCCGAAATTGGGGTTCGGGAAGGTCTTTTTTCGGGGCGTGGCCTCGAACGTGCTCAACCCCAAGATCGCACTGTTCTTCCTGGCTTTTCTTCCTCAGTTCGTGCACGCTGGCGCGGGCACGGGAGCCGCCGCGTCGCAGATGCTGGTCCTCGGTTCGATGTTTACGATGTTGGCGCTGGTGATATTCAGCGTCATAGCCTATTTTTCGGGGACGCTGGGCGGGGCGCTCGCTAGAAAGCCGGCTTTTGCGAACGTTTTGCGGTGGTTTACGGGCAGTGTGCTGATAGGACTCGGTCTCCGGCTGGCATTGCCGGACCGCCGGTAAGACGACATGAACTCTCGGCGGCGCCTGGGGTGTGGTTAGCGGATCACCTTTAGGGCTTCGGGTTCGATGCGGAATTTCATCGGGAGTCGGCCCCAGAGCTCGCCGTCTATCTGGACGGGGACCTCGGTTCCCGGAGAGCGGGCCTCGACTTCCTGGGCCCCGATGGAGCGCATGGAACTGCTTAGTGGCCTCCGGGCCAGTATGCGGCCCAGTATGTCCGGCCGGATGAGGGCGCTGATCCGCTCTACCAAAATCGCCTCCAGCTCGCCGCTGTGTAGCGAAGCTTCGCTGGATACCTGGTAATCGCCGCCGTAACGCCGGCCGTTGGCGAGGATGACGAACTGCGTAACGTAGATCGTATCGCCGTGGTGGAGGTGTATCGCGGGGAACTCCTCCTCGGCGTAGACTCTGAAGGCCGATAGTATGAAAGCCAGCGCCTTGAAGTATCGCTTCAGGCGCGGCGTAACCGTGTAAATCACGTTGGCGTCGAAGCCGATGCCCGCCACGAAGGTGAAACGCCGCTCTTCGCCTTCCCGGTTTGTCGCCACCCCAACGTCTATCCGCGAAGGTTTCCCTTCCAATATTCGTTGACAGGCTTTCTCCGGCTTTAGCGGGATCTCGAGCTCCCGCGCCAGCACGTTCGCCGTGCCGAGCGGCAGGATGCCCAGGGTCGCGTTTTTGTGAAGGCCGTTTACGACCTCGTTGATCGTGCCGTCGCCCCCGGCGGCCACGACGAGCTTGTCTCCGGCCTCGGTGGCGAGCTCGGTGGCGTGGTCCGGGCGCTCGGTGTTTAGCACCTCGGTCTTTACGCCGCCCTGGCGCAGTATGTCCGCGTAGCGTTCCAGCCGATTTTCGTCGCCGGCGCGTCCGGAGTTCGGGTTTCCAATAATCACGGCATCCATCTATTGGATGATACCCCTCTTTCCTACGAAGCAATCCTGCCGTAACATTACGGGCTATGGAAAACATAAATAATTTCGTGGTGCCGGAGATCGGGGTGGACGTTGTGGACGTGGAGCGGATGACGTTCGCCCTGGAGCGGACGCCGCGTATCCGGCAACGCCTCTTCACGGAGGCGGAGATAGCATATTGTGAGAAGTACCGGTTCGCCGAGCGGCACTACGCCGGGCGCTGGGCCGCGAAAGAGGCCGTAACGAAAGCATTGGGGTGCGGCCTGATCCAATGGAACGGCGTCGAGGTGCTGCGGAAACCCCGCCAGGCCCCGACCGTCCGAATTTTCGGCAAGATAGAACAGTTCGCCTCGATGGTCGGCGTCCGGGAGGACGAAATTTCTATATCCATCACCCACTCCGAACTCTCCGCCGTAGCCGTCGCCATCATCCGCCGCAAGGAGTCTTCCTGAAGCTCTACTCCGCCGACGAGATGTCCCGCGCCGACACCGGCGCCCAAAACCTCGGCATACCCGGCGGCGTCCTGATGGAGCGGGCCGGGGCCGCAATGGCCGAAGAGATACTGGCGCGCTACCCTTCGCGCCGCCTGCGGAGCCTCGGGCTCCGAGCGCTCGCCGTCTGCGGCGGCGGCAACAACGGCGGGGACGGGTTCGTGATCTCCCGTGAACTTCACCGGACCGGGGTGGAGGTCACCGTGGTCGCCACGAAAGACGAGTACGAGGGAGATCCCGGTACGAACCTTGAGATACTGCGAAACCTCGGAATTGAGATCCACGGCCCGGAAGACCTGGACGAACTGCTCGATGGAACAGACTTGGTCGTGGACGCCCTGCTGGGGACCGGGTTCTCCGGCGAGGTACGGGAAAAGGAAGCAGGCCTGATCCGGCAACTAAACGACGCCGGGACGACGACCGTCGCCGTGGACGTCCCGTCCGGCGTCGACGGCTCGACGGGCGAGGTGCAGGGCGAGGCGGTGCGGGCCGACCTGACGATCTGCGCCCACGCCGCGAAGATCGGGTGCGTCATCTCCCCGGGGCGCGAGCACGCGGGCGAGGTTGCCGTGTTGGACATCGGCATCCCGCCCGAGGCCGACGTGGAGCCCACCGTCGCCTGGACCGATGCCGCCTTGCTGAGAGGAACGATCCCCCGCACCGCAGAACCGGCCCACAAATATTCGGCCGGCGCATTGTTAGTGGTTGCCGGGACCTACAAAATGACCGGCGCCCCCGTCATGGTCGTCGAGGGCGCCCAGCGGACCGGCTGCGGAATAGTCTTTCTCGCGACCTCCCAAAGCGCGGCTTCGGCGGTGGATCTCCGGCTCACGGAGGCGCTAGTTTACGGCGTGCTGGAAGACGAGTCGGGCCAGATGGTATCCGGGGCGCTGGAACAAGTCCTGGAGCAAGCCCGGCGCGCGACCGCCCTCGTGGTCGGGCCCGGTATGGGAACCGGCGACGAAAGCCGACAACTCGTAGAAGGCATCCTGCGGGAAGTCGGAGCGCCGGTGCTGCTGGACGCCGACGCCATCTCCAACCTCTCCGGCTCGGACGCGCTGGCGCAAAGAGCCGCGCCGACCGTCATCACGCCACATCCCGGAGAGCTAAGCCGTTTGATAGAGACCGGCACGAAAGAGCTTCAGGCCCGCAGGCTCCACTCGGCGCGGGAAGCTGCGCAAAAGTACGGCTGCTGCGTGCTGCTCAAAGGCTCGGATACCATAGTCGCCGAGGGCGAACGGACCGCCGTAAACTCAACCGGCAACGTGGCGCTCGCCACCGCCGGGACGGGGGACGTGTTATCCGGCGCGATCGGAGCTCTTTTATCGCGGGGTATGGAACCTTACGAAGCCACCCGGACGGGGGCCTGGGTCCACGGTCGCGCCTCGGAACTTTGGGGTGAAGAGACCGGCTTACCTGCCGAGAGCTTCATCGCCACGGATTTGCTGCCTTATCTGCCGAGGGCCATCGCGGAAGTCGTGTAGGCCTCGACCGGTTACGGGCCAGCATCTACGGTAACATCCGGGTACACGTTATGTAGAAGTCGAAATTTCGGGGGCGGTACGTGGAGCAGCAAGACATTCGGGAGATGAGGGTCGGCGATGTGATGCACGAGGAGTGGCCGACGCTCGGGACGCAAGATACGGTGGAGGATGCTATCCGGCTGTTTGCCGAGTCCCGGGTTTCGGGGGCGCCGGTCGTGGAAGGGGAGGAGCTCGCCGGCATCGTTACCGAGGGGGACCTTATCTTCCGGGACGCGGAGATTAAATCCCCGGGCTTTCTGGATATTCTGGGGGGCATCGTGCCGCTCGGGGACTGGAACCAGTACCGGGAAGAGGTCCTCAAGAGCGCCGGTGTGACGGTTGGTGAGGTGATGACGGAGGAGCCCGTGACGATCTCGCCGGAGGACTCGCTCTCTGAGGCGGCGACCATGATGGCCGAGCAGCGACTCAAGATCCTGCCCGTCACTAAGGATGGAAGGTTTCACGGCACACTCTCCCGCATGGACATACTCACCCTTCATATCCTGAACCCGCGCCCGTAGTAGTGAACCGGACTATCTCCGGTACGGGCGTTCCGGGCCGCGCCTGGATCGAGGTGGACCTCGGGGCCGTTCGGCATAACGTCCGGGAACTCAAACGCCGCGCGCCGTCCTCCAGCCTCATGGCCGTGGTGAAAGCCGACGCCTACGGGCACGGGGCCGTAGAGGTCGCGCTCGCGGCCCGGGACGCCGGCGCCGAATCCTTCGCCGTCGTTACGGTGGAGGAGGGCGCGGAACTTCGAGAAGGCGGCATATCCGAACCGATATTGGTGTTCACGGACCTCCTGCCGGACCGGTTGCCGGCCGCTGAAGAGTATCGCCTCACAGTAACGGCCCATTCTCTGGAGAGCGCGCGACGCATCTCGGCTCATCCCGGCGTTTCGGCCCATTTGAAGGTGAATACCGGGATGAACCGCTGGGGCGTCGAACCGGGCGAGGTGGGGGAGGCGCGTCGTATTCTGGGCGGCCAACTTGCCGGCGTCTATACGCACTTCGCCTGCGCGGACTCCGACGCGGAAGAGACTAAACGCCAGATCCGGGTTTTCGACGAAGTCCTGGCCGCTTACCCGTTCGGCGGCGCGCTGATGCACGCGGCCAACTCCGCCGGAACCCTCTGGCATCCGGAATCCTATTACGGTTGCGTGCGCCCCGGTGTGGCGCTCTACGGCCTGCATCCCGCCGGAGACGAGGGAGACCCCCGCGACGAGGCCTTGCGACCCGCCCTGAGCCTGAAGAGCTACGTGGCGGACATCCGCCATCTGGAGCCGGGCGACGGGGTATCCTATGGCCTGACGTTCCGGGCTAGGGAGCCGATGCGCGCGGCAACTGTCCCGGCCGGGTACGCCGAAGGGTATCGTCGGACGCTCTCCGGGAAGCCTACTGAGGCCCTGATCGGGGGCCGGAGGAGGCCGTTGCTCGGGCGGGTTACGATGGACGCCTCGGTCTTCGGGGTCGATGACTCCGTAGAGGTCGGGGATGAGGTGGTCCTGATCGGCGAACAGGCCGGCGGTCGTATCCTGGCCGAGGAAGTCGGACGTTGGGCCGGCACGATAAACTATGAAGTAACGACCGGGGTGAACCCCCGGCGAGTCGAGAGGAGCTATACAGATGATGAAAAACCTTGACTGGAAGGCCGGTCTTCGGCGGGCGGCGATGTTCATGGTGCTCTACGCGGTGATCCTGTACGTGATGAGCGTCGCCTTCCCCGAGAGCTTCGGCATCGGCCAGGAGCAACTACCGGGCCTCCTGCTCAACGCCGTGTTCTTTTTCCTTATCCTGACGACGTTTTTCGCTTTCACCGAAAAGCGCCGCGCCCAGCGCATAGCCGACTTGAAGGCCCAGAAGAAGGGCAAGCAGGAGAAGCCCGAGAGGGAAGACGTAGAGTCGGGGCCGCTGAAGGGCCGTCCGAACCCGAATACCAGCCGCAAGAAATCCCGCCGGCGGCGATAGACGCGCCGTTGGATATCTATGGCGCGTTAGAGGCCCCGCTGGACATCGGGGCCCTGCGGGAGGCCGTGCCGGAGCTAGGGTTGGCCAAGGGCCTGGAACAAGGTCCTTTTCATCACCTCGACGTATTCGGGCACACGCTGGAGGTCATCCACCGGATAGAACGGGAGTTGGAGGAAGGCCGGATCGGGGCCGAAGTTCGTGAAGACCGGATCGACGCCCTGAGGCTCGTCGGCCTGCTCCACGACATAGCCAAACCCTTGACGCGGGGCGAGTACGAGGGAAAGGTAATGTTCGTGGCCCACGATACTTTGGGAGCCCGGCTCGCCTACCGCATCTGCCGGAGGTTAGGGGCTTCCGCCGGGGCCACGGACCTCGTGACGAGCCTCACCGCGTTGCACCTGAAGATAGGTTTCATGGGCAATCCCCGGTCCGACTACCCGCCGGAGAGGCTCGTCCGGGCCGCCGGGCCTTTCGGCGAAGAGTTGGCGGTCCTGTGCTGGGCCGACCGGCTCGCCGCCCAGGGGCCGCGTTTGAACGATGAACACATCGAACGCCACCGGTCGCTCTGCAAGGAGTTTCTCCAAGCCAGCCGGGACTCCGGGCCATATGTCATGCCGGATTACGGGAAAATGCGGGGGCGAATAGAAGCCCTGGGACAAGGACTCCTCGGGACGAACATCGAACCCGTTACCGCCCCGGACGTCGGCTACGTCGCCGGCTGCGCCAGGTTGCTCGAAGCCCGGAGTATGGGTCCGGACGACGCGCTCGGGTACGCTACCGCGAGGATTGCCCGGTAATAATTTTCCGTTCGTTGTTGTAGACTTCCCTCTGCTGAAGTCTTGCATCTCCTGAGTAGGCTTATTTCTTTTCTCGTCTTTAGCGTGGCGGGCATCGTTCTACGAGAGAGGATCTCTGCGTGGCGCACATAGATACGAGTTTCCTGCCGCTGATGGTCGTCATATTCCTGGCGTTCGCGGTGCCGATCCTGCTCTCCCGGATCAAGGGTTTGTTTATACCTATCGTGGTCGGGGAGCTCGTGGCGGGCATTATCGTCGGCCGGAGCGGGCTCGGGATCGTGCCGGAGGACCAACCGATACTCGGCATCCTCGCGCCTTTAGGCTTCGCTTTTCTCATGTTCCTCTCCGGGCTAGAGATAGACCTGGGTAGCTTTACGACAGGCGGCGACGAGGACTCTTCCAGGTTAAAGCGGATATTCACCAGCCCCCTGGGAACGGGAACCGCGTTGATGGTCCTCGTTCTGGCGGCCTCGATCGGGGCGGGGCTAATCTTCTGGAGCCAGGGCCTTGTGCGGGACCCCTGGATCATGGCCCTCATCCTCTCCACGACTTCTCTCGGGGTCGTCATGCCGGTTCTCAAGGAGCAAGGCTTTACCGGCGGGAGTTACGGACAGACGATTATCGTCTCGGCGATGATCGCCGACTTCTCGACCATCTTGCTCATTAGCGCGTACTCGATCTTCTACCGCCAGGGACTTTCGGTGGAGCTTCTGCTGGTGCTGGCCCTCATAGCGGCGTTTTTGGTGGTCTACCGTATTACGATGTTTTTCAAGGGCTATTCCTCGGTGGGGCGGCTTTTCCAGCAGCTCTCGTCGGCGACGGCGCAGCTCGGCATCAAGGGGGCGTTCGCCCTGGCGATACTGTTTATGGCCCTGGCCCAAGGCCTCGGCATAGAGTACATACTGGGCTCGTTCCTGGCCGGAGTCGTAGTGTCCGCGCTCTCAAGCGGCGGTAGTTCCGAGTTGAAGGAGAAGCTGGAGGGCATCGGCTACGGCTTCTTCGTTCCCATCTTCTTCATCATGGTGGGCGTAGGCTTTGATCTGCCGGCGCTGCTTTCTTCCGGGCGGGCGTTGCTGCTGGTGCCGATCCTGATCGGGGTGGCCTACGCGGTGAAGCTCGGGCCGATCCTGATCCTCCGCCTCCAGTTCTCGTGGCGGGAGACCCTGGGGGCCGGGGTGCTCATGAGCGCGCGGCTCTCCCTGATAATCGCCGCCGCGGCCATCGGGCTGGACCTGGGCGTCATTACCGAGGCCGTCAACTCGGCGGTCATCCTCGTCGCGGTCATCACCTGCACCATATCCCCGATACTGTTCGGCTGGATCTCGCCGGAGAAAGAAGAGCGCGAGAGGATAATCGTGATCGGACCCCGCAGCAGCGCCGAACTATTGTCCCGGCGGCTGCGCGAACACGAATACGACACCGTCCTGATACCGGCCAAAGAGATCGAAGGTATGTCGGAGAACGGCTCCGAGAAGGTCTACCAGCACGTTCTGGAGGAAGCCGGGGTCGAGAAAGCCCACACGGTCGTCGCCATGCGCCACAGCGACAAGGAGAATCTCCGGCTGTGCCGGGTCGCCCACAACGAGTACGGGGTGGAGAACGTGATCTCCTGGGTCCAAAACCCGGCCCTTAACAGTGACTTCCGCGAGTGCGGGGCCCGGGTGACAAACCCCGCTTATTCGGCCGTGCTGACCATCGAAAGCATGGTCCTGAGCCCCGGCACGTTCTCGATGACCGCCGACGTGGACGAGATGCAGGAGGTGCGCGAGGTGCGGGTCACAAACGGTGGCTTGCACGGCCGTACCCTAGATACGCTCACGCTGCCGGGAGACGTGATGGTCTTCATGATAGAGCGCGACGGCGGCGTGATGGTCCCCGACCACGTGCCCGGGCACGAGATAGCCCTCAGGGAGGGGGACGTGGTAACCCTGGCCGGAAGCGCCGGGGACATAGACTCCGCTGCCCGGTACTTCAAATAGTTTCGGATAACTGGATTTGTATCTTTCAAAGAGCGAGAATCCCGGCATGGGAAAGAGTCCCCGAGTATTGCGCGGTTTGGATGAGGTGAGGGCGTTCGAGGCCGAAAGGCCGCTCGGCCTCGTGCCCACGCTCGGCTACCTCCACGAAGGTCACCTCTCCCTGGCGCACCGGGCCCGGGAAGAGTGCGAAACGCTCATGATCTCCATTTTCGTAAACCCCCTGCAGTTCGGGCCGGGCGAAGACCTCGACCGCTACCCGCGAGACGAGGCCGGAGACCTGGACCTCGCCCGGCAAATCGGCGCGGACGCCGTATTTATCCCGGATGCCAAAGAGATTTACCCCGAAACTTTCACCACCGAAGTCCGGGTGCGCGGTCTCGAAGACGTGCTGGAAGGCGCCTCGCGGCCGGGGCATTTCGCCGGGGTCGCCACGGTGCTCGCCAAGCTGCTCAACATCGTCGGCCCCGATAGGATGTACATGGGCCAGAAAGACGCCCAGCAAGCCGTGATCGTGGGCCGCATGATCGAAGACCTCAACTTCCCAACCCGCCTCGTAGTCTGCCCAACGATCCGCGAGCCCGACGGCCTGGCGATGAGCTCCCGCAACGTCTACCTGAACGACGACGAACGGGCCGCGGCCCCCACCCTGTACCGCGCCCTCTCCAAAGCCCGCGAGTCCGGTAGCCGCGACCCCGAAGAACTAGAGACGATGGTCCGTGAATTAGTCTCCTCCGAGCCGCTCATCGACATCGAATACGTCTCCGCCACGGACTCCGCATCTCTCGGCCCGGTGACTACCGGGGGCGAGATACTGCTCTCTTTGGCGGCCCGGCTCGGCAAGACGCGGCTCATAGACAACGTGCTCGTCGGACGGTAAGCCAGGGGTCTATCGTGATAGAATCGCCACGATAGCTTAGAGGTTCGTTGAGAGCCGGGGAGGTACCGTTTTGGATTTGAAAAGGGCGAAGAGGGACCGTTGGATACTCGGCGTTTGCGGTGGGCTCGCCCGTACTTACGGTTGGAGTCCGAACCTGGTGCGGCTGCTCACGGTGCTGCTGGCGATATTCATCCCGGGCCCGAACATCGTGGTGATCATTGCCTACGTCGTCGCGGGCATCTTCCTCCCGGAGACCGACGAGTTCTAGAGGTTGGACTTCGCCGAAGCACAGAAAGAGGCCCTGGGCTGCACGAAATGCGGCCTCTCCCAGAGCCGGAGCCAGGTCGTCTTCGGCGACGGCCCGCTAAACGCCGAACTGCTGATCGTCTCCGAGGCGCCCGGTTTCAACGAGGACAAAGCGGGCCACCCGTTTCAGGGCGCCACCGGCATGCTCCTCGACCGGATGCTGGGTTCGCCCGGTTTGGAACGCGAGAAGGTCTACCTGACGAGCCTCGTAAAATGCCGCCCGCCGGGCGAATCACCCCGGCCGCCGAGGCCGGCGGAGGTTAGCTCCTGCCGGCCGTACCTGATGGCCCAAATCTCCGCGATAGACCCGAAGGTCGTCGTCGCAACGGGAGACCTTGCGAGCCGGGTCCTCACGGGCCGCAAAGAGGCCGCCTCCCGCATCCGGGGCCGGGCCATACCGCTCGATGGTCGCTACGTCTTCCCGACGCTCGCCCTGCACCGGGCACTCTATACCCCGGCCGACCGGGCGCTACTGCTCTCGGACTTCGCCCGGCTCCCGGACCTGCTCGCCGCCGAACGGCCCGCCACCTACGATACCCTCAACGTTCCCCAACCAGCCGAGTCTGAGCGCGAACCTCTCCAACCCGGTCTCTGGTAACTACCAACGGCTACCGCGATGAAAAAGCAAGAACTCGACGAAACCGCGCTCGTGGCCTTTGCCGCCCGGATGGCGGGCCTTCTGAAACCCGGCGATGTCGTCGTGCTCTCCGGCGAAGTCGGGGCCGGCAAGACGACGTTCGTCAGGTCCGCCGCCGCAGCCCTCGGCGTAAAAGAACGGGTAACAAGCCCGACTTACCAGATGGCCCGGGGCTACGAAGGCTCCGTCGGCGGACGGCGGGTAACGGTCAACCACCTAGACCTCTACCGGCTCGAAGGGCTGGAGTCCCGGGATGTGCTGGAGCTAGACGACTACCTGGACCCCAGGGCCATAACCTTCATCGAGTGGGCCGAGCCCGCCCTCGGCCTCCTGCAAAACCCCACCGTCGTCCATCTCTCCCACGCGACGCCCGGGACGCGCGGCGTAGAGTTGGGCGGTCCCGCAGCCGAACGGCTGGAAGGATGCTGATACTCGCCTTCGACGCCTCGACCCCGGTCGTATCGGTCGCCGTGGCCCGTCAAGAGGACGACGAACGGGAAGTTTTGACTGAAGTCGTCGTCACTTCACGCGGCGCATCCGAGGCTCTTCTGCCTGCCGCCCACGCCGCGCTGGACTTCGCCGGCGAGGGCCTCGAAGACGTGGAGAGGATACTGGTCGGAGTCGGGCCCGGCACGTTTACCGGCATTCGCATAGCGGCCTCGACCGCCCGCGCGCTCTCTCTCGGCGCCGGAACCGCCCTCTCCGGCAACTCTACCCTGGCCGCCCTCTCGGCGCCGGCCCTCGCCGGGGGACACCCGGACGTCCTGGCGGTCCTCGACGCCAAGCGGGGCGAGGTATTCGCCCAGCGGTACACCGGCGAAGAATCCGGAAACATCTTTTGCGCCGGACCGGGAGAGCTTCGGTTCGAAGGAAGTCCGCTTCTTATTGGTGATGGGGCGATCCGGTACCGGGAGGTACTCTCCGGAACCGGCCACATACCGCCGGACGGTTCGCCCGTTCACCGGGTAACGGCCACCGGACACGTGCTATCGGCGGACCTTGCGCCGGTTGCCGCAGGGGATTTGGTCCCGATCTACGTCCGCGAGCCGGATGCCGAGGTCCGCAAAGACCTGAACCCCTGGAGCCGGTAGTGGACGCCGTCATCCGCCCGATGAAGCCCGACGACCTGGGTGAAGTCATGGAGGTCGACGCGGCGAGCCTGCCGCGACCCTGGAGCGCCGTGGTCTGGTGGGAGGAGCTACAGAGCCCGCTCAGCCAGTACTTTGTGGCAGAGGAAGCGGGCGGAATATCCGGCCAGATCGGGGTAAAGCGCATCGCCGACGAGCTTCACATCATGACCATAGCCGTGCGTCCGGAACACCGGCGGAAAGGATACGCGAAGAAACTGGTAGAAACCGCCCTCTCCGAACATCCCGACGCCAATTTAGTTTACCTGGAGGTGCGGCCGGGAAACGCGCCGGCCCGCGCGCTCTACGAGTCGCTCGGTTTCTTCGAGACCGGTGTGCGGCCCCGGTATTACGGCGACGAAGACGCGCTGCTTATGACCCTCGATCTCCGGAATCTTGAGACTCCTTCCGGCGCCGGTCCCGCTCCGCCTTCCGGCGCAGAAAATCCTCCCGGCTCTCGAAAGGCTTGAGCAGGAACACCGCCGGCACGGCGCACGCCAGGAAAGAGACGAAGAGGCCGCCGGCTATAAGGGGGTCCACCGGACCTCTTGCCAAGTAGATCACGAACATCGCCAACATTATCAAAGCGATAAACGCGAA
>JBARZM010000047.1:0-4475 GCA_049650095.1 Rubrobacteraceae bacterium | reverse complement strand
TGCGTCAGGGAGTGCGGGAGGTCTGCGCGGGGTTCCCGGACGAGTACTGGCAAGAGTTGGATAGAGAGCGGCGCTACCCGGAAGAGTTCGTCCGGGCCATGACCGACTCGGGGTATCTGGGGGCCCTGATCCCCCCGGAGTACGGCGGCCTCGGGATGGACCTTTCCCGGGCTTCGATCATTCTAGAAGAAGTCAACCGCAGCGGGGCGAACGCCGGCCCGGCCCACGCCCAGATGTACACGATGGGCACGCTCTTGAAGCACGGCTCCGAGGAGCAGAAGCGCGAGTACCTGCCGAAAATAGCCAGCGGCGGGCTCCGGCTGCAAGCCTTCGGCGTAACCGAGCCCGATGCCGGCACCGACACTACCTCCCTCCAAACGACCGCCGTCCGGGACGGCGAAGGTTACGTGGTGAACGGACGTAAGGTCTACATCTCCCGCGTCCAGCACTCGGACCTCATGATCCTACTAGCCCGAACCACGCCTTTGGAGGAAGTGGAGAAGCGTTCCCACGGCCTCTCGGCTTTTCTTCTGGATCTCAGGGAGATAGTGAACAACGGTCTCACCGTCGAGCCCCGGCGCGTGATGATGAACAACGAGACGAACGCCCTCACCTTCAAAGACGCCCGCATCCCGGCAACCAGTCTCATCGGCGAGGAAGGGCAGGGGTTCCGCTACATACTGGACGGGCTAAACGCCGAGCGGATACTCATCGCCGCCGAGTGCGTCGGCGACGGGCGGTGGTTTATAGAGCGGGCATCAGAGAGGGCGAAAGAACGCGAAGTCTTCGGGCGTAAGATCGGGCGAAACCAGGGCATACAGTTCCCGATAGCCCGGGCCCACGCCCACGTAGAGGCCGCCGACTTGATGCGCCAGAGAGCCTCCGGGCTCTTCGACGCCGGGGAGAGTTGCGGGGCCGAGGCGAACATGGCGAAGCTGCTCGCCGCCGACGCTTCCTGGGAGGCCGCCAACGTGGCGATGCAAACCTTCGGCGGCTACGGGGTGGATGCGGCGTACGGCATCGAGCGCAAGTTCCGCGAGACCCGGCTCTACCAGGTGGCCCCAATCTCCACGAACCTCATCCTCTCTTACCTCGCCGAGCACGAACTCGGCCTGCCGAGGTCCTTCTAAGATGCCCGGTCTACCGCTGGAGGGGATCACCGTAGTCTCCCTGGAGCAGGCCGTCGCCGCCCCGTTCGCCAGCCGCCAACTCGCCGACCTCGGGGCGCGCGTAATAAAGATCGAACGTCCCGGAACAGGAGACTTCGCCCGGGGTTACGACACGACGGTAAACGGCTTGGCGAGCCACTTCGTCTGGCTCAACCGCTCCAAAGAATCCTTGACCCTGAACGTGAAGGACCCCGAAGCCCTGAAGATACTGGAGGAACTCCTCGCGGGGGCCGACGTGTTCATCCAGAACCTCGCCCCGGGCGCGGCCGAACGCCTCGGGCTCGGGGCGGAGAAGCTCCGGGAGAAGAACCCGCGTTTGATCCTCTGCAGCATCTCGGGCTACGGGGAGAGCGGGCCTTACCGGGATAAGAAAGCCTACGACCTGCTTGTGCAGTGCGAGGCCGGTCTGGTCTCAGTAACGGGCACGCCCGAGACGCCCTCCAAGGCGGGGATCTCCGCGGCGGACATCGCCGCCGGGATGTACTCCTTCACCGGCATCCTCACCGCCCTCTACGACCGGGAGCGCACGGGGACGGGCACGTACTTCGAGGTCTCCATGCTCGAAGCCTTGGGGGAGTGGATGGGCTATCCGGCGTACTACACCGCTTACGGCGGAGAGCAGCCCCCGCGCACCGGGTCCCGGCACGCCGCCATCTCACCCTACGGCCCGTTCCCGGCGGGCGATGGAACCACGGTCTTCCTGGGGCTGCAGAACGAGCGGGAATGGGTGAAATTCTGCGAACAAGTCCTGGAGCGGCCCGGGCTCGCCGGGGACCAGCGCTATGACTCAAACTCGAAACGGGTCGAGAACAACGAGGCGCTGGAGCGTGAGATTTCGGAGGTCTTCGGCGGCCTTACCGGGGAAGAAGTCATCGGGCGGTTGGAGGATGCCGGCATAGCCAACGCCAACATGAGGAGTGTCCGGGAGTTCGTGGACCACCCGCAGCTCGCCGCCCGGGAACGTTGGCGGGACGTAGATTCCTCCGCTGGAACCATCCGGGCGCTCGTCCCGCCGGTGACGATAGAGGGCGTGGAGCCTCGCATGGACCCAATCCCCGAAGTCGGGGAGCAAACGGAGGAGATATTAGTCGACCTGGGTTATGACCGGGGGGCCATGGAAAAACTCCGCGACGAAGAGGTCATCTAGCAGGTGGCGCGTGGTCTCCTCTATTCCTCCGTGTTCTCCAGGCTCAAGCGGACCCGGAAGAAATCGAAGAGGACCCTCAGGACGGCGAGCGTCGGGACGGCTACTATAATCCCGACCAGGCCACCTAGACCGCCGCCGACAACTATGGCGAGGAGCACTATGATCGGGTGTACCCTCAGAACCTGGCCCTGGATGCGGGGCGTCAGGACGTTTCCTTCCAGCTGCTGTATCCCGAGGTAAACGAAGGCTGCCAGGATACCTCTTGTCGGGGATATAAAAAAAGCGACGATGATGCCTGGTATGGCGCCGAGAAAAGCTCCTAGATACGGGATGATGGACGTAACCGAGACCCAGGCGCCGAGCAACAGCGCGTAGGGGATGCCGAGCAAGAATAGGCCAATGGCCGTAAGCGTGCCCTGGATCACGACCACGAATGCCAGGCCACCAAGATACTTGGAGAGCGAGGCTCCTTCGGCGTTCCACAGTTCCCGGCCGTCCCAACGGTAGCGGTGCGGGAGCGTCCGCAGGTAGACGGCTTTGATCCTCCGGACGTCCAGCAGCAGGTACACGGAGACAAACAGCGCGCCGATAAGGTTTATCCCGAAGTTCACGACGCCGGAGACAAACCCCGCGAGCCCGCCGAGAAGGTTCTGGGCAAGGTCTTGGGCGCGGCCTGACAACCGGTTGAGGAAATCGCTTATCACCTGTTCGGGTGAAGCCCCCTGGAGCATATTGCGCTCGGCGAGCGGCTGGAGTAGGCTGCGGGCGAGCCGGTCGGCGCTGCGGGCTATGTCAGGCGCCGCGGAGATCAAGCTCCCCAACTGATCTACGAGTAGCGGGACGAGAAAGACGAACGCGAGGATCAGCAGCCCGACCAACACGAGGTAAGTAACCAGTATCGCCAGCCAGCGGGGCACGATACGGGAAAGCGCCCCTACCGGAAACGAGAGGATGAGGGCCAGGGCGAACCCGCCGACGGCTATGTATAAGGCACTAGGCACGAACCACGCGATGAGGATCAGCGCAGCGATCCCGGCGAGGGCGAGCAGCTTTCCGGTCTGTCGGGAGATCGGGATCCGGGTCGGGCGCCGCTTTCTTTCCCGGCTCTCCGGTCTCCCGACGCTTGTCTTGTTGCTATCCTGCCCGTTAGAGCCCATCAAGTCCCAATTTTTACCGCCGTTTCGTTCGTCCGAGGTTTCCTCACCCGGCAGGTGTCTTTAGGCTACGCTTTGTCGGCGGGCTCCGCTTGTCTCACGACCGGAGCCACTACAGGGCCTCCTCGCGTTGGCCGGGCCCGAAAGTCCCTACCTCCCCATCGGGATAAAGCTCGATGATGTTCGTGTCTTGTACCTGGTTTTTAGTTGGCAACACTGTGCGCTCTATTTTCAGGTTGACTTTTTATCCGGTGTTCTCGCCGGTAGGTTTACCCAAACTACTACGCGGTATATCTCCTTCAAACTGTTCCGGGATATCCGTTGGCCGCCGCGGCCGGGACACCAGGCTCTCGCCTCAGCCCGCGAGGGAGCCGGCGAAGATCTGCCAGGCGAGCGCCGACTTCGCCGCGAGGCTCAAGACCAGGTAGGCAGTCTCGCCGAAGGCGTAGCTGCGCCAGGGTCCTATCTGCCGGTACTGCAACCACTGATTTACGGCGAAGCTCATGAAGAAGACGAACAAGGAGACGAAGATCCCGTAGACGAAGTCCGGTACGGTCTCTGCACCGACGAGGTTCACGACGATCGCCACCCACGGGGCAAGCCCGGCCAATGTACCGAACCAGAACGGCATCATCGTGGTGCTCTGACGGCCGGGCGGGTTCATCTTCTCTTGCAGCCACCCGAACAGGATCATCGCCACGTTGGCCCCGATGATCCCGATAATGGCTGCGATGCCGGTGATACCGGCGTAGAAGCTTACGAGCAACACCATAAGCGTCGAGCTAAGAGAATATTCGAGCCACCGAAAGCGGTTGATCCCACCGCGCAAGTCCGTCTCGTAGCGGGTGCGAAACACGGTCGAGGTGAGCAAGTGGTCTAGGGCGGCGAGGCCCAGGAACACGGCGATGGCGGCTCCGATAGGCACGTCGAACAACGATTCGGGGGCCGGTACGGGTGCTCCGGGTGGTCCGGCGGGGAAGGAAGAGGTCACGGTGATGGCGAAGT
>JBARZM010000046.1:0-5482 GCA_049650095.1 Rubrobacteraceae bacterium | reverse complement strand
TCGCCTTTGGAGAAAATGACGCCGTCGTCCTTGCCGCCGGCCACGCCGTAATCGGCGTCGCGGGCCTCGCCGGGGCCGTTCACGATGCAGCCCATGACGGCGACGGTGAAGTGGTCTTCGTAGTGCTTTAGGGCGTCTTCTACTTTGCCGGCCATCCCGATCACGTCGAACCCGAGGGTGCGGGCGCAACTCGGGCAGGCGATGACGTTCGGGCCCCGGTGACGGATATCGAGGGCGGAGAGGATATGGTAGGCGACCGGGATCTCTTCTACCGGGTCTTCGGCGAGCGAGATGCGGATGGTGTCCCCAATACCGTAGGGCAAAAGCTGGCCGAGGGCCGCCGCGCTCTTTGCCGTCCCCGGGATTCTCGTGCCGGCCTCGGTAACACCGAGATGTAGCGGGGCGTCGGAAAACTCGCGGAACTTTCGGTTGGCCTGGACCATCTCCGGGACGTGGCTCGCCTTGAGGGAGACCTTGAAGTTATAGAAGTCCATCTCCTCGGCGATCTCAACCTTGCTGATGGCGCTGGCGACCAGGGCTTCGTGCTTTGGCAAGTCCCAGTATTTCTTCTCGACCGAGCCGGAGTTTACCCCGATGCGCATGGCGACGCCGGTCTCCTGGCACTTCTCGATAACGGCCCGGTAGCGGTCGTCGTTGCCGACGTTTCCGGGGTTGATGCGGACGCACGCCGCGCCAGCATCGGCGGCCCCGAGGGCCATCCGGTAGTCGAAGTGGATGTCGGCGATCAAGGGTACCGGAGAACGCCACACGACCTCCCGGAAACCCTTTAACGCCTTGGAACCGTTGACCGAGACGCGCACGAGGTCGGCGCCGGCGGCGTTCAGGTCGTAGACCTGCTGGACGGTCTTCTCGACGTCGTAGGTCATCGTGTTCGTCATGGACTGAACTGCCACCTGGGCGCCACCCCCGATGGGTACGCCGCCGACCGTGATCTGGCGGCTCGTGATCGGCCGTTCCTGTACCGTTGCCTCTGTCATCTCTCTCCTAATGTTTGCGAGTCGCAACTATTTTACTTCGGAATGAAGGGTTGTCCCTCGATTATCTTACTAATATCCGCGTAAGTTGCGAACAAGAACAACGTCATGAACAGCGCCAGTCCCAGAAAGGCGATCTTACCCATGGTCTGCTGACTAACGGGCCGCCCTATAACCTTCTCTACGGCTATAAACAGCAGGTGTCCCCCGTCGAGCGGCAGGATCGGCAGCAAGTTCGTAATGCCCAGGATGAGGCTTATTATCGCCAGAAACCTTATGTAAACTCCCTGGCTGACGAGCTCGCTGCTCGCCCCGACTATGCCCACCGGGCCCGATACGTTGTCGAAGAAGTCCATTTGACCGGTGATAAGTTGGTAAATGCCCCCCGCGTATAGAGTCGTAAAGTTCACGGTCTGCTGCACACCGAGCCCGAGCGACCCTAACAGCCCATAATTTGTTATCTCCGCCACCGGCTGGACCCCGACGAGCGCCTGCCCTTCGGCACCGGGGTTCTCTGAGAGCTTGCCGTCGAAGGTTAGCCGCTCTCCACCGCGCTCGACCGCCAGCGTGACGTTCTGGCCGGGTTCCTTGCCCGCTACCCGCTCTTGAAAAGTCTGCCAGTCGTTGATCCCGGAGCCGTTCAAGCCCACGAGCCGGTCCCCAGCCTCGACGCCGGCCTCGGCGGCAAACGTCTCGGGCACGACCTCATCCACCTCGGTAGTCGCGGTGGCCGCGCCCGCGACCAGGTACGTGCCGGCAAGTATTAGGACACAGGCCGCTATGTTGACCCCAGGCCCGGCGAAGATGATGAGCGCCCGCTTCCAGGGCGCTTTGGACGGATAAGTGTCGGGACCGAGCTCACCCTTCTGCTGGGCCACGCTGCCAATATCTTCCATACCGGCCATCTTGGCGAAACCACCCAGTAGTATTATGCGAAAAGAATAGACGGTTTCGCCGAATTTCTTTTTGAATATGGCGGGCCCGAAGCCGATGCCGAACTCCGGCACCCGGACGCCGAGGGCTTTGGCGGTCAGCATGTGGCCGAGCTCGTGGATGACGATCAGGAAGATCAGGCCGAGTATCGCGACGAATATAGTCATCGGGTTTGATCCCCGACCCGGCGCCCGGCTTCTTCTCGCGCCCAGCGGTCGACGTCTTCTATGGCTTCCATGCTTTGCATTTCTCCGAAATCAGGGACTATTTGGAGGACCTCCTCTATCGCGTCGGCTATCTGGAGGAATTTTATCCGGCCTTCAAGGAAGGCCTCGACGGCGACTTCGTTGGCGGCGTTTAACGCCACCGGGTAAGCCCCACCGGCCTTCCCGGCCTCCACCGCGAGCGGCAGGCACCGAAATACTTCGTCCCGGGGCTCGTCGAAGGTCCAGGAGATGCCCGCGAAGTCTACCGGCTCCGCGCCGACATCCAACCGCTCGGGGTACAAAACGCCGTACGCTATCGGGAGCCGCATGTCGGGCAGCGCGGCGTGGAGTATTACGGAACCGTCCTCGAAGATGGCCCCGCCGTGAACGGCGGACTGGCGATGCACCACCACTTTCACGTCATCGTAAGCCACGCCGAAGAGGTGGTGGGCCTCTATGACCTCCAAGCCCTTATTCATCATGGTGGCGGAGTCTATGGTGATCTTACGCCCCATCTGCCACGTCGGATGCTTGAGCGCGTCTTCAGGACCCGCGTCTAAAAGCTTCCCCTTGTCCATCCCGAAGAAAGGACCGCCCGACGCGGTTAATAGGATCTTGTCTACCTCGCCCTTCTCACGCCCGAGTAGACACTGGAAGATCGCCGAATGCTCCGAATCTACGGGTATTATGCGGTTTTTTGGCGCGAGGTTCATCACCCATTCGCCGCCGGCCACGAGGGATTCTTTGTTGGCGAGGGCTACGGTGTTGCCGGCTTCGAGGGCCCCGACGGTCGCCGCGAGCCCGGCGAAGCCCACGATGCCGTTTAGTACCACGTCGGCCGGTATTTGGGCGAGTTCCCGGGCGGTTCCGGGTCCGGTCAGGACCTTGGCCGGTAGGTTTTCTAGTGGTGGAGATTCTCCGTTTTCCAGGGCGACGTACTCCGGTTCGAACTCGGTGGCTTGTTGGTGGAGTAGGTCGGCGTTGGAGGCGGCGGAGAGGCCGACGAGGTCGAAGCGGTCGGGGTAGGCGCGTACGACGTCGAGGGCTTGACGACCGATGCTGCCGGTGGAGCCCAGGATCGTGAGGCGTCGTTTCATGCCGGGGTTTTCGTGGAGGAAAGTCTCATATAAACATGGAGATATAGTATACCGCAGGCGCCGTGAAGAGCAGGCTGTCGATCCGGTCCAGCATCCCGCCGTGGCCGGGGAGGAAATTGCCGAGGTCTTTCAAGTCCAGGATGCGTTTGAGGATCGACTCGAAGAGATCCCCGGTCTGGCTAAAGAGTGAGACGGCGGCGCCGAAGATGGCCGCCTCGTAGGCCGAAAAATCGAGGAGCAAGTACGTTACCAAACCCACGACCAGCGTGGTCATCAGGAGGCCGCCGACGGCGCCCTCGGTAGTCTTGCTCGGGCTGAGGCTCGGGAACAACAGGTGTCGGCCGAAAAAGCGTCCGGCGAAATAGGCGCCGGAGTCGGAGATCCAGGGTCCTACCACGGCTATGAGGATAAGGAGTACGCCGTTCGGCTGTTGGGAGATGAGGCCGATGTGGGCCATCGGACCGCCGACCCACAGGGCCATCAGCAACAAGGCGAGCAAGGCCCGGAGCGTCCGGGCTTCGGGTTTGCCGGCGAGCCAGAAGAGCGCCCACGGGAGGCTAAGTAGTCCGCCGGCCAGGATGCCCTGGGCGCCGTACGGGATAGAGAGCAAGACCGGGGCCACGCCGGCGCCGAGCGCGGCCGGGAAGGGCAGCGGGTTTAGGGCTTCGGCCAGTTCGTAGGCGGCTATGCCGACCACGACGAGCACCAGGGTAAGCACGGCCCAGGGACCAAGAAAAATAGCCCCTAAAACTATGGGGCCGAGCACGAGCGCGGTGGCGGTGCGCCACCTCAGCAAGGGAGTCCTATACCCCGCCCCGGCGTCGGGACCGGGATGCGAAGGATTCGATAGCCTGCAGAAACTCTTTCTGGGAGAAGTCCGGCCAGAGGGTATCGGTTACGTAAAACTCGGCGTAAGCGATCTGCCAGAGCAAGAAATTAGATACCCGAAGCTCGCCGCTGGTCCGGATCACGAGGTCTATCTCCGGCACTTCGGGCGCGTAGAGGTAGCGGGCGAAGGTTTGTTCGTCCACCTCTTCCGGCCGGAGACCGTCGGAGATAATGCGCCGGGTGGCGTCAACGATCTCACCCCGCCCACCGTAGTTGAGCGCGATGTAGACGTCGATATCTCTGTTGCCGGAGGTGAGCTCTTCCGCCTCGTTCAACGCCTGACGGACGGTATCCGGGAGGCTCTCCCGGCGGCCCAGGAACCGGAGCCGCGCCCCGCGCCGGTTTAGCTCGGGCACTTTGGCCCGGGCCGTCTCTATAAAGAGCTTCATCAAGGTGCCGACCTCGTCTTCGGGACGGGTCCAGTTCTCGGTTGAGAACGCGTAGAGGGTCAGCGTCCGGACGCCGGCGTGGCCGGCGGCCTCTACGAGTGGCTCGAGAACGGAGATACCGGCCCGGTGGCCGGCGGCGCGCGGAAGCCAGCGGCGCTGGGCCCACCGGCCGTTGCCGTCCATGATGACGGCCACGTGGTTGGGGCTGTTAGACGCGTCAACGTGGGCCAGGGCAGGGTTCTGGACGCCCTGAGGATGTCTCTGAACGGATTCCAGGGCTCAGACCTCCAAAAGCTCGGATTCTTTGTCCGAAACAGCGTCGTCGATGACCTTTACGTAACGGTTGGTGAGCTTCTGAAGTTCGTCCTCGGCGCGGCGTTCTTCGTCTTCGGAGATCTCACCCTCCTTGCGAAGCTCGTGGACGTCGCGCATCTCGTCCCGGCGGACGTTCCTGACGGAGACCCGCCCCTCCTCGGCCATGCCCCGGGCCATCCGGATAAAGTCCCGTCGCCGTTCCTCGGTTAGCTCGGGGATCGGCAGCCGGATCACCTTGCCGTCATTCTGAGGGTTTAGGCCGATATCCGCGTTTTCTATCGCCCGTTCTATGGGCTTCAAGGAGTTGGGGTCAAACGGGGTTACCATCAAAAGCCGGGCCTCGGGCGCCCCGATATTTGCGACGCTTCTCAAATCCATGCGGGAGCCGTAGACCTCCACCTCGATCCGGTCGAGGATGGCGGGGTTCGCCCGTCCGGTTCGGATCGTCGAAAACTCCCGTTTGACGGCTTCCACGGCTCCTTGCATCCGGCGTTCGGCCGCGCTAAGGTCGATCATCTCAGACATATTAGTTCTCCTCTGGTCCCCGATCAGCCTACAGCATCGTCGCTGGAGTTCCAGACCACGGAACCCACGTGCTCGCCCTGCAGAATACGGCGCAGGTTGCCAGGCTTCAGTATATCGAAAACGACTATCGGAAG
>JBARZM010000045.1:0-1684 GCA_049650095.1 Rubrobacteraceae bacterium | reverse complement strand
ACGGTGTCGTGGTTCGCCAGGGCTCGCGGGACAGCATCAAGAGGAAGGACGGAGGTCTGTACCTCACGGCCCTGTTCCCGCGCCTGCTGTTCGGTGAGGCCCACGGTTGCGACCTGGGGATCGGAGAAGATCACGCCGGGTAGCGCGCTGAAGTCCAGAGAACGGTTCGTGCCCGAGAGCGCGTTGTCCACCACGAGCGCGCCTTCGTGGGCGGCGACGTAGACGAATTGGGGGCCGAGCGTTACGTCCCCCGCGGCCCATGCGCGGGGGTTAGTGGTCTTGAGTTGTTCGTCCACGCGCACCGCGCCCCGCTCGTCCAGATCCACCCCGGCACGGTCCAGGCCGAGTTCCTCTATGTTGGGCTGGCGGCCCGCCGCGACGAGTATCTCCTCGCCTTCCAGCACGCGCTCTTCACCGTCCACGGTCACGTAGAGGCGCTTGCCGCTTTCGGTCTTCTCGGCGCGCTCGACGTGGGTCCCGGTGAGGACTTCGATACCGTCGCGGCCGAGGGCCTCCATCATGGCCTCGGAGACCTCCGGCTCGTAGTCTCTGAGCAGCCTCGGTCCGCGCTGCATCAGCGTGACCCGGCTGCCGAGGTGGCTAAGGAGTTGTCCTTGTTCCAGGGCGACGTAGCCGGCCCCGATCACGAGCACCGACTCCGGCAATCGGTCCAGTTCCATCGCCGTCGTGCTGGTCAGGTAGCCGGCTTCTTCGAGGCCGGGGATAGGGGGCACTGCCGGACGGGCGCCGGTGGAGATCAGGTAAGAGGCGGCTCTTATGGTGCGGTCGCCGACGCGCAGGGTTTCCTCGTCCTCGAAGGTTGCTTCGCCCTCGATCAGGTCCCAGCCGTACTCGTCAACCAGGTCGATGTATTTCTCCTGGCGCATGTTCGAGACCAACTCGTCCTTCTGGGCGACCATCGCCCCGTAATCCACCGCGCCGGCTTTCGTCCCTATCCCCTCGAAGGGATGGTGACCCGCCTGGTGGTGGATCCCGGCTCCGCGCAGCAGCGTCTTGGACGGCACGCAGCCGACGTTGACGCACGTGCCGCCGATCGTGCCGCGCTCGACCATCGCCACCCGCGCCCCGAGCTCCGTGGCCCGGATGGCGGCGGCGAAAGCCCCGCCCCCGGAGCCCACTATAGCGAGGTCGTAGTCGTGGTCGGTGCTGCCGATCCGCATCGCTTCGGGCTGGCCTCCGATCCGCTCTACCGAACCGGGCTCGTATCCAACCTCCCGGACCGCTCTCTGGAGGACTTCCGTGTCTACACCCGATGGGAGGTCGAAGGTAGCCTCGCCCCGGCGGAAGTCCGCTGTGGCGTCGCGTGCCCCGGCGTCCTCCAGGGCGCGTTCGACGGTGGCCTCGCAGTGGCCGCACGTCATGCCCTCGATGTCCATCCTGGATCTCTGTTCGCTCACGTGATCTCCAATCTGATGGTTTTACTAAATATCCAGCTTCTCCAGTACCTTCAGGTACGCCTCGGAGTAGGTCGGGAACTGGGCCACCGAGTCGAGGAGCTTCTCGATGGGGATCTCGGCCCGGATGGCCTGGGAGGCTTGGTGGATCCACTCTCCCGCCAGAGGCGCTACCGCCCACGCCCCTACAAGTACCCCGCGCTCCCGATCAGCGATGAGAGATAAGGTTCCCCGCGGATCCTTTTCGTAGGTCCAGGGCCTCGCGATGG
>JBARZM010000044.1:0-19144 GCA_049650095.1 Rubrobacteraceae bacterium | reverse complement strand
CTCGGTGCTGCCGTACTTGTGTTCGATGGTGCGCGCCGGATCGGAGCTCGTCTCGCCGCCTCCACTCCCGGAGCCTCCACCGGAGCAACCGGTGGCGCCGAGAAGCAGCAGACTCCCCGCCCCGACCAGGAACTGCCGACGGGTGATGTTCTCGACTGTAGAAGTTCGTGGTTCTGGCTGTTGGGTGTTTTTGGTCATGCTACGTTTCCTTTCCATATCTTTGTTCGAGGGTACTTTCCTGGACTGGAGAGGCTCGGGTAATTGTTGGCACATACCTTTTCCGGTCGCGCTATACTGGGCGCATGGCCGAGCCTGACGTACATGGACTTTTCAGCGTAGAGGAGTATCTGGAGTTCGAAGAAAGCTCCGCTGTCAAGCACGAGTATGTTGGCGGTATGATCTTCGCCCTCGCCGGGGCCAGCGACCGGCACAACAGGATCGCGGGTAACATCTTCGCCGCGCTCCGGGAGGCTGCGAGGGGCGGACCATGCCGGGTCTACATCAGCGACATGAGGTTGCAGGTGGACGACGTTTTCTACTACCCGGACGTGATGGTCGCCTGCGAACCGCCCGCCTCCGAAAACCCCACTTCCCGGCACGACCCTTGTCTGCTCGTCGAGGTGCTCTCGCCTTCGACCGAGGCCACGGACCGCCGGGAGAAGCTCATGGTCTACCGGCAAATTCCCAACGTGAAGGCGTATCTCATCGTGGATCAGGACCGCCGGAGGGTCGAGCGCCATTTCCGGGACGAGGCCGGCCTCTGGCACCGGGCGGACCTCGTGGACGAGGGAAACGTTCCCGTTCCCTGTCCGCCGAACGCGGAGCTTACGCTGGCGGAGATCTACGAGGGGTTGTAAGCCAACCCCGGTCAAAGACTTTCTCACTTGTCCCGGTTCCTTTAGAGCAGGTACAGCAAGAACGACGCGCCGATGGCGACCGGGATCGCCGGCACCAAACAGCACGATAGTCCAGCCGGCGTCTTCGTAGCTATCTGGGCTCGCGAGGTCTTCGTAGTCGAGTTGTGTTTTCTTGCCGGATCGTCGGGTTTCGGCTCCTGCACGTCCCGATCGCGCTATACTGGACGCATGGCCGAGCCCGCCACAGGGGGACTTCTCAGCGTCGAGGAGTATCTGGAGTTCGAGAGGAACTCGCCAGTCAAGCACGAGTACGTTGGCGGGCGGGTCTACGCGATGGCCGGGGTAAGCCGGCGACACAGCAGGATCTCCGGCAACATCTTCGCCGTACTCCGGGAGGCTGCAAGGGGCGGACCATGCCGGGTACACCAGAGCGACATGCAGGTGCGGGTCCCCGACGGCCTCTTCTACTACCCGGACGTGGTGGTAGCCTGCGGCCCCGAGCCCGAAGACCCGTACCTCGAAGACGACCCCTGTCTCGTCGTCGAAGTCCTCTCTCCGACGACGGCCTCCACGGACCGCCGGGAGAAGCTTCTCTCCTACAGGAAGCTCCCGAGCCTCCGGACGTACCTGATCGTCGAGCAGGAAGAGACGCTGGTCGAGCGGCACTTCCGGGACGAGAACGACCGGTGGCAGACCGACGTCCTCGAAGAGGGACGCTTCCCCGTCAATTGCCCGCCGGGCGCCGCCCTCACGGTAGCGGAGATCTACGAGGGTCTGTAAGCCGGCGCCGATCAAAGACTCTCTCACTTGTCCCGGTTCCTGTATAGGAGGTACAGGAAGAACGGCGCGCCGATAGCCGCCGTGACGATGCCGGCCGGGATCTCCGTCGCCCCGAAAGACACCCGTCCGACAAGGTCGGCGAGCACGACCAAAGCACCACCGGTCATGGCGGCGGTGGGCAACAAGCTACCGTGCGAAGGTCCTACCAGGCGGCGGGCGATGTGCGGGGCGATGAGCCCGACGAAACCGATGGCGCCGGCGGTGGCGACGGCCGCGGCGGCGAGCGCCACGCTGGTGAGGAGTAGCAGCCCACGTTCGACCTCGATGCGGACCCCGAGCCCTTTCGCCACCTCGTCGCCGAGGTTGAGGGCGTTCAGGTGGCGGGAGTGGAGAAATGCGAGCGGCACGAAGACGAGTAGCCAGGGCAGGAGAGAGTAGACGTGCTCCCACGACCGGCCGTAGACGCTGCCGGTCAGCCAGACGAGGGCCCGGCTGACCTGGAAGATCTCACCGAACACGATCATCACCGTCGTGAGCGCCGTGGCTATCGCCCCAAGCCCGACCCCGATGAGGATGAGCCGCAGCGGCGAGGAGCTACCCTGCCAGGCGAGCAGGTACAGCAGCACCGCAACCAGGAACCCGCCGCCGAAAGCAACTGGTGGGATGAACGCCGAAGAGACTGAAGGGAAGACTACGATCAGGGCGACGGCCGCGAGCCCCGCACCCGCGTTGACCCCGACTATCTCCGGGGCGGCCAAAGGGTTGCGGGTAAGCCCTTGCAAGATGGCTCCAGAGGTCCCGAGAGCTATCCCGACCAATAGCGCCACGAGCGCCCGCGGCAGCCGCAGGGTGTTTACGATGAAGTCGTAGTTGCCGTCGCCGACCTCCACGCCGAGCACGGTCTTCACCACGTCGAGCGGGGCGATAGGGTACTCGCCGTAGCCGACGTTTGCAACCATCCCCGCGAACGCCACGAGCCCGAGCAGCAGCAGCACGGCGAGCGCGCGCAGGTCTATGCGGAAGGAAGCCGGCGGGCGGTTTGTACGGACGGTAGCTTTCCCTTTCCAGTCGAGGTTCTTTATCATCGCTTTACCCTCCAGCGGGCGAGGTAGATAAAGAACGGCGCGCCGACGAGCGCGGTCATGACGCCGACGGGAAGCTCCTGGGGTCGGAGGACGACGCGGGCCGCGATGTCCGCCGAGACGAGGAGGACGGCGCCGAAGAGGATGGAGTAGGGCAGGATCCAACGGTAATCCACCCCGACGAAGGAGCGCGCGATGTGCGGCACGACGAGCCCGAGGAAGCCGATCGGGCCGGCTATGGCGACCGCACTCCCCGCCAAAAGCACCACGGCGACCGCGGCCAACGCCTTGACCCAGGCGGTCCGCTGACCGAGGCCCGTCGCCACGTCGTCGCCCAGAGTGAGCGTGGTGAGCTGGCGGCTAAGCGCCAACGCCAGAACGAGCCCGACGCTGATATAGGGCAGCACCTGGAGCAGCAGGTCGAGGTCTCTACCGGCGACCGAACCGGCGAGCCAGAACCGGATCTCATCTAGCGTCCGCTGGTCCAAAATGAGCATCGCCGTCGTGAGCGACGAGAGGAGCGCGGCCATCGCCGCGCCTGCCACCGTAACTTTCATCGGGCTCAGCCCACCCCGGCCCAGAGACCCGAGGCCGTAGACCACGACCGCCGCAATACCCGCCCCCACGAACGCGAACAGGGCGTAGGTGGAGAGCGAAGATACACCGAACAGGAACACGGCTCCCACCACGGCCAGGGCCGCTCCGGCGTTGATGCCGAGTATCCCCGGTTCGGCCAGCGGATTGCGGGTCAGGCCCTGCATGATGGCCCCGGCGACCCCGAGAGCGGCGCCTACCAGGGCGGCGATGAGAGCCCGCGGGACCCGGAGAGTGCGGATGATCAGGTCCTCCTCCGTGCCGTCGTAGTCGGTGAACGCCCCTATGACCTCCGGAGTCTCTATTCGCGCCGCCCCGAAGCGGACGCTCGCCATGAGCGCCAGGAAAAGGACCCGCACCCGAAGATCAGGCCCATCGAAAGCGCGTACCTGGAATGCAACAGCCTCATCTTGGCGGCGCATCCCCGGCTTGATCCGGATCACGGACCAAGATCACACCCCCCTTGACCCAATCCCCCAAGACCGCTAACGTATTCCTGCTACTGAGAATCATTCGCAACAACATGGTCATCACGATACAGGTTTGGAGAGGGGTAAGCAATTGATCTGGATCAAAGACCGTCTGGAGGTCGGAAAATTTTGACGGGACACCGAGGGCTGGAGGACCGCATCTCGGAGGTCCGGCGTGAGTTGGTCTTGCGGGCGGCGTGCGGTGGCCCGGACCATCTGGAGCGCGAGGAAGAGTTGCTCGACGAACTGGCAGACCTCGAACGGTGTGCTCCGGCAGACCCGTATCCGGGACGACCGTATCCGGCAGGCGAAAAGTTTATCCGGGAGACAAATAGCTGAGGTCAAAGCACGTTTCGGCAGTCCTCTGGTTGGCAGCGGCAGCCTTTCTGGCGGCGGCTTGCGGCGGCGGGGCGTCGGAGGGTTCAGGCGATGAGACGGCTTCAGGGAGTCGCGTGATCGAGCACGCCATGGGAGAGACCGAAGTTTCCGGCACCCCGGAGCGGGTCGTGGTGCTCGATACCGGCGAGTTCGACAGCGCCATGACGTTCGGCGAAGCCGTGAAAGGCGCCGGCCGGGCCGTAACGTTCATCTCCGGCCCGTCGGCGACCTCGGGCATCGAGTTGGAGCGGGTCGAGAGCGTACACGGGCCGAGAACCCTAGAAGTGGTAATTGTCATTTGACAGTTTTTTTACAAGACGAAAATTTTCGAGAAAACACCCAAGTGGATAGAATAGGTGATGACTACCCTACCGACCATAGTGTATCTTACTTTCAAACGCACTGTATGGAATGCTCGACTGGCCATTTTACGGAGGGGCAATGATAAGTGTAGGAAAACAGAGCGTGGAGGCTATACTGAACAAAGACCAGTCCAGCCTCTTCGAAGTAGTTTTCGAACATGCGGCCATCGGGGTGGCGATTGTAGGCCTCGACGGCCGGTGGTTGAGAGTCAATCGCGCGTTGTGTGAGACCATAGGCTACTCAGAACAAGAATTTGCAACCAAAACCTTTCTGGACATAACTCACCCGGAAGACTTGGATGAGTGCATCGAGCAGGCGGAAAGGACGCTCCGGGGCGAAGTTCGCACCTATCAGATGGAAAAGCGCTACTTTCACAAACTCGGTCACGTAGTGTGGATACTGTTTAGCGTTTCTCTGGTGCACGATAGTGAGGATGTGCCCCTCTTCTTTATCGCCCAAGTTCAAGATATCTCCGAGCGCAAGGCTCTCGAACAAGAGCTAACTTATCTGGCTTCTCACGACCCCATGACCAACCTACCAAACAGAAAGGTTTTCAGGGAACGGCTGGAACGCGTCCTGACTTCTGCCGACCGGCGTTGGGAACGCCTGGCAGTGTTGTTCTTGGATCTCGACGGTTTCAAGGAGGCGAACGATTCCTACGGGCATGAGGTGGGCGACCGGCTACTGGCCGTAGCGGCTAATCGTCTGCGATCCTGCATACGGGACAGGGACACCGTGGCACGCTTCGGCGGTGATGAGTTCTGCATACTGGTGGAGGATGTCAGTGGAACGGAAGAAGCGGTACAGGTCGTCGGGCGCATACGCGAGTGCCTAAACGAACCGTTCGTCGTCGAATCAATACGTTTCCCGTCGCTCACCGCCAGCATAGGTGTCGTCGTAAAGGAACCCGGAGAGAAAAGGTCCGCCGAGCAACTAGTGCGCGACGCGGATGCGGCCATGTATCAGGCAAAGAGCACCGGCAAAGACAGCTATAGGGTGCTCGAGACATCGTCGGCGCCCGAGAACATCTACGAGAATGGGCGGTAGCTTTCCTGGCGCATATCCGTATGCTAGGTTTAGCCGATGGATAAATCACAGATCAGGGTGCGCTACGCACCGAGCCCAACGGGGATGTTGCACGTCGGCGGCGTCAGGACGGCGCTCTTTAACTGGCTCTTCGCCCGCAAGAACGAAGGCGTCTTCGCGCTGCGGATAGAAGACACGGACCTTGAGCGTTCGACGGAGGAGTCGGTCGAGCAATTAAAACGGTCCCTGCGTTGGATCGGCCTGGACTGGGACGAAGGCCCGGATCTCGGCGGCCCGCACGCACCATACCGCCAGACCGAGCGGCTGAACCTGTACCGGGAGGCCGCGCAGAGACTCGTCGAGAGCGGCGCGGCCTACTACGACTTCGCCACCACGGGAGAGCTAACGGATTTCCGGGATACGGAGCGGCGCGAAGGGCGGCAGCCGATCTACCGGGGCAAAGGATATCGGGACCTGGACCCGGACGAAGCCCTAAAGCGGGTCCGGCAGGGCGAGGACCACACCGTCCGCTTCAAGACCCCGCAAGAAGGCCAGACGGTGGTGGAGGACCTCATCCGGGGTCCCGTTACCTTCGAGAACACGAACCTCGAAGACTTCGTGCTCATGAAATCCACCAACACCCCCACCTACAACTTCGCCGCCACCGTGGACGACGCGGAGATGGAGATGAGCCACGTCATAAGGGGCGACGATCATCTCTCCAACACGCCGCGTCAGATCCTGATCTACGAAGCCCTCGACTACAGCCTACCGGCCTTCGCCCACGTCCCCCAGGTCCTCGGCCCGGACAAAAAGAAGCTCTCCAAGCGCCACGGCGCCGTGGGCGTCGAAGAGTTCGCCGCGCAGGGCATCCTGCCGGAGGCGCTCTTCAACTACCTGGCGCTGCTCGGGGCGGGCTACGCGGCGGACGAGGAGATTTTCACCCCCGACGAGTTGGCCGAACGCTTCCGCGTAGACCGGGTCAGCGGAAACCCGGCGGTCTTCGACGAGACAAAGCTCCTCTCCATAAACCAGGTCTACATAAGAAAGCAAAGCCCCGAAGAGCTTGCGATGCAGGCCGCCCCGATGCTCGCCGAGTCCGGCGCAGCAAGCCCCGAAGAGCTAGAAGAGGACATGCCGCGCCTCATCCAGATCATGGACCTCCTCAAAGAACGCATCGGCCGCACCACCGACATCCCGGACGCCGTAGGCTACTTCTACGGCGGCGAGTTGGACTACGAGCCCGAAGAGTTCAAGAAGCAGTTCGGCAAGGAGTTCGTGCAGGAAAACTTCGCGGAGCTTCGGGATAGACTCGCAAATCTTTCGGAGTGGAACGAAGAAACTACGGAAGCAGCCATTCGTGGGCTCGCGGCCGAGAAAGGAAAAGGCGCCCGGCACTTCATACACCCTCTAAGGTTCGCCACCACCGGCCGCACCGTGAGCGCCGGCATGTTCGAAACGCTGGCGCTATTAGGCCGCGAACGCAGCCTGATGCGGGTCGAGCACGCTATTAACAAGATGGAGCAACAGTAACTTCCAGCCACCCAGGATCAACTTTCGATGTGATTAAGATGTCTGATAAAAACAAATGGATTCTCTACGACAATGGTTCGAGTATGGGTCATTGCGGGACGGAAAAAGGGATCATCACCCGCGACGAGGAACACGTAGAAGGTGCCCGTATCACCCTGGAGGAGGATGGACGGGCGCCTTTCGCAATCACCTGCGGCATCTACGGCTGGATGGTTCACACCTGCTTTTTCGGATCGCGCCAGAAAGTCGAATCGGAATACGAGCGAATAAAAGACGAGTTGGTCATGCTCTTGAGCATTATTCCGTCTGAAGACGGTCCAGATCCAGAGGATAAATTAGAACCCGCCTCGAATGCGATTTCGCAGTTCGTCGAGCGACACTGGTAAACGCTGACTGGCTGACAAGCTCTTTTTGACGAAACTGGGCTCATCGTTTACACTCTACCCTCGCTCGGCGGCCCCATCGTCTAGTGGCCTAGGACATCGCCCTCTCACGGCGAAAACCCGGGTTCGAACCCCGGTGGGGTCACTTCAGCAAAGCCCGTCTCTTCAGGCGGGCTTTCTTTATGCCAAAAACAGTAGGGCGAAGGCGGCTCCTGCGGCCGCCCCGGCGGCGGCCTGGAGCGGGGTGTGGGCCCCGGCGTATACCCGGGACCAGAACACGAGCGGCAGAATTAGTACAAAGATGGCCCCCGGTATCCCGAGCAGCAGTGGGCCGGCCAGGGCGGCGTGTCCGGCCACGGCGGCGTGGGCGCTGGCTTTCCAGAACAGGGTGACGGCGGCGACGGTGGCGGCGGCGAGGCCCATCGAGAGCGTGGCGGCGTAGAGGTTCTCCGGGGCGCCGGAGACGGAGAGGGAGATCAGGAGCGCCACGAAGGCCGCCAGCAGGACCAGGGCCGGCAAGAAGCGTTCGGCGCGGCGGGAGATCCAGAAGTCCCCGACCCGCGAGCGCCGGGTTAGCGAGAACACGTAACCGGCCACCAGGCCCGCCGCGAGAAGCTCGAACCCCAGGTACAGTACGGCCCCCGAAAATCCGGCCTCCACGAACGCCACGAGCGCGTAGAGGCCGGTAAATATGACGAAGGGGTTGAGCACGTTCGAGAGGGTGTGGGCCAGGTCTTTTAGCGGCGACGGGCGGGCGTCCATAAGGAGTAGAATCTAGCACGTGCAACCGACGCGCACATCAGGGGAAGACGCGCTCACGCTGTGGTACGAACTGGGCCGCCGCTACTCCAGGGCCGAAGGCGGCGCGCACCGGTCCACCATGCTCGGCTTTACGGTCGCGTGTGTGGCCGGGGCTCTGGTCTTGCTCTCCGGCCTCTTCTTCGGCGTGCAATGGGCCGGTACGACGCCCGGCGCCGTGCCGGTGGTGGCGTTTGGCCTGACGGCCGTGCCCGTCGCGGCGGGCTTGCTCTCCGGTGGCGGTCTCTTTCTCTGGGAGCGGGCCCGGGTGCTCCGGCATTCCGGCATTCTCCGGAAGGCTTTGGAGGAGACCGGGGCGGACGTGGGGCGTCCGGCCCGGGACGGCCTTCACGCCTACTACGACGCCCAACTCGTGCTGCTCCGCTCCGAGTATGAGTTCTTGAGGCTCAAGGGCTCCGGGGAAACGGCGCGCCTGTTCGAGGCGTGCTTCGGGTTTATCCCGGAAGACGGGTTCGAAACGGGGCCGTTAAACGTGACGCCGGATGGCGACGACCTGCGGCGGCTACGCGAGAAGTGGGAACGTAGGATCTCCCTCCGGGGCCGGAGCGTGGAGCCGCCACGTATCGGGCTTCGGGAAGATTTAGCCTACCATGTCTTCCCGAGGGAAATGACCGTGCCGGTAGAGTTGGCGACGCGCGCGGCGTACCTGGAAATATCCTGTGGCCTGCTCCGAAAACGGTACGGCCGCGACCCACTAAAGAAATCCGACTCGATGCCCCCCGAACTCCGGCGGCGGATAGAACGCGACCTCGGCGAACGGGCGGCGCTTACCCGAAAAGTCCGGCGGTGACGAGCCGGATCGTGATAAGCCCGGTCGAGACCGGCACGAAGCCCACGAACGCCGTCACCAGGGCCGTCAGAAAATTCGTCCCGTAGACGGTCCGAATACCGATGCCCATCAGCACCATGAGGACGTAGGTAATAACGAAGGCGTCTACCCCCGGTATCCAGGCGAAGACCATCATCCCGTAGGCGTAGGCGAGCATCCGGTAGACTGCCCGGAGGTTGGCCTGCTGTCCGACGAAAGTTCGTATGGAAAGCAGGTATACGGCGGCGGCGATCCCCACCGCGACCGGGGCCAGCAATATGAACAGCAACGCCTCCAGTACCGTCAGGCCCACCACGGATAAGGTCAAATCCCCCAACACCGCGCCGAAGACCAGCGAGACGACCACCCTCAAGATACCGGCCACCGCGCTGACGAGCAACACGAAGATTACCGGCTCTTTGATTGGGCCTTCGAGGGAGAAGTTCCGGTAGAAATCTCCCGGGCTCCGGAGAACAAAGCCCACGATCCTACGTCCGCTCGCCAGGGGCTCGTTCAGACTAAATTCCGGTATTTTGGGGTTTTGTGTGCTGGTATCCACACGGGGATTATACATACCGGGTATAAAGACTCTGAAAGGCGGGTATGAAGGTCTTGTCAAACCCTTCGCAGGGACTTAGACTCAAAGCCCCAGCGGAGGCCGTAAATGGTATCGAGAGGTATCGTGGATGTTTAGATTTTGCTTGGTTCTAATACTAATCGTCGAGGCAATCTCCCTGGCGCTGCTTCCACTAGTGGCCCCGGGCATGGTGGTGGCGCTGGTGGTCTCCCCGGTGATCTTGCTGACCGTCGTACTCGCGTTCGTCCTCTACCCAAAACTCGGGGGCGTCTCCTATAGCACCTGGCGGCTAACGCCCGAGAGGATAGCCGCCCACAAACCGCCGGACACCCTGTCTAAGACTGAGCCCATCGCACTATCCAGGTTCATCGTAGAGCGGGCGGCGGAGATCCGACGGGCCATGCTCGACACGCCCTCCGAGGTCCAGATAGAGATATGCGCCCTCGGTTACCGGGCCTGCGTGAATGACATGATCACCCTGACCCACCTCGCGAACGAAGAGTTGACGGAAGCCGGCATCGTGCGCCGCATGAAACTCAAGCGGGCCCGCCGCAAGGCCACCGAAGCCCTCTCCGGCGCCCGAACCGCCCTCCCACCAGGCACCCTCCGCACCACCCACCAAGAGAAGCAATAAAGATATTCCGCGCAGCTAACGCGCAGCTAACGCGCAGCTAACGCATAGTCAGACCGCGTGGATCTCCCGAACTTCGGGGACTTCGCGCCGTATGAGGCTGTCTATGGCGTATTGAAAATCCAGTTGGGAGAGCGGGCAGCCCCGGCAGGCCCCCATCATGGCGATGCTCACGGAGCCGGTCTCCTCGTCGCACTCGACGATCCGGGCATCCCCGCCGTCGGCCTGCATCGCCGGTCGCACCTTCTCTAGCGAGGCTTCGATCCGGCTTCTCATGTCTCCATTTTTGGTCATCGGACGGATTATATAGGAGCGTCGGCCGAGAATAGTGTCCTGCCGATAGTAGAATGGCCGTGGACTAATATTCGGGAAGGATGAGCGGATGGAAGATCACGAACGTCACAACCTCCTGGTTATCGGGGCTACGCAGGATGACGCGGCGGCCTATCATCTCTGCCGCTTTCTCGCGCCGGACCCGGTGATCTGTGTCCGGGTGGACGGCGAGACGCACCTGGCCGTCTCTTCGATGGAGTACGGCCGCGCCGAGAAGCAGGCGAACGTGGACCACATACTCTCCTTCGACGAATTGGAGATCAACCGTCTCGCCCGCGAGCTTGGCAGCGGTGCCCGGGCGTACGCCGCAGCCGCCGCGAACCTCCTCGAACGTCTCGGCGCCGATAGCGTCGCCGTGCCACCGGGCCTGGGTGTGATCTACGCCGACGAGCTCCGGTCCCGGGGGGTAGAGGTTTCCCCCGAAGTCAAGCTCTTCGCCGGCCGGCGCCGGGCCAAGACGGACGAAGAAATCTCCCACATAGAGAAGACCCAGCGCGCCGTCGAGGCCGCCGGTGCCCGGGCGGTGGAGATACTTCGGGCGTCCGGGACCAGAGAGTACGGAATCCTCCACTACGAGGATCGTCCTCTGACGAGCGAGCGCCTGCGGGCCGAGATAGAGACCGAGCTTCTCAGGCACGGCTGCGCCGCCGACGCGGGCACGATAACCGCCGGCGGCATCCAGGCCGCCGACCCGCACGACGAGGGCACCGGACCATTGCGTGGCGGAGAGCCGATCATCCTGGACATCTTCCCCGTGGATAAGTCAAGCCGCTACTACGCCGACATGACCCGTACGGTCATAAAAGGCGAGCCGAACGAAGAGCTAAGGAAAATGTACGACGCCGTCCTGGAGAGCCAGGAGGCCGCGCTCGGCATGATCCGGGCCGGCGTAAACGGCAAAGAAGTCCACCAAAAAGTCTCCGACGTACTGCACGATCGCGGCTACCAAACCCTCGTCCACGATCAGGAACAGGGCAACCCTCTAAGAACGGGGTTCATCCACGGCACCGGCCACGGCGTCGGGCTGGAGATCCACGAAGCCCCCCGCATCTCTCCCGCCGACGACGAGCTACGAGCCGGCGACGTGGTAACCGTCGAGCCCGGCCTCTACGACCCGCGAATCGGGGGAATCCGTATCGAGGACCTCGTCGTCGTCACCGAAGACGGCTGCCGCAACCTGACCAAGTTTCCGAAGGAGTTTGGTCTGTAGGCCGCAAGCTTCAGATCTTTGCCCGCCACTAAGAAGCTGCCTTTTACCTACCTCACTGAGGTCTGAAACCCGAAGCCTAAGATCCCGTTCGGGAGTTGTAGATATCACCACCGGCGCCGGCGTATTCCCGGAGCACCGCCACGGCCTCCTCGCGCAGAACACCCAGTTCGACGGAGATACCGCGTTCTTCGAGGGACTCCACCCAGTTGGCTGGCTTGGCCCCCTCATCGAAGCCGATCTCCTCGGCGTCCTCCCCCCGGGCGCCGCAGACGAGGCCCCGGACACCGGACCACGGCGTCGCCCCGAGGCACATGGCGCACGGTTCTGTGCTGGCGACCAACTCGTAGTGTGGTTTGCCGGGTCCGCCGAGATCAAAGCTGCCCAGTGCCTGCTGGGCGATCATGAACGCCACCATCTCGGCGTGGGCGACGGAGCAGTTGGCCGTGGCGACCAGGTTGACGCCGGGGGCCAACAACTCCCCCGTTCCCCGGGCGAAGACGGCTGCCCCGAAAGGCCCTCCGGTTTCGTGGCGCACGTTCATCCGTGAAAGCTCGACAACGAACCGCATCCGGTCTTCAGTTGTCGGATATACGGCTCCGGGCTCTACGAGATCCTTGACCCAGGCCGGCAGGCTCAGATTTACCTTGGGGAAGTGCATGCAAGACCTCCTTCTCGAACCGTGGCATGATAAGGGGTATTGGAACGCCGATCAAGCGAAACTACACAGAGGAGCCCCGTTGGAGACCGTAAACGTACCGGACACCATAGAATTCTCCGAAGAGAAGATGCAAAAGAACAGCCTCTTCGACTCGCCGAACCTCTTCTACGACACGTACTGCCTACTGCCGGATCAGGCCCAGAAAGTCCACGCCCACGAAGGCTCGGACAAAGTCTACTACGTCCTCGAAGGCACCGGACGCTTTACGGTCGGTGAAGAGGAACGAGACCTCACCCGGGGCCAGGCCGTCATCGCCCGCTCCGGGGAGCCGCACGGCGTCCGCAACGACTCGGGTGAGAACCTGGTCCTGCTGGTAACGATGGCCCCGCCCCCCGCCTGAGATGGCCGCGACGGAAGCCCCGCAACCGCCCTACGTGCTTCTCTTCGAAGAGATGGTCCCAGGCGCGCTGCCGCTAGTCGTGCTGGTGGACGACCGGGCCGCCGTGCCGCTCTTCGACTCGGGAGCGAAAGCGGAGGAGTTTGTGGCGTCGGCAGGGTTCGGGGCCCTCGAAGCCGTCGAGGTCTCGAAGGGCGGGCTCATCCGGGCTCTAGAGTCTGTCCGGGAGCCGGTGGACTACGTCGCCCTGAACCCGCCACCCGCCACACAAGGCGGCATGAAAGTGCGGATGGGCGGCCTCGGGGAGTTGATCGAAGCCCTCCAAACGAACCCCGAGGACGACTTGTTCGGGATCGGCGGCCTGAGCTAGTCGCCCTCCGGCCCGCTAAAGCTAGAACGAGAAGAAGCTGAACCGGCGGTTTTTCTCGAAGTAACGTTGGTGGTATTCCTCGGCCCGGTAGAACTCGGAGGCGGAGGTTATCTCGGTGACGATTGGTTTCTTGAACCGCTCCTGCGCCTTTTCCTTGGACGCGATGGCGGCGGCCTCTTGCTCCGGGCTGTGGAAGAAGATCGCCGACCGGTACTGGGTGCCCACGTCCGGCCCCTGACGGTTTGGGGTGGTGGGGTTGTGGTTGGCCCAGAAGACTTCCAAGAGGTCTTCGTACGACACTTTCGCCGGGTCGTATTCCACCTCGACCACTTCGGCGTGCCCGGTATTACCCGCGCAAACGTCGCCGTAACTCGGGTCTTTCGTGTACCCGCCGGTGTAGCCGGAGACGGCCCCCGAGACGCCGTCCACTTTGCGGAACTCCGCCTCTACGCCCCAGAAACAGCCCGCGCCGAAAGTTGCCTTTTCCATCTCTCTACACTCCATTCTGTGCTTACGAATAGAGTCTAGCACGGGGTTTCACGCTCCCCGCGAACAACTTCTCACACGGCTTTCACGGATCTAGCGACTTCTCCATCACGAAGTTCGTCAACCCTACGCCCCGCCGCCAGACTGTTTGTTCCCGGATCACGCGAAAGCCCTGCCGCCCGAAGAACGGCCGGGCCGTGATGCTGGACTCGGTGAAGATCCGTGTAAGGCCCAGGCTTCGGGCCTCACCCTCGATGGCCCGGTACAGAATACTTCCCATGCCGCGTCCCACGGCGTCTTCGCGTAGATAAAACATGTCCAGATGTCCATCCTCTTCCAACTCGGCGAAGCCGACTACCTCACCGTTCTCTTCCGCAACGAGCGTCTTGCGCGAGGCCAGGCGTCGGCGCCCCGCGGCGGTGTCCGGAACCTCCGGGGCCCACGCCTCTACCTGCTCTCGCGAGTAATCCGGGCGGTTCACCGAGCGCACCGTCTCATAGAAGAGGCGTGAGATCTCCCCCGCGTCGCCAGCTTCGTAATCCCGGATCTTCGAGGCGCGGCCTAGAACCCGACGGCGAGCCCGGCGCTCCGGGGATCGGCGCCGCCGGTGAAGCGGACGGGCTTGCCGTCGGGCCCGTACTCGATGGCCAGGCCGTGGGCGTTGCCGAGACCGTATTCATCCACGTAGGGCGCGTAGCCCAGCGCGACGAGCTCGTCGAACACGGAGTCGGGCAGGGTTGGGTCGACCGCGAGCGAATCGGGTTCCATGAAGGCGATTCGGGGCGCGGTGATGGCTTGTTGGATATCCATGTCGAAGTCTATGAGGTTCATGAGCATCTGGGGCGTGGTCTGGGTTATGTAGTAGCCGCCGTGGGTTCCGAGCGCGATACTCGGCTTGCCGTCGCGCATTACGAGGGTCGGGGAGATGCCGGGGAGCCGGTATCCGCCGGGGACGACGTTGAAAGAGCCATCCGTCGCGTCGAATCGGGCGTAGGAGATCGAGTTATTCAGCCAAATGCCGGTCCCTTCGGGCATGACCCGGCTCCCGAAGATGTTCCCCAAAGTCTGGGTCATGCTCACGACGTTGCCTTCCTTGTCCGCCACGACGAAGTGGGTGGTATGTTCCCGGTTTTTCGCAATCTCCGTGGCCGACGCCTGCTCTACGGGCTCGCTCTCTGGCTTTCCGGAGGACGCCAGCGCCGGGTCTATCGCGGCGGCCTGGTCGGCCCAGTAGTTCTCCGAGAGCAACCTGTCTAGCGGCGTCCGTTCCACCTCCGGGTCGGCGGCGTACTGCTGGCGTTCGTAGTACGCCTGCTCGGTCACGCGGGCGAACAGATCGAGGTAGGAGGTGCTGTTCTGGCCGAGCGAGGCCGGGTCGAATTGGTTCATGACGCCCAGACGGGTGAGCGAGTTCCAGGAAGTGTTCGGCGGGGGCGCCGTTACGACCCGTTGGCCCCGGTAGTCCATGCCGATGGTTGGTTTCCACTCGGCTTCGTTGCGCTGGAGGTCGTCCGTGGTTAGAAAACCGCCGTTTGCCTGCGCCGCGGAGGCCATGGCTTCGCCAAGCTCGCCGCCGTAGACCGCCCCGGCGCCCTCTTCGGAGATGAGTCGCAGGGAATCTCCCAGGTCCTCTTGCACGAGGGTCTCTCCGGCCTGTAGAGGCCCTCCGTTGCTACCGTAGATCTCCCGGGCGTGGGCAGGGAAATTGTCGTACTCGGAGGAGATCCAGGTGGCGTTCTCCGTGTTCAGGGTGAACCCATCCTCCGCATATCCTATGGCGGGCTGGAGGAGCCGATCCCACCCGAGGCTCCCGTACTCTTCCCACAGCGCCTCCCAGTCGTTTACGGCTCCGGGTGTGGAGATGGACGCCGCCCCCGACCGGTTCTCGACGTACCCCGGCGTCGGGGGATAGAAAACCGAGAGGTCCAGCGTTTCGGGGACGCGACTTGAGGCTCCGAGAAAACGAGTCTCGCCGCTCTTTGCGTCGTAGATCACCGTCGCCCCGTACCCTCCGATGCCGTTCATCATGGGCTCCACGACCCCGAGCGCGGCGGCGACCGTCACCGCCGCGTCGTAAGCGTTGCCCCCGTCGGCCAGTACCTGGAGCCCGGCTTCGGTGGCGAGCGGGTTGGCGGTGCTGACCATTCCGTTCTCCCCCACCGCCGGGCTCGTGGCCGTGCTCTCGCTCCGCGTCGCGCCCTCGGGATTCGGCAGGGCTTCGGCGACGGCCGCCGTGGTACCCGGCCCGGAAGACTCCGTAGTATTTCTTGGCGATGCAACGGTCGAGGACGGAGAGGTCATTCCGCCTTTCGTGGCCGTTTCACCGGTTGCTGCGGATGTAGGGCCGGTTCGGGCGGTGCTGTCCTGCTCGGCCGAGGGGCCGCTACAAGAGACCAGTAAGCCCAGGGTCAACGCCAACAATACTATCTTTCCCAAAACACACCCTTCCGAACTCGGGCATACAACACTACGCAAACAGCGTGAAGCCCGATTGTACCGTGTGGCCGGCGGCGGAGAACGGGGCTTCGCGGGAGCGGCAGGATCAAAAAGTCCTCTGGCGGGGCATTGTTTGGCGCCACGATCTGAGCCATGAAAAAGGATCGGGAACAGTTCAAAGATAGCGAACCGGTAAACCGCTTCGAAGACCGTCACGAAAAGCGAGTTCCGCTTCGGCGCCCGCTTTCTCGACTGGTCCGAGATATACGGGAGAAGGTTCTGGGACTTCGTCGTGAAAACCTGGCGTTCTTCTTTTGGGAAAAGCCGTTATCCTATCGTGCGTTCCGGTCCTCGTCTCCGCGGCCGGCTACGTAGCCTACCGGCTGTTCTTCAGCGGCTGATGACCTCGCCTACTCGATAACCTCCGTGTTGGTCACAAAGGGAGTCCCAAAACTCCTCATAAGACATTACTTCTTCATGTTTAGCTCTCCAATGTGCATCAATGCCAGCCCAACCATTATCTCCGAATATGTGACCACACTCCGGACATATCTTTGGACGATCTAGGCGGACACCTTTTCGACAACATAGGCAATTTGTTTCCACATCTAGCTCCTTTAACCAGAGTATGTTTACTGTCACTAAGGAATATAGTGTCAAGTTATCTTTCTCACAACCACGAGTTTGAAACTAGTTAAACAAACTTGTCTGGCGTATTAGCGGGAAGCCCGCCACACCCAGGCTATAAGCAGCACTTGCAGCGGCAACCGCGCCCAAAGCAGCGCCACCCACCACGAAGGCTTATCGGCGGCGCGGGCATCCAACAGCATCTGCAAGTTCGCGGGCCATACCGCGAGAAGCAGCAGGACGAGTCCGATACCCGCGATCCTGCGGGTGCGTTCGGGGAATAGTCCCAGTCCGCCGGCTATCTCCAGGGCGCCGCTCAGATAGACCAACTCGCGGTGCAGTGGCAAGTAAGGCGGCATGATCCGCTCGTAGGTTTCGGGCGAAACAAAATGCAGAGCACCGGCCACGACGAAGATTAGCCCTGTCAGGGTACGAGCCACGTTATCCAAGCACGTATCCGGCCAGCACGCTCTGGACTTCGTAGATGTTCAGGTTCTTATTGAACCGTTTCTGGATGGGCATGGGGTTGCCGGAGATCCAGATCTTCAGCTCCGCGTCCAGATCGAAGTGCCCGGCGGTCTCGACACTAAAATGGGTGATGCTCTTGTATGGCAAGGAATGGTACTCGACCTTATTGCCGGTAAGCCCTTGCTTGTCGACCAGGATGAGCCGCTTGTTCGTAAAGACGAAGAGGTCCCGGAGCAGACGGTACGCCTTCTCGATCCTCTCCTCTCCCGACAAAACCTGCGAAAAATCCTCTTGAATCTCGGAAACCTCGATCTCCGAGGCATTCCCCATCATCCCGTCTAATAGTCCCATCGCTCCTCCTCTTCCGGCAACCACGGTCCCAGCAGATACTCTGTCTATCTTATCGAAAGGTTCCACTCTGCGCGCTAGCCGAAGCCAGCCAGAGCGTGACAAGTCTTCCCCATGCGGTAAACTCTGACCCGCGAGGCCGTCCGGCGCGGCCTTTTTTGTTGCTCATATCCCGGCATGCGTTTCATAGGACTGCGACATGCTGTGCGGGATGCGTCAGGAGAGACATGGACTACCGGAACATCGCCATCATAGCGCACGTGGACCACGGCAAGACGACGCTCGTGGACGGCCTCTTGCAGCAGACCACCGAGCTGCGGCACGGACAGGCGTTCACCGAACGGGCGATGGACTCGAACGTGCTCGAAAGGGAGCGCGGCATCACCATCCTCTCCAAGAACACCGCCGTGGAGTACGAGGGAGTCAAGATCAACATAGTCGACACCCCCGGCCACACGGACTTCGGCGGCGAGGTCGAGCGCGTGCTCGGCATGGTGGACGGCTGCCTCCTCCTCGTGGACGCGGCGGAGGGCCCGATGCCCCAGACCCGTTTCGTGCTCCGCAAGGCGCTGGAGCTGGGCCTCAAGCCCATCGTGGTCGTCAACAAGATCGACCGGATGGACGCCCGCCCCGACGAGGTAGTGGACCTCACCTTCGACCTGATGGCCGACCTCGGCGCCACCGACGAGCAGCTAGACTTCCCCGTCCTGTACGCCGTCGCCCGTGAAGGCCGGGCCTTCAGGGACCTGGACGCGCCGCGCGACGACATGCGGGAGCTGTTCGAGACGGTGTTAGAAGAGATCCCCGCCCCCGACGTGGACCTCGAAGCCCCGTTCCAGATGGTCGTCACCAACCTGGACTACTCGGACTACCTGGGACGTATCGTCGTGGGCCGCGTGCGGCGCGGCAAGGTGCGGCGCGGCGAGTCCATCAACCTGATCCACAAGGACGGCACCATGACGAGGACGCGGGTGGCGCAGCCGTTCACGCATCTGGGGCTGGCGCGCATCGAGGTCGAGGAGGTCGGGGCGGGCGACATCGTGGCGCTCTCCGGCATAGAGAAAGCCCAGATCGGGGAGACCGTCGCCGACATAGAAAACCCCGAAGCGTTGCCAATTATCACGGTGGACGAGCCGACGGTCAGCATGATCTTCCAGCCCAACACGAGCCCGTTCGCCGGCAAAGAAGGCCGGTACGTCACGAGCCGCAATCTCGCCGAGCGCCTGAACCGGGAGGTAATGACGAACGTCTCCCTGCGGGTCGAGGAGCTGCGCCCGGACGAGTTCGAGGTCTCGGGGCGCGGGGAGCTGCACCTCTCGATCCTCTTGGAGACCATGCGCCGCGAGGGCTACGAGGTACAGGTAGCCTCGCCACAGGTAATCATCCGCGAAATAGACGGCAAAAAGCACGAGCCCTTCGAGCACCTCGTCATAGATGTCCCCGAAGGCTTCGCCTCGACCATTATCGGCACGCTCTCCGGCCGCAAGGGGCAGCTAATAGACATGGAGCC
>JBARZM010000043.1:0-3341 GCA_049650095.1 Rubrobacteraceae bacterium | reverse complement strand
GCCTTCGGATGAGGCGCCGGGCAGGATCAGGCCGACCGGTAGCTCCGGCAGACTTACTCTTACCCGGAACAGGGTCTCCAGGTCGAAGGAGATCGCCGTGACGCGCCCCGTCATTCCCCGCCGCCATACGAGCTTCGCCAGCGGCTCGACAGCACCGACCTCTTTCAACTCCGCGTGTATGGGCAGGTCGGTCGCTTCCAGCACCTCTTCGAAGGTGGGTATCCGCTCTCCGAAACCCGCGTCAAGGTCCTGCAGCCCGGCTAGCGACATCCCGGAGACGAGGCCGGTGCCGTCGGTGGTGCGGTCCACGGTCGGGTCGTGCATAACGACCAGGTGCCGGTCGCGGCTTACGCGCAGGTCCAACTCGATGGCATCAGCCCCCTCCCGGGCCGCCCGCTGGAAAGAGCGCAGGGTGTTCTCCGGCTCTATTCCAGCCGCCCCCCGGTGTCCGACTACCCGGATCAAGATCCCGACCCCGAAAGGGCCTTATCGGCTTTCCGGGCGGCTGCTTTTAGCGAGGGAGCGACCGGCTTGCCACTGTACAAGACCTGGTCCATCCCCTGCTGTATATCGTCGAGGACTTGAGGATACTCGGGGATCTCCGGCGCCGTGCGGGCGTACTTGAGCTGCTCTACCGGGAGCTTGTGGTTCGGGTTCTTATCGAAGTACTTCACCATCTTCGGGTCGTTGACGGCCGACTTCATCACCGGCAGATAGCCGGTCTTCTGGCTCCAGAGTATCGTCTGGTTTTTGCTGGTAAACCAGGAGATGAACTTCCAGGCGGCATCCTGCTTGGCCTTATCCTTGGAGAAGATCGCCGCGTTCGCGCCACCGGTCGGGACCGCGTACTGGTCGAACTTGGGTATAAAAGCGGCCTTCCACTCGAAGCCCGGCTTTCCCTCCTCGATCTGGCCCATATCCCCGGCGGAACCCGTGTACATGGCCGTCCGGCCCTGGGTAAAGTCCGATATGGTCTGCGACCAGGCCTCGGTACCGCTATTGACGCCCAGCACGCCGTCCTGCTTCAGTTGCCGCCAGACTTCCATGCCGGCCTGGGCCTTCTTCGTATCGAACGTGGCCTGCTTGTTGTCCGGACTGAGTATGTCCCCGCCGTTGCTCCAGACCATGCTCTCGAAGAACCACCACTGGTTAACCGGCTCATAGCCGTAGACTTTCCGGCCCGGGTCGGCGAGTTTCCTCGCGTCATTTGCCACCTCCTGCCACGTCGTGGGGGCGCCGGAGATGCCGGCTTTTTTGAACATGTCCACGTTGTAATAGAGCATCGGGACGCTGCGGTTGAACGGTACGCCGTACGTCTGCCCCTTATATTGAGTGTTCGCCAGGATACCCTGGACAAAGTCCGATTTCTGGTGGTCCTTGCTCTTCTTCATGAAACTATCCAGAGGGGTTATGGCTCCGCTGGCGGCGAACTTGGGGAGGGCGTGTATCTCGATCTGCCCGATATCCGGCGGGGAACCGCTCGCTATCGACGCGAGGATCTTTTGCTGGTTCGTGGCATAGTCGGTCCCCTGGGCGGTGGCCACGACCTTCACTTCGTCCTGGCTTTTGTTGAACTCTTTCACCTGTTGGTCCAGGACGTTCTTGAGCTGGCCGCTCATCCCGTGCCAGAAGGTTATCTCCACCGGCCCACCCGAAGAAGCGGACTGGTTCGAGCTCGTGCCGGGCTTTATGGAGCAGCCGGCCGCCACCGCCATCGACAGGGCGAGAGCGAGGATCAGGGTAATTTTCAGCGGTTTGTACACTTTCTATCCTTTCATTCCGGAGGCAAGGTCGTTCTGGGTAATGAACCTTTGGGCGACGAAGTAGAGCAGTATCAGCGGCGCCACGATGAAGACGTCGGCGGCCATGATCAAATGCCACGGCGTCCCCTCGCCCCCGCCCTGGTTGGCGAGGAAGAAGGCGAGCCCTATCGGCAGAGTCCTCATGTCGGTGGAGTTGGTGACGACGAGCGGCCAGAAGAAGTCGTGGTAGTGCCAGACGAAGTTGAGCAGCACCATGGTGGCGAGCGAGGGCTTCGAAAGCGGTACCATGATGCTCCACAAAATTCGCAGGTGTCCCGCGCCATCCACCCTCGCGCTATCTATAAAGCTCTGCGGCACGCGGAGGAAGCTCTGGCGGACGAGGAATATGCCGAAAGCGCTGGTCAGGAACGGCACTATGAGTGCCTGGTAAGTGTTGATCCAACCCAGGTGCTTGAGGACCAGGAACGCCGGGACGAAGGTGACCTGCGCGGGGACCATCATCGTCGCCAGGATCAGCAGGAAGACCTTCTCCCGCCCCCAAAAACGGAGCTGGGTGAGGGCGTAAGCCGCCAGGCAGACCGTAACGAGTTGCCCGACGATTATCGCCACCGCCACTACTACACTATTGAAGTAGAAGACGGCGAAAGGCTGCGCCCGCCAGGCCTCCGCGAAGTTGCCCCACTTTGGGGGCCACGGCAAAAGCTTCGGCGGATAGGAAAAGACCGCCTGCAGATCCTGCAAAGCCATAGAGACCATCCAGAGCAGCGGCGCCGCCACCAACAGAGTAGCCACCAGCAGCAGCGAGTGGGTGGCGAACCAGCGCGCTCCCCGCGCCTTAGGTCCACCCTTCGCCGGTTCCGTCCTGTACACGCGGAGGAGGTTAGAACAAAAACCTACCTCTTGGGTTAAATCAAAGGTAATTTTCGGTTAAAACGGTGTTTCCTCTTGGCGGAAGCGTTAGAGGGCTTCAGGGGATATCGTACCCTGGGCACGAAACCCTCCCACTACCCTTGAATCCGTAGGTGGGAGCCGGACCTTCGCACCCATCCTGCTAAACTGGCGCAAATTTACATACTGGAGGAAGCACTACAGATATGAAAGAAAAAATAGAAGCCGCGTTCGACGATCGTAGTCTGCTAGAGGACGAAGACTATAGTCAAGCCGTATTCGAGACGATAGCCGCCCTGGACCACGGCGAGTTGCGGGTGGCGGAGGAGAAAGACGGTGAGTGGGAGTCGAACGCCTGGGTGATGAAGGCGATCAACCTGTACTTCGGGATCACGAAGATGGAGACGATCGAATCCGGGCCTTTCGAATACCACGATAAGATCCCCACCAAAAAGAACCTGGCCGAAGCGGGCGTGCGGGTCGTGCCGCCGGGCACGGTGCGCTACGGGGCGCACGTCGAGCCGGGCGTCGTGGTGATGCCGGGCTACGTGAACATCGGGGCTTACGTCGGGAGCGGCACGATGGTGGATACCTGGGCGACGGTTGGCTCGGGAGCCCAGATCGGCAAGAACGTACACCTCGCCGGCGGGGTGGGGATCGGCGGCGTGCTGGAGCCGCCGGGCGCGATGC
>JBARZM010000042.1:0-10940 GCA_049650095.1 Rubrobacteraceae bacterium | reverse complement strand
CACCGATATAATCTCTCCCGGACCATGAAGATTTCTAGAGACCACGCACAGACCTCCGGCGTAGAGCTTCACGGAAAGCCTGCGCCCGCCGTTATAGAGACCAGAGGGCTTACGAAGACCTACGGGCGGGTGGCGGCCCTAAAGGACCTGGACCTTAGCGTGCGGGAGAGTTCCATCTTCGGATTTTTGGGACCGAACGGGGCGGGGAAGTCCACGACCATGAAGCTACTTTTGGGTCTTTCTCGTCCGACCTCGGGCTCGGGCTCGGTCTTCGGGAGGGACATTGCAACCGAAGATTTCGAGATCCGACGCCGGATAGGCTACCTCGACCAAGACCCGCGCTACTACGGGCACATGACGGCGCGCGAGACGTTGCGGTTCGCGGCGCGTTTCTTCTATTCCGGACCGGAACCGGCCATCGAGCGGCGCGTCGAAGAGTCGCTCACTCTGGTCGGGCTTTCGGACCGGGCGGACCGCAAAATCCGGGGTTTCTCCGGTGGCGAGCGCCAACGGCTAGGGCTCGCGCAGGCCCAGATAAACCACCCGGAGCTATTGATACTGGACGAGCCCGCCGCCGCCCTAGATCCGATGGGGCGCCGCGACGTGCTCGAAATAATGGAGCGTCTGCGCGACGAGCGGGGCGCGACGATCTTCTACTCCACCCACATCCTCGACGACGTCCAGCGCGTCTCGGACTCGGTGGCGATCCTCCGGGACGGCCATCTCCTGGCCCAGGCCCCGGTAGACGAACTGCTGTCGGTCGGGGGCGCGGGAGGCGCCGTCTACGAGATCACCCTGCGCGGCGACTCCGAAGTCACCCTGGAGGCCCGCGCCCGCGTCCGGTCGCAGAACTGGGTTTCCTCCCTCGAAGAGTCTCCGGGGCCGGGTGGTGGGCGAAGCTGGCTGGTGAAGACGACCGACGCGTCGGCCGCCGAAGAAAACCTTCTGCGGATGGTCCTCGAGAGCCGGGGCGTAAAAATCACCGGCTTCGGGCGCAAGAGGCAGAGCCTCGAAGAGGCGTTCTTCGGCCTGATAGAGAGAGGCGGCAGAGGTGAAGCCTAAAGAGCCTGTAACAGCGACCACCCGGACGGCCCGCCGCGAAGCCGCCGGCGAAAAACCGCGAAAGCCCGAAGAGCAGGCCGTCCTGGAACCTGTAGACCGTTCCGCGGGCGGGTTCAGGAACCTGATCGGCAAGGAGAACGGCGAGTGGGTGACGGGACCTTCGCTGGTGGCGCACGGCGCGATCTGGATGCTCATAGTCGCCCTGATCTCCGTCGCCGTGGCTTTTATCCGGGGCGAGATGGAACCGGCCTACTCCCCGGACGACATAAACGGCGCGGGGGCCCTGATGTTCTTCGTACTGGGTTCGGTAGCCTCGGTCATCGCCGTGGTCGCCAAGACGCAAGGGACGATCATTGGCGAGAAACAGCTCGGGACCGCCGCGTGGGTCCTCTCCAAGCCCGCCTCGCGCCGGGCGTTCGTCCTCGCCAAGCTCGCGGTCCACTTCCGCTGGCTGCTCACGGTCACGCTGCTCTTCCCGGCGGTCGTGTTCTACGTCTTGATGACGGCCATCTCCACCCTCCCCCCGCCGCCGCTGGCTTTTCTCGGAGGGTTCGGCATCCTCGCCCTGGGGCTTCTCTTTTATCTCTCGCTGTCGTTGCTGCTCGGCACCGTCTTCGAGAGCCGCGGGGCCCTGGCCGGATGCGTGTTCGGGTTCATGGTCGCCGGGTTCATGATCGCCAACTACGCGGCCTGGATGACGGCAGCCTTCCCGTGGCTCTTCTTTCAGTCCGGGTATTACCTGGTTACACAGGGCTATATCCCTCTCTACGGTGTGATCTCCATCCCCGCGACCGCGCTGTGGAGCGTCCTGTTTATCTTCCTCGCCCTCCGCCGGTTCGGGCGCGCCGAACTCTGAAGCCCTGACTCGCGCTAGACACTCCATCGCGGGTTGCCTATAGTGCCCCTGGCACTGGAATGCAAAGCGGAGGATTATCTTGGCCGACTTCTTCAAGTTTGCGGAGCGGGGCACTAACTTTCAAACGGAGATAGTGGCGGGCCTCACCACGTTCATGACGATGGCCTACATAATCTTCGTCAACCCTTCGATACTCGGCACCGAAGGCACCGGCCTTGGGATACCGGCCGTCTTCTTCGCCACCTGCGTGGCGGCCGCCGTGGCGTGCCTCGCAATGGGCCTCCTGGCGAACTTCCCGCTGGCGCTGGCCTCTGGCCTGGGCCTCAACGCCATAGTCGCCTTCACCCTGATCCTCGGCCTCGGCCTGAGCTGGCAGGAGGCGATGGGCGTCGTGGTCCTCGAAGGTCTTCTCGTGACCCTTTTGGTGGTTACGAACCTCCGGGAGGCGGTGCTGAACGCCATCCCGATGTCGCTAAAGTTCGCCATAGCGGTCGGCATCGGGCTCTTTATCGCGTTCATCGGGCTCAAAAACGGCGGCCTGGTGGTCCAGGACCCGGCCACCTACCTGGCGCTCGGCGACTTGACCCAGGGCCCGGTAGCGCTAACGGTCTTCGGGCTCGCCGTCACCCTGGTGCTCGTCGCCCGGGGGTTTCGCGGCGGGATCATCGTCGGCATCCTGCTAACCGGGGTGGTCGGCATGATCTTCGGCGTCGTGCCGCTACCCGACGCGATCGTGGACTTCACCTTCGACACCTCGACCATCGGGGGCGGCGTCCTCGCCGTTCCGGACGTGCTGCGGATCTCTCTGATCCCCGTGATCTTCGCCCTCTTCATGACGGACTTTTTCGACACGATGGGGACGATGATAGCCGTTGGGCAGGAAGGCAAGCTGTTGGACGACGAAGGCCGCCCGCCAAACACGAAGCGCATCCTGCTGGTCGACTCGCTGGCGGCGGCCGGCGGCGGCGCGATGGGCGCAAGCTCGGTAACGAGCTACATAGAGAGCGGTTCCGGGGTCGCCGAGGGCGGACGCACGGGCCTGACGACCGTGGTGGTCGGGCTACTCTTTCTCTTGGCGCTGCCTTTCGCGCCGCTCGTCTCCGTGTTCGGCGGGGCGGTTCCCGTTCCCGGCCCCGGGGACGGTGGGGAGATATTCGTCTCGCCCGTGACAGCCCCGGCGCTGGTCGTGGTCGGATACCTGATGATAACCTCCGTCCGGTTTATCCCGTGGGACCGGGTAGACGACGCGATACCCGCCTTCCTGACCATTCTGACCCTGCCGCTAACGTTCAACATCTCTTACGGCATAGGGTTCGGGTTCATCTCGTACGTCCTCATAAAGCTCGCCCGGGGCAAACCCGGCGAGGCCCATCCACTGCTCTACGTCGCAGCCGGGCTCTTCGCCCTGGCCTTCGTCTGGCCCGCCTTGCAGGACCTACTTTCGTGAAAAGCGGGACTTTCACCTACACAGAAAGGTTTATGGCCCCAAACCCGAGGGTAAAGAACCCCCTGACGTAGCGCGGCATGTGAAACCTATTATATATTTGTACTGGGTATCTCTAAGATACTGCGTTGCAAATATACGTAGGGGGAGGTGAAGGTCAACAGGTTCTGCGGCTGAAGCGGTATTCTCGAAAACCCTGCTCGGCGTTACCGAAATTCCACGCCGAAAGGGCGCGGGGAGGCTGCAACGGCGCTGCCGGCCCCAAAATCACGCAGGCCACGCGCCAACCGAATCGCAAGGATAGTAGACAAAGCACGAGAAGGGAGAACGCATGAGCGAACAGAAAAGCCAGCAAAAAGGACAGAAGGGGCAGAGCCCGCTACAGACCGACAAGGGCAACACCAGTATTCAGGACGGTGTCGTGGCCAAGATAGCCGGTATAGCGGCCCAGGAAGTAGACGGAATTCGGATGGGCGGCGGCGGCTCGCAGGCGGCCAGCAACCTCCTCGGTAGCATCACCGGCGGCGGTGGCAGCGGCGGCGGCCAGACTCGCGGTGTCGCGGTAGAGGTCGGCGAAGAAGAAGCGGCCGTAGACCTGGTAATGACCACCGAGTACGGCAAGTCGATCCCCCAGCTCTCCGAGGCCGTCCGGCGCAACGTGATCAACCGGGTCGAGAACCTGGTGGGGCTCAGCGTCACCGAGGTCAACATAGCCGTAAGCAACATCTTCTTCCCCCAGGAAGAACAGCAACAGCAGCAAGTCGAAGGCCAGTAAAATCTCGGACCGACTGAAAGCCAGGTAGAGATTTGGCCGATGAAATACAACTCGCTAGGGCCGCTTCAGAAGCGGCCCTAGCCACAGACGGAGTCAATCGTTTGGGCGCCGGGAGCTTCGTCGAGGTGGCTACCTACGGGCCCGGGGAGAAAGTTAGCGGTGTGATCGTCATGCCCGAGGAAGTACAGGTACACGTCATACTGCGTTACCCGCTCGCCACTTCTATACCGGAGGTGGCGAACAGCATTAGAGAGCGCGTCAGCCCGAAGGTGGAAGGCCGCACGACTACGGTGGTCGTAGAGGATCTCGAGGTAAGCGACGAATGAGGATCTTTAACAGGATAGTAGTTTCGCTGTTGTTGGCCGGGCTCTTCGTGCTCGGAATATTTGGCGTCGTGTACAGTTTCAACTTATTCGGCTACCAACTCTCTCAACTTCCGCAATTACTAAAACTCCAAGCCATTTACAGCGGGACGCAAGAACTGGTAAGCGACGTTGAGAACGGCACCTTGCTGTCGGTAGTGTTTTTCATCCTTCTAGGTATAGCAATACTGGGACTGATACTTCTGATATTGGAGTTGAAACCCCGTACACCCCGGCGGGTACGGATGCAAAAGGGCACCTACGTTACCCGCAACGCGGTGAAGGCCCAGGTCCTCGCGGCCACGAACCAATCGTCGGCGGCGCTCGATTCTTCGGCCAAGGTAAAAGCCCGCCGGGGCAAGGGGGCAAAGATCAACCTGAAATCAAACGTCCGTCGCGGCGAGGACGTAAACAGCGCGCGTTCGAGCATAAAAGACCAGGTATCGGACTATCTGGGTCAGGTCGGTATACCCGTGGCAAAGATGAAAGTCAAAGCCTCCGAGACCGACCCCCGGGGCAAAGGGGAGCAGAGGGTAAATTGAACGCTTTGAATCGGTTGTTCATGATAATCATAGCCTTGCTAATGATAGCTATTCCGGTGGTCATGTTGCTTGTGGCGTTCGGCGTGATCGCCCCGAGTTTGATCGACCAGTACACGAACTATCAAGGCGCGCTCTCGTCGCTGGGGAATCTCTCGGTGTCGAGCTTCAGTCAGCAAGCCCTGACCATAATAGGTATAGCGAGCGCCTTGATCGCGCTCATCGCCTTCATCTTGTTGCTCAGGGAGCTGTCTTTCGGACGCCGGGTGGCGAACAAAGCCATCGTGGAAGATACGCCGGGCCAGGAGACCGTGATCACACCCGGCGCCCTCAAAAACCTTGCCGAAGGCGCGGCCCGAAAGGCCGGGGCGGTCTCGCCCAAGGTTGCCCTGGAGTCGAAGGGTAAATCCTACAACGTGGATTGCAAAATATCGGCGCCCGCGTCGGGGGGCTTCAACTTCACCGAGTTGGCGGATCGCACCAAGGAAAACATCCAGGATGCGATGGAGCGTTACAGCGTGTCCTACCAAACAGTAGAGATCACGGTACTAGGAATAAAGTCATAGAGAGGAGCGGTATTGGCTACGTGGACTAACAAGCAATGGGGCGCGGTAATCGGGGTCGTCCTGGTTTTCCTCATAACCTTCATAGGTTGGGGACCGACGGCCCTCGCCATACTAATTGGGATAGTGGGGTACTTGATCGGCAAGTTCCTCGATGGGGAGATAGACCTGGAGGACATCCGGGCCCGGGCGCAAGGCCGGCGCTAGGAGATACGGTAGTCGTATTCACTTAACCCAAACGGCGACCTCTGTATCCTACTGTTGTAAGGACTGTAGGAAAGGCAAACGGAGAAGAAGAAAGGTGGAAATATGAGTCTAGCTCTATTGCAAATCGATCAACTCCAGACTGCGACATCGAGCTTCTTTCTGTGGTTTACCACGGGGGGAATGCTGCTGGGGACCGTCCTATTCATCTACTGGGCGACTACCGGACAGCCGGGCAACTACCATCACTACGTAACGAGCGCCGTCATCACTCTCTGGGCATCCATGATGTACATCGTAATGGCGACCGGGAGCGGGGCTTCGATCATTACGGAGCCGAGCGGTGAAGCCCGAATCTTCTACTACGCCCGATATGTTGACTGGACGTTCACCACGCCGTTGCTCCTCTTGGGCCTTGCCTGGGTGGCGCTAGGTAGTATCGGCAGGAACCCGCAACTCGTTTGGGGGCTCGTGATCGCGGATGTGGCCATGATACTCACCGGCGCCCTCGCTGGGGCGTGGGCTGGCGGCTTCAAGTGGTTCTGGTTCGTCGTGAGTTGCATCTTCTTCCTCGCGGTGCTGGCCCTGATCTGGGGTCCGCTGCAGACTGCGGCTCAGAGCGGCGTGTCTCCCGAAGCGAGCTTGTTCTATCCGCTCGCGATAATGCTGACGGTGCTGTGGTTCGCCTACCCGATCGTGTTCCTTATAGGCACCGAAGGCGTCGGCGCTATCAGCATCGGCTTCGAGGTGTTCCTCTTCGCTGTACTGGATATTCTGGCCAAGGTAGGCTTCGGCATTATCCTCGTCGGCGGAGTGCGCAGGCTCAGCGGGCAGGGCTCTTCCAGGAGCGCCCGGGCTTAACCCGCCGCGCGCAACTTAGAACCTAGTGAAGAGGGGCGGCGAAAGTGCCGCCCCTCTTTTCGTGCGTCCAACAACTTTACAGGGACCTTGTGGCCGGGTTACTCTTTGCGGTAGGCGGCCAAGTCTTCCATCTGGGCCTCTACCCAGTGCTCCACGGTGTTGGACCTTACGGCCTCGCGCAGGGAAGATGCCCTGCGGCGGCGGTCGTCTTCGGGCATGGTGAGCGCCTGGTAGATAGCGTCGGCCTGTTCGTCGAGGTCGAATGGATTGACGGTCAGGGCGTGTTCGCCCAACTCTTCGTAGGCCCCGGCGTTCTCGGAGAGGATCAGAACGCCATCGCGCTCGTTGACGACCGCCGCTTCTTTGGCGACGAGGTTCATCCCGTCCCGCACCGCGTTGACCAGGAGGGCGTCGTAGTTCTTGTATGCGGCCACCGAGCGGGGGAAGTTGTCTTCCATCGAAAGCTCTATGGGGGTCCAGGAGTCGCAGCCGTGCCGGGCGTTGATCTCCTCGACAATATCTTGCACGGCCTCGGCGTAATCAGCGTATTCTTTTATGTCGCCGCGCGAGGGTTGCACGCAGGCCAGGAACGTCACCTGCTCTTTCATCCCGGGGTGGCGCTCGAACATCCGGCCGTAGGCCTCGAAACCCCTTACGATATTTTTCGAGAGGTCCATCCGGTCCACGCGGAGTAGGAGCTTGCCGGGCAGCGACTTCACGGACTTTTCTTGTTCCAGGACGGCTTCGCTGGCGGCCAACTCCTCGAACTCCGAGGGGTCTATGGAGATCGGATAAGCCCGCACCCACACTTCGCGTCCCTGGTACCGGACCACACCTTCCTCCGGATCTCCTTCGGCCCCGAGGAAGGCAATCGCGCCCTCGACGAAGTTCCGGGCGTAACGCCGGGTATGAAAGGCGAGCACGTTAGCCTCTAGCAGGCTCTCCAGGACGCCCACCCTAACGTAGTCCGGCAGCACGCGCCAGTAGTCCGGCTCGGGCCAGGGGATGTGTACGAAGAGCGAGACGAAAGCATCTTCCTGCTGGCTTTCGCGGAGACGTTCGCGCAGGAACGATGGGACCAGGTAGAGCTGGTAGTCGTGGAGGAGGATGATCGGGGCCTCCGCGCCCTCCACGGTGCGGGCGACGGCCTCGGCGAAGTTCCGGTTCACGGCCACGTAGCCTTCTTCCCACGCCTCCCGGGTCTCATCCCCCAACCGGGGCGAGTACGGGAGGTTGTAGATGCCGTGCTGGACGAACCAGAGCAAGGGGTTGGCGATCTTGTTGTACATCAACTCGTAGGCCCGGGGATCGTGCTCGACGAACGTAACGCGCAGGTCCTCGACCTCGTAAGGAGACGCCTCCTTCGTTACCTCTATGTCCTCTTCGCTCATGGCCGACGCCACCCAAACCGCGTCTTCCCGCCGGCGGGATACAGCGTTTAGGGCGGTAACGAGTCCGCCCGCGCCCCGGGAATAGTCGCGGCCCGCCTCCGAACGCGAGAAAGTAACCGGCCCCCGGTTCGATACGATCACGAACCGCTCCCCTTGCGTCACCCTACCTCCTTTGCAGCCGGCGCGTCCTACACGCCCAGCAGTTTGGCGAACAGCAGCAGATCGTCCCGCAGAAGGCGAGGAGTAAGGTAGTTGTCCCGGACGTGCTCTTTGCCCAAGCGTCCCATCTCGTGGGCGAACTCCGGGTCCTGGAGCAACTTGGCACACGCCGCCGCAGCCTCGGAGATGGTGTCCACCAGCATTCCACCGTTCTTCGTGACCTGCATCGGGATTCCGCCTACCCTGCTGGCGATCAGGGGCCGCCCCTTCCAGAGCGCCTCGGTCACCACCAGGCCGAAGCCTTCCCGGATTGATTTTTGTATCACGATGTCCGCGAGGGACTGGAACGCGTTTACCTCTATGGCGCCGACGTTGGTCAGGTTCGAGAAGAGAAAGATGTCCTGGTCGCCCGAGGCGTAGTTTACGGTCTTGTACCAGTAATCCCAGCCCTCCGGATCGTCGTGGGCCATCGAGCCGATCAAGACTAGCTGAAGTTCCGGGACCTCTTCCTTGGCGGCCCGGTACACGTCTATTACGCCCAGCGGGTCTTTCCAGGGGTCGAACCGGGAGACCTGGACCATGAACGGCCGTTCGGTGTCCACGCCAAACTGGTCCACTATGTAGCGGGCGTCGTCCCGGGAGAGGGCCATGTTCTTCGGGGAGAGAGGGTCTATCGCCGGGGGGATCAAAACCAGGTTTGGTAGGTCCAGATCCGGCGGCGTGTACTCGCGCATGGTGTATATCTGGGCGTCGTAGTCTTTTATGTATGGTTCGAGGTAGTTCAGCACCTGCTGGTTTGGGGTCGAGGTGTCTATGTGGCAGCGCCAGATCCACTTCGTATCCGGCGAATATCCCCCCGAGAAGTGCTTCATCAGGGCGGGCTGCGGATCGTGGACGAAGATTATGTCCCAGTCGCCTTCGAGCTCCGCCGCCGACTGACGATTGTACTCTTCGTAGATGGCCCGGCCCTCCACGCTCAACTCGTAGTCGGCGCCCTGCAAGGCGTTGTGGAAGCCTTTGGTCACGTTGAAAAACGGCTCCGCCCCGAACATTACGCCCCAGTCCGTATCGAGGCCGGCGTCCCGCATCAAGGGTACGAGGGTGTAGAGGATTTCCGCAACGCCCCCGCCAAAGCTAGTCGCGTTGATGTGCAGGACCCTCGCGCCGTCCAACCTGGCCGAGAGGTCTTGGATCTCATCGTAGAGATCCCGGCGGATTATACTCCGGTAGTCGGTGAGCGATTTATGGCCGGGGTTTACGCGCTGCAGCACGGTTTCCTCTTATCTAATGGGCTAATACGTCAGGATGCGGCTAAACTGTATACGAAAAAGCGGTGTATACGCAAGCGTCGCCGCCACACCGTGCCCCGGATTCTTTAAATATTGCTTGTTTTTTTAGAAGATGAGGATCTGTATACCATTTTGAGTTGCGTTCCCCCGTCCTCCGCGGAGTCGAGCATCAACTCGTCGACCAAGCTGCCGATTACGGATAGTCCGAAACCGCCCTGCGAATCGGGCATCTTGGTTAGTCCTTCGACGTCGAAGCCACCCCCCGCGTCTTTGACCTTGATCTCCACGGCCCCGCCGCGGGCAGCGTAATCTATCTCGAAAGACTCCACCACGGCGTGGCGTATGACGTTAGTGGCGGCTTCGGTTACGGCCAATTTGAGGTCGTATATCTCATCCTGTTCCAGGCCCGCCAACTGGCCGACCTGGGTAACTACCAACCGCGCGAGCAGTACGTACTCGGGGCGACTGGGGATTTTCAGTGATATAGGCTCCGTTGCTCCGGTATTCTCTTTTCCCGTCACCTCAACAGCCCTGGGTTCCATTGGACTCTCAAATCTCTAAAGCTCACACATTACGTTCTGCACAATGCACCTTTGTTACCCGGATACGGCTTCGGGTAATCAAGTTACAAGTCAGAAGTATAGAATCCCTCGTGCCTGGGAGACTCTACACTCCGAAGATGTTTCTTTGAAAGGGTCTCCCTAAGAGGGTTCTTCTCTCCCGTTCGACTCTTCCGTGGCTACCTCTTCGGAGACAGTTTCCGGGGTGTCGTCCGGCATGGAGACTTCGGTGGCGGCCGCGCCCACGGCTTCCTGATAGATCTTCTCGGGGTCTTGCTCGGGCCTTTCGGAAGACTTCTGGGTTACGCTGTCTCCGGAGCCGTTGCTGGAATTATCCATCCCCTCCATGAACGGCTTGAACAGGTCCATCGGAACCGGCAGGATGATCGTCGAGTTCTGCTGGTTGGCTACCTCGTTTAGCGTCTGGAATAGCCTTATCTGCATCGCCTGCGGGGTTTCGAGCGTGTCAGCGGCCTCGCGAAGTCGTTGCGACGCCTGGAACTCGCCCTCGGCGGTTATGATCTTGGCCCGCCGCTCCCGCTCGCTCTCGGCCTGGCGCGCCATCGCCCGCTGCATCTGCTGCGGGATCTCCACGTCCTTGACCTCCACCACGCTTACCTTTATCCCCCACGGGTCGGTCTGCTCGTCGATGATGCTCTGGAGCTCGCTGTTTATGGATTCCCGGTTGGTGAGCAGGTCGTCGAGGTCTTTGTTGCCCAGCACGCTACGGAGCGTAGTCTGGGAGATTTGGCTGGTCGCCAGCACGAAGTTCTCGACTTCGACGACGCTGTTGTTGGGGTCCACGACCCGGAAATAGACCACGGCGTTGACCCGGGCCGGGACGTTGTCGCGGGTTATGACGTCCTGCGGCGGCA
>JBARZM010000041.1:0-13815 GCA_049650095.1 Rubrobacteraceae bacterium | reverse complement strand
CTACCGAGGAATCCAGGACCGTCGCCCCGGATTCGACGGCGGCGACGGCGTTTGCTATCCCCGTGTTGCGCGTGTCGTGGAAGTGACAGCCGACCGTAACGCCAAAGGCCGCGACACCCTCTACCAGATGCCGCACCTGGGCCGGCACCCCGACGCCGATGGTATCCGCCAGCACCACCTCATCCGGATGCGCCTCCGACACCTTTTCGGCGATGCGGAGTACGTGATCCGGTTCGACGCCTCCCTCGAACGGGTCCCCGAAGGCTGCGGAGAGCGTGATCGAGACCCGCGCCCCGTCGAGCCGCGCCCGCTCCGTGATCCTCGCCGCCAGTTCCGTAGCATCCGCCACGGTCGTGTTCTGGTTGCGCTCTGCGAAGGTTTCCGTGACCGGGAATGCGTAGCGCACCTCATCCACCCCGGCCTCCGCGGCCCGCTCGTAGCCCTTTTCGTTTAGCACAAGGCCCGCGTAAACCGTGCCTTCGAGACGCCGGATGCCAGCGAGCACTTCTTCGGCCCCGGCCATCTGCGGCACGCGCTTCGGGTTTACGAAGCTGGCCGCTTCGACCCGGGGAATACCGGCCGCGGCGAGCCTGTCGCAGAGTTCGGCCCGCACCTCGGGAGCCAACGTCCGGTCCTCGTTTTGCAGGCCGTCGCGAGGACCGACGTCCACTATCTCGATCCGCATTAGATGGTCCCCCTTTCCCGGAGGCCCTGGCGCTCCTCGTCGGTGAGGTCCAGGATTTCTTCGTATACCTCGTCGTTGTGTTCGCCGAGTTTGGGGCCGGTCCAGCGAACCTCGCCGGGTGTCTCCGAGAGACGCGGAACCACGTTCTGCATCGGGAACTCTCCCATATCCGGGTCTTCGACGCGGACGACGTTCTCCCGGGCGGCGTATTGCGGGTCGGAGAGCATATCTTCGGCGGTAAAGACTTTGCCCGCCGGAACCCCGGCCTCCTCCATAGCGTCCAAGACCTCCTCGACGGTCCGGGCGCTAGTCCAGTCGGAGATCATGGCATCGAGCTTCTCCATGTTCTCACCCCGCGCGTGGTGCGTAGCGAACCTTTCGTCCTCGGCCCATTCGGGATGCCCGAGTGCCTTCGCCAACCTCCCGAAAACGGTGTCGGCGTTACCGGCGATCAGGGCGTAGTCCCCATCCTTCGTCGGGTAGATGTTGGAAGGCGCCACGAACGGCAGCACGGTACCGGTACGGCCCCGCACCTGCCCGGCGAGCTCGTATTCGGGGATAGTGCTCTCCATGAGCGCCAGAACGGCCTCGTAGATGCCTACGTCCACAACCTGACCTTTACCCCCGTGCGCGTCCCGATGATACAGCGCGGTCAGGGCGCCCAGCGCCCCGAACGTGGCCGCCAGCGAGTCACCGAGGCTTATTCCGGTGCGGGGCGGCGCTTGATCCGGGAACCCCGTGACGTGCCGGATTCCCCCCATCGCCTCCCCGATCGCCCCAAACCCGGCCCGTTCCCTGTAAGGTCCCGTCTGTCCGTAACCAGATACCCGGACCATGACGATGCCAGGGTTCGTCTCGCTCAGTTTTTCGTAGCCAAGCCCCCAACGCTCCATCGTGCCGGGCCGGAAATTCTCGATCACCACGTCGGCCTCGGCGATGAGCCGCCGCGCCAGATCCTGGCCTTCTTCCTCCCGCAGGTTCAGCGTAACCGACTTCTTGTTGCGGGCGATGATCGGCCACCACAGCGTGCGGCCTTCCTTCCGGTGCCGGCCCCACTCCCGCATGGGGTCTCCCTTCCCCGGCGCCTCTACCTTTATGACCTCCGCCCCGAAATCCGCCAAAAGCTGCCCGCAGAAAGGCCCCGCCAGCAAGCTCCCCATCTCGACCACCCGGACACCCTCCAGAGGACGATTTCCGCCACGCTCCTCATTCATCCCATGTCCTCCTTCAACGCCCGGATAACGAAATCCCTGCCCTCGTAGACGTGCTCCCGCATGATGATCTCCGCCCGCTCGTCGTCCCCCTGCTCCAGGGCGTACAGGATTTGCCGGTGATAGTGATTGGATATAGCCCTCTCATCCGGCGTGTACCAGAAGAAAGCCTTGAACATTAACGGTATCTCGACGGTCCGCCGTATCAACGTCGCCAGACGCTTGTTGCGGCTGGCCGTTACGATGGTCCCGTGAAATTCCTGGTTGCGGGCCACCAGCCACCTTATCTCTTCCTCGTGGTCCGAGAATGCATCCGTAGACGCACGGACCATCTCCGCCGTTATGCTACGCAATTCGTCTAGTTCTCGTTGTTGTATACGACTAGCCGCCCTGCGGGCCGCATGACCCTCCAACACGGCCCTCAAATCGTAGATATCCCAGACCTCGTCCGCGCCGAAAGAGCACACCGCAGCCCCGCGGTTTGGCGATATCTCGACCAGCCCTTCGGCTTCGAGAACGGTGAGGGCTTGACGGATCGGTGTCCGGCTAACCCCGAGCCTTTCGGCCAGTTGTTCCTCGACCAAACGCTCGTCAGGTCCATACTCACCTTCGAGGATCAAACGCCGCAGACTCCCGAAGACCCCCCGAGGGTCCGAGCCTTCGACGCTCTTCACAACACTAACCACAAAGTCGATATCCGTATTTCCCCAAACAATTCCAACCTCTTTGTATACAATCCTAGCCACGTTCGGTTTTGTTGTCAAGTTCCTCACAATCCAAAGCCCTGGATAAAGGGGATTTTGTTCCGGGATAATGGTGTGGCGCGTAGTAGAATCGGGGGATGATTTCGTGGAGATTCGAGCCCCGTTTTAGCGGCTGTCGCGGCGCGTGAAGCTCAGCGTCCTGAAGGTTTTCTCTGTGCTGTCGCTCGTGGCGCTCGGGGCGGTTGGCGTGAGTGTGCCGCTCGGCCTGATCGAGATACCGCCAAGCGGCTCGGCCCCGGTCCTTTTCTACTTTTCGCTCATATTCATGCTGCTCACCTTGACTCTGTCGAGGCTGGGCATCTTCTTCGCCGCGCTGGTCCGGGACCGCGCAGGGCGAACTCCCGGTGCGCCCCGGTACGTCTCGGGGATAACCGACAGGTTCGTCTGGCCCTCGGCCACGCTGCTCGCTTCGGGATACGCCCTATTCGTGGCATCCTTTGTCGTGCAAGCGACCTAGCTGCCCGGAAGGCTTACCCCAGGCAAGTCAACCTTCCCGTAGGCCCTGGAATAGGGGCTTCAGGTCATCAAGGCGGTCGTAGGTCCACCACAGGTAGTTGCGGGTTCCGTCTTCGCGCAGCGGGTGGAGGTCTTCGTGATCCGGGTCACCGAGAAAGCCCTGAAAATCTTCCCGCGAGGGCCACTCGACCAGTACCAGGGCCTGGCGGGGCTCGACGTCCGGGTCGCCCTGGAGGGCGCCGTCTAGCTTTCCGAGCGCGACGACCTTGCCGCCGTACTTGGTCACGGCCGCGACCGAGCGACGGGAATATTGGCGGTACAGGTCGTTATCCGCGAGGTCGAACAGGTTCAAAGCGTAGAGTGGGATCTCGGCACCCCCGAATCGGTAGCGGTGGTCACTTGATATATTGTCTCCGTAGCCGCATGATAGCAGCGAATACGAACCGTACTTGCGCGAACCGTTTCCTGCGCGGGCCGAATCTCCGCCCCCCTGAAACAAGTGTTCGTTTCGCGCGTAGTATTGAGGGTAGAATTTAGGCAATGACTTGGGTAATGAACGACCATATAGGAGGCGCAGGAAAATGAGCATACTGACCTGGATCATCGTGGGATTAATAGCCGGGGTGTTGGGCAAGCTCATCATGCCGGGGGACGACCCGGGCGGGTTTATAGTGACGATCCTGCTCGGTATCGGCGGCGCTTTCGTCGGTGGCTTCGTCGTTGGGTTGTTGGGCGGCGCCGGGGTTACGGGTCTCAACATCTGGTCGATCATCGTGGCGACTATAGGCGCGGTCATCGTGCTGGCTATCTACCGGGCCGTCGTCGGCGCGAGGTCCCACTAAGCCCGTACTCGAAAGGGCCGGCCAACCTGGATATCCGGGTTGGCCGGCCCTTTTTTTTAGTACTTGGCCATGTCGTCGAGTATTCGCCGGATCTTCAATGCGTAGGTCGTATCCGTTGCCCAAGCGCCGCCGCCGAGCTGGCTGATCCTGGTCACCCACCAGCCACGGTTTTTCTGGGCGGCCCGGGCGTCGTAGAAGCGGTCGTGCGGCGTGCCGATAGGCTTTTTACCGGTATAGGCGGCCATATGGTTCACGTGCATCCTGACGCCCTGGTAGGCGGTCGTCGGCCTCTCGAAGTCCCGGGGTTCGTCCCCCACCCGGCCGCCCTTCTTTATACCGGCCATGTTCCAGGGCTTGGAATCGCCGCCGTAGCGTCCCCTACCGGTCTCCAGGATAGCCTGCGCCACCAGGACATCCGGGGCGATGCCTGTTTTGGGGGCCAGTTTGTAGTAAAGCGGAATCGTCTCCATGATGTAGCGTGAGCTGCCGACCGAGCGGGCGTACCTCTCGGCGGAGGCCCGGTCGTGGATCGGCCGCCCGAGCATGCTGTCCGGCGCGCGCGAGGGGCGCCTTGCCTCCACGATCTTCACGGCGTCCGCGACGACCCAACCGGTACCCTTGGCCCTGCGGGAGACCCGCACGCTGTAGCGGTCGCCGCGTTCGATCCGGTAAACGCCGACCTTGACCCACTTGCCGCCGTTTCTCCGCTGATCTACCCTGGTCCACTTCATCCCCGAGGTGGTCCGGACCCCGATCGGGGTCGCCGCGTTGTACCAGCCGGCCGCGGGCCAGCGGACGTAGACCGCGTAGTATCTCGTGGTCGGCGTCTTCACCTTGAATCTGGCCACGCCGCCGGCCCTGGCAGGTTTCGCGAGCCGGAAGTTCTTCGCGTAATGCTGGTCGCCTCTGGCGCTCGTGTTCCAACCATTCGAGACCGCGAAGCGACCCTGGGTGGCGTTATCTACCACCTGAGAATACGGCCCCGTTTGGGCCTCGACTTGCGAAGCCAGCCCCAAAGCAAGTAAAACAGCCACTACTACCAACGCGAGATGCCGCACTATACCCCTCCACTAAAGATACCGGCTTGTCCGGGAGGCCACTCGAACCCCTCCGGTAAACTTTATCGGACGGAGATCAGGAAAGCTATAATCCATCCGCGCTTTGTACCTTCGTACACTTGATGAAAAGGAGAAAGATATGCCGGATTACTTGCCGGAGGTCTACCAGCAGTTCGAGAGACGCTTCCCGGCGGTCAAGGAATCTTTCGATGCGCTAGGCGCCGCCGAGCACGAGGCCGGGCCTCTCGGGGAGAAAGAACGGCGTTTGGTGAAACTTGGCGTGGCCGTCGGCGCCGAATCGGAGGGGGCCGTCCGGTCCCACGTCCGAAAGCTGCTCGGCATCGGCGCTTCGGGAGAAGAGATCCTGCACGCCATCGTCCTCGCCTTGACTACTATAGGTTTCCCCGCCACGAACGCGGCCCTCGGCTGGGCCGAAGAGGTGCTCTCCGAAGAGTCCTCCGAAGAGTCCTCCGAATAGAGCCAGCGGGTAGAGCCAGCGGGTAGACGCGCCGGGTAGGGCCGGAGGAGCCCGGGGCGAGCTATCACAGCGAGTTCGTCCGGTGGATGTCAACATGGTGGCGTCACGCAAGCCGTCGAACTCGAATGGAGACACAGTGGGCGAAGAGAAAAACCAGGAGCAAAGCGAGAAGGACCGTTCCAAGAAAGACCCGCACACCGACGCCGAAAAAGCCGCGACCAACGGCGAGGTCGCCCACGAGGAAGAGAGCGGCGGGGCGCTCCCCTCAAACCATTCCGACGAAAGTTGAGCCCCAAGGTGAAAGAGTACGAGAAGACGAAACAAATTCAGGCGCCGGCGGGATCGGTCTTCGGCTGGCTCTCCGATGTGGGCAACCTCCCCCACTACCTGCCGCCCGTCAAAGAAGCGTCCCTCACGGGCCCATCGTCCGAGGCCGTCCCCGGACAGAGGAAAGTATGGATGAAGGTGGAGATCCCCGGCCACTACGAGACCGAAGGCGAAGGTTACTTCAGCGTGGATGAGGATGCCCGCCGTATGGAATGGGGCGCCGAGTGGGGCCGGGACTACTCCGGCTGGCTAACCGTCTCCGAAGACGATAGCGCCAAAAGCACCGTAACCGTGCACCTCAACTTCGGGCCCCGCTCGGCGCAAGAAGAAGAGGACACGGGCGGGGACCCCGATCCCTTCGAGGAAGGAATAGAGAACACGCTCGAATCCATCCGACGCCAGATCGAGGAGGGTTCCGGCAAAGTGGACCCTTCATCACCGGAAGAGTAGTCTCGCCGCAACCAAGCTAGGAGTACCGGAGCCCCCGTGTGAGAACCCGGGGGCTCTATTGTAGCCGGAGCTTCGTTTACAGTGAGAAGGCACGCCGCGGGTCGGCCGGGCCTGGGTTGGCCAGGGCGTCGAAGACTAGCCTCTGGACGAACGGGTCGTTGTAGATGTTCTGGTGGGTGACGGGCAGGCCGCCATTGTAGTCCTGGAGCGTGATGTTCGCCGTCTGTTTCTTGCCCCGCAGGAAGCACCGCGGGTAGGGGATGATGATCTCATCGTCGTCCGTGGCGATCTGGGTGAAGGATCCTTTGCCCGGCGTGTCGTCGCCGCGATTGAGCTTCGTGATGAACTCCGAGCCGGCTTCCTGCTGCTCGCACGCGCGGCACGGGTTCGAGATGCCGAGGGTCGCCTGGAAGTCCGCCTGTTGGAGCTCCGTACCGTAGTTGGAGGGCGCTATGCCGACCAGGTCCTCGACCTTCTTCTTCCCGCCGAGGTTCTTGATCCAGTACCGCGGCATCATACCGCCTTGGCTATGACCGACGAGTGAGACCTTCTCAGCCCCCGTATAGTCCAGTACGTCATCCACGAACACCCCGAGCTCCCGCGCGGAGTCTTTAATATCGTCGAGCCCCCGGTTGCCGTAGTTGAGCGCGAACACACAGTATCCCATCTCTTTCAGCTGGGGAGAGAGTACGGCCCAATTCTGGTCCATCGTCTCGAAGGTCCCGTGCACGAGCACCACCGGATACGGATTTTCCGCGGTAGGCTCACACGGCACGTTGGCCCCGGGAGGCGGGGTCCCTTCCTCGGCGAGGAAACCCGGCACCGTCGTCTGCGCCTCCGACTGCCCCGCAAAAACGAGCAACCCCGCCGCCAACGCGAGCAGCAAGGCAACGACCGCGGGCAAGAGCCTGAACCGGTAGAACCCGAAAAAAGAACCCTCGACTGTCTGTTTCAAGTAACCACCTTTCTCCCATGACAACCACGGCCCCCGGCAACACTCCGTATTATCCATTCCTCGATACCCGGCGCAAGTACCCGGTAGCACCGAGCGGTCCCGTGAGCCCGGTATCGTACAATCAGAGGGTGACGCGACACCCTGCCCGCAAACTTTCGGTCCCCGCACCACCCCGAACCCGGTCGATCCGGCCGTGAAGCTACTGGTCTTCCTGGTCTTGGGCGGCGCGCTCCTGTCCGCCGCACTCTGGGGCACCGAGAACGTGCGGTGGGAAGAGCCCGCGTGCCCGCGCGGAGTTGGACACGGCTTCTATGACCTCCGGTGGCTGGAAGACCCCGACGCCGCCCCGGCAACCACCAACACCGAAGAGCTCCTGTCGCGCCCCAACTTCGGCGCAACGCCGGATGCAGCCGGTGACCTGGAGGCCGGCATAGTAGACGACCGGCTGCTGGCAACCCTTCTCACCATAACCCAGGATCGCAGCATCTGCGTCCGGACCTTCAAAGAAGGCCACAGCTTCCTGCCCGGTGTAGAGGAGGGTCCAACCATCCCCGAAGGCTACGGCGAAGCCGGCGGACTCCCCAACACCCACTACTTCGGCCGCGCCGCCGACATCTACCAAATAGACGGCCTGCCGGTAGAAGGCAACGGCAACAAGCCCGCCGTCCTGGACGTAGGCCAAACGCTCGCCGACATCCCACCGCGGCGGCGACCGGACCAGATCATCGGTCCGCCCAACTGGACGCGGAAGCTAGGTTACGGATGGGCCTCGGGCTGGATAATCTCTCAAGACCAACTAGACCTGCACGAAGGCCACCTGCACCTTGGCTACCGGGAGGAGTCAGGAACCAACAACACCCGGTGAAGCCGAAAGAACACTGTTTGGATTTTGGTCCTGATCTATACTCTGCTGCGGATAAGATTTCTGAAACCATAACCTGTAGGAGACAAAGAATGGCCGAGAAGTGAACGGGCAACCGGATAAAAGACGGTTTTTCCGGAGGCCGCTTTCCATCTTCTCCCATCCGCCCGCTCACGAAGCCCGCGAACCGGTCGTATTGGTCAACGGGCTGGCCGAGCAGGCGGAGAGCTGGTTCGCCAACCGGGCGTACTGGTCCCGGCACTTCGACGTCAAGGTGCCGGAGCTACTCGTCTACGACGGCGACGTTCTCCACGACCACCCCGCCGCCGGAGGAGAGATTACCGTTGACTACCTCGTCGGGCGGCTCTCCAACTACCTGGATCACTACGTCCAAAACCCACCATACAACCTCGTGGGCTCCAGCCTCGGCGCCCAGATCATCCTGACATACGCCGCCCGCAACCCCGAGAAGGTCGCCCGCCTAGTCCTGATCGGCGCTTCCGGCCTCTCCGGCGAAGAGAACCTCCCGATAGTCGAGGGCGTCCGCCGCAGCCGGTACGACACCCTCGTCGAGTCAGTCTTCCACTCCAAACGCTTCGCCACCGACAGCCTAGTAGACGCCGTCGCCACCAAACTCCAGGACCGCCGGTGGAAGAAAGGCGCGCTGCGGACTTTACGGGGCACCGTCGGCCACTCCGTAGCGGGACTGCTGGAACAAGTGCCCCACCCATGCCTCGCCATCTGGGGCGCCGAAGACGAGATGATCTCCGACGTACCCGGCTCCATCCGCGCCGCCTCCCGGATACCACTCTCGCGCCAGCTACTTCTCCCCAACTGCGGCCACGCCCCCCAGATCGAGAAGTCCCGGCAAGTCAACCAACTCGTCGCCCGCTTCCTCGACGACCGCCTCAAAACCATCCCGAAAGCCCTCCACCCCGCCCGGTTCCTCGCCACCTCATAACAAACGTATTCATTTCTAACGATAATCTACGATCTTTTTACGAATGCTCTCAATATATGTGCTATATTTGCGACAGATAGGAGGCCGATTCGATGCCACAGTTACACTTGTATGTTCCTGACACTACTGCAGAACTCCTCAAGCGCCAAGCTGAGGAGCGTGGATTGACGCTCTCCAAATACTTGGCCGAAGTGGTGAAAAAAGAGGCCGATGCCGAAGAATGGCCGGAAGACTTCTTCGAGAACGTTCTCGGCGCGTGGGAGGGTGGGATCAAACGCCCGCCGCAGGGTGTTTACGAGGAGCGCGAAGATATTTCGGACAACAACGGTTTGGATTCTTGAGGTTTCTACTCGACACCGACGCCGCCATAGCTCTTATCAAAGGGAGGCCGCAGGCGGTAGAGTGGTTGCGTCGGCGGGTCCCGTCGGAGGTGGTGATCAGTGCGGTGAGCAAGGCCGAGCTCTACTACGGAGCCCGCAAGAGCGAGCGGGTCGAACACAACCTGGGGGTGCTCCACCATTTCTTCGAGCCTCTCCAGAGCCTCACCTTCGACGACCGGGCCGCCGAAGAGTACGGCATCATAAGGGCGGACCTGGAGCGGGCAGGCACGCCCATCGGCCCGAACGACCTCCTGATCTCCGCCCTGGCCCGCTCGCGCGACCTGACCCTCGTAAGCCTCAACCGGCGAGAGTTCGGCCGGGTTGCGGGACTACGTCTTACGGACTTTTAGGTCTGCATAGACGGCAAACGCCTAAATAAAGAGAGTCCGCCGGTCAAGCACTCGCCAGCGGACGTATACGCTCTATATCATCCCCCATCTCGTCCTTGACAAGCTCTCGCTCGTAGTGCGCCTGTGCATTCATCCAGTAGTTCTCGCTCATACCGAAATACCTGGAGAGTCTCAAAGCTGTGTCCGCGCTTATACCGCGCTGCTCGCGGACAATAGAGCCGATGCGCTGCTCCGGTACGCCGATGTCCTTCGCCAGCCGGTAGGCAGTTATTCCCATAGGCTCCAAGAACTCTTCCCGCAACAACTCTCCCGGGTGTACCGGAGCCATAGTCTTCTCAGTAGCCATCCTGTTCCTTCCTAATGATAGTCCACAACCTCCACATCGTAAGCGTCACCCTCATCCCAAACAAAACACACTCGGTACTGGTCGTTGATCCTTATGCTGTGCTGTCCCGCCCGGTCACCAGATAGCTTCTCCAATCTGTTTCCCGGCGGCACCCTGAGATCTTTCAGGTCGCTTGCGTAATGGATCTGATTCAGCTTCTTGAGCCCCTTTCTCTGCAACTCTACCGGCACTGCCTTCGACCGCTCCCGAGCGAAAACCTTGCGAGTCTCTTTATCCCGGAAGCTCCGTATAGCCACAAACCAATGCTAACGCGCAGCGTGTACAAACGCAAGTCGTGCACATATCGGTTATTCCCACTGCCGAAGAGTACGGCATCATAAGGGCGGACCTGGAGCGGGCGGGCACGCCCATCGGCCCGAACGACCTCCTGATCTCCGCCCTGGCCCGCTCCCGCGACCTCACCCTCGTGAGTCTCAACCGGCGGGAGTTCAGCCGGGTTGCGGGACTACGTCTTACGGACTTTGAAGACTCCGCGTAGACGACAGCAGACGCCTGAAGAAGAGACCGTTGGTCAAGCACTCGCCAGAGGCCGTATCCGCCAGATCTCCCGCTCGTAGTAAGCCTGCGCGTTAGTCCAGTAGCTCTCGCCCATGCCGAAGTATCGGGAAAGGCGCAGAGCCGTGTCCGCGCTTATGCCGCGCTGCTCCCGGACGATGGCGCCGATGCGCTGCTCCGGCACGCCAATCTTTTAGGCTGAAGCTAAAGGTTTCACCTCTTCTTCGATGCGATCCACAATCTCCATCTTTTTTATCTCCAGATCGTAGCGAGCCTGGAGATTTGCGAACAACTCTGGCTCTACGTCGAACAGACGCCCTAACCGTATCGCCAGCTCATCGCTGATACCCCGCTCCCCGCGCAGGACTTCGTATACCTTCTGTTCGTTCGTGTTCAACTCACGGGCCAGCCTGTAGCCACTCATCCCGAGAGGCTCCAAGAACTCCCGTTGCAGCACACGACCGGGATGCAGCGGCGCGAATTCTCTTTTCTGCGTAGTCATCTCCGCCTCCTTGGGCTTATTCTCACTACTCATGGTAATCCGTTACCTCGACCTCGTAAGCGTCTCCGCTCTCCCACCTGAAACACATCCGGTACTGGACGTTTATCCTGATCGAGTACTGTCCCTCCCTGACGCCCCGCAGAGATTCGAGACGGTTGCCAGGAACCTTACCCAACGTCTCCAAACTGGGCGCGGCATCAAGAGTCTGTAGCTTCGACAGAGCCCGCTCCCGTATCTGAGTCGGCACCCTTGACGGCCTCCCCTCGAACAGCTTCTTGGACTCTTTATCGGCCCATCCTTTTATCATCCACGATATACTAACGCGTATCGTTAGTAAAGTCCAGACCTCCCGAGGTATCTTTACAAGGCGACAAACCGAGCGCTCCATAAACTACTATCGTGGCAATTTTCGACGACCCTGCGGCCGAGGAGTACGGCATCATAAGGGCGAACCTGGAGCGGGCGGGCACGCCCATCGGCCCGAATGACCTCCTGATCTCCGCCCTGTCCCGCTCGCGCGACCTGACCCTCGTAAGCCTCAACCGGCGAGAGTTCGGCCGGGTTGCGGGACTGCGTCTTAGCTTTGAGGGCTCTGAATAGATGGCAAACACCCGAATAATAAAGAACTCGTGGGTAAGACGACCATCTGCCCAAGTATAAATCTCTGTCGCGTCTGGCGAGCTACCATAATCCCAAAATCATCTTGTCAATGCACAGCTATATAAGCTCTCGACGACATGACGTTAGTTGCTAACAGCAGTGTTTATTTCGCCACACAGTGTTTATTTCGCCACACATTGTATACTATAGTTGTGAGCAGCAGAAGATTATCTGTTACTTTTACGGCCCTAGTATGGACCGGGATTACTCTGATTTTAGTAGGGGCTATTATGACATTCTTTAGCATCGGTAGTGATGTAACTGCTTTCAAAGTGACTATCTTTGACGTCGTCGAATTGCGCACCAGTCATATAGGACTTGTTCTTATAATTGTAGGCGCTGTTTTGTCTGGCATTGTATCTCTTCGTCTGCCTGCTGATGTACGAATTTTTGGCGAGAGTAAACGGAGCCTTACAGAGCGAATTGCTGAGAATGCTCTGATTCCATCTGTGATACTCATTATCTTAGCGTTGTTGGTGCTCTTAGTCTTGGTATTTCTGTGAGGTGTTGCACATTACTGAGATCGTAGAGGTTTTTGAGGAACCGGGATACCCGTCAAACGTGGGTATCCTCAAGAACCCTGTCAATGGGAAGTATCGCGTACCTGTGCCTCAGAATCAGGCTTGGCTCGACAAGTGGCTTGAAAACTCCGTCAAGTATCTCACAAAGCAGTCTTACACGGAAAAGCCTGATGTCCGTGAAGAAGATTTTGAATTAGAGTGGCCTTCTATTTGGGCGAAATGGCTGGAGGGACCAAAGGAAGACGAGGAACTTCCCGAGAAGTTTTTAGCTGTTGTAGACACTGGTTACATGACCGAGCACCCTCTACTGCAGGGCACCGTAGAGGATACAGTAGATTTCACGGGAGAGGGAATCGAGGACGAGAATGGACACGGGTCGATCTGCGCGCTTCTGTCCCTTGGGGTTACCTCGCGCATACCTCTCAACTTTACACCTCGGCTTCTGATAGTTAAGGTCGCAGGCAGAGATGGCAAGGGCTCTCCTGAAAATCTGATAAAAGGATTTCAGTGGATAACGCAGTTCAAGGAAGAACGAGGTCTTGAGAAAGGCGACTTAGTAGTTAGTCTAAGCTTGGGAGTATACTCAAAGAGTTGGGGCACTTTCAGCTGTCAGGGCAATTGCGGGGTTTGTAGCGCAGCAATTCAAGCAGCTGGACAGGGAATACCAATTACCGCAGCTGCTGGCAACAGACCAAGGATGACCGCTTGTCCGGCAAAAGCAGGGGTTCTGGGAAAACACGAGATGATTACGGCAATGGGTGCCTCGGACTATGCGAATAGTGGAGTCGGCACCCTAATGACTCCCACGGGAAGCGTATTCTTCGCCGAAGTCGACATATAACAATAGCCAGTCTCTCCAGTGCCCACATCAGACAGTATTTGGCCAGACTGCATTCACTTGCAGGATAAGAGCGTAGCCTTTTATCTTTATTACTGCACAGACGTACATTTAATACGGCAGATAACTACTGAATACATCGAGTACACTTATTTCGCGTCTTCATCGAGCGTTACCGCCATGACCTCGTCGCTAATATCGAAGTTGGCGTAGACTTCCTGCACGTCGTCGTTCTCTTCGAGTGCGTCTATGAGGCGGAGGGTCTGACGGGCGGTCGACGCGTCGAGGTCCATGGTGTTCTGGGGTTTGCCGGTTCGATGCTCCGGGCAACTGCGTATAATCAGTGTCCGGTCGCTGATAGAGTTGCTAGAGGAGTCAGAGTTGGCTCAGTGGGAGAAAGTGCGGGATAGAGTCCTTGGCGGCCGATCTGATGCGAACATCCCATTTCAACATCTATGTAACGTGCTGATTCGTTTGGGTTTTTCCGGGCGCATTACGGGCAGCCACCACACATTCACCCGGAACGACATACCGGATATTATCGTAATACAGCCCAGCAAGGGCGAAGCGACAGCTAAACGCTACCAGGTGAAGCAAGTGCGTGAGTTGCTGCT
>JBARZM010000040.1:0-13283 GCA_049650095.1 Rubrobacteraceae bacterium | reverse complement strand
TGGGCAAGATGGAATCCACCGTGAAAGACGCCGTGCCAAACGCGGCGGACGCGGTGGAAGCGGTGGTCGAATCCGGCGCCGAAGCGGCCATGAACCGCTTTAACGTCAGAAGCGAGTAACCTCTACCGGGTAACCTCTACCGGGTCGCCCACGCGCAGCGTCCCGGGCGAGTCGTGGGCGAGGTTTTGGCCGAAGAATATCTTCTTGCCGAACCGGCGGTACCCGGCGAGCGTCGCGAGGACTTCTTTGTCCCTGTCCCCGGAGCTTTGATCCGTCATGACGATGGAGCACCGGGAGCAGGGCTTGACTACCCGGAACTCCGTTTCCCCAACGCGGAGCGCGCGCCAGCCGTCTTCGGCGAAAGCGTCACTTCCCTCGACCACGAGGTTCGGGCGGAAACGCTCCACGGGGACGGCTCTTTCCAGGCGTCCGCCCAAGTCTTCGAGAGAAGCCTGAGAGATCATTAGAAAAGGAAACCCGTCGGCGAAACCGACCCGGTCCCCGGGCTCCGCGTATTCCAGGTCTACCTGGCGCACTTCGTCATCCGGCATGTACACCAGCGTGCAACGAGCCCCCAGAAAAGAGCTGAACCATTCGTCGGCGGCATCTTCGACGGGCACGGCCCGCACCACGTCTGTCCAGACTCTTGCGTCGAGGCCCGGCTTATCTTCCGGCTTTAGCGGCAGGCGCAGCCGGGGCATCTCCGGAGCTTCGACGATAAGATGCTCTTCGGTCAACCGGGTGGAGACGAGGGCCAGGCGCGGATGCCGCCGCTGCGACATGAACTTGCGGCTTTCGTCCACCAGCATCCAACGCCGGTCGTACTCGATGCCCCGGCTGTCCAGGCGGGCTTCTCGCAGGGCGATGCCGCCCGCGGACTTTATCGGGTAGACGTAGAGTCCGGATAGCGTAAGGTCGGGCATTACCCGAACCATGCTAACCTACGCCGCGCCCGCACGCGAACCCTCCGAATCCTCTGCTTCAGACGTTATCGGTTGGAACTTTGGGGAGCGCGGGTAGAATGTGCGGGTGCCGAACGAGACCCGAACGAGAAGCCTTCAGGCGCCGCGCCGCCTCCGGGGCTACCTGGCCGCGACCGCCGGGAAGCCTGTATTCTTGCTCGCCTCCACCGAGCAGGACGCCGAACGTTACGCCCGGGACGCGGCCTGCTTTACCGAGGAGCCGGTGGTGCATCTGCCGTCCCGGGGCGTATGGTACGGGGACGTATTCGACCCTCCGGTCTCGCTCATCGGGCGGCGGCAGCGCGCGCTCCACTCCCTGGGATCTGCCGGGGTGGTGGTCGCGGGGCCATTGGCGGCGATGGAGAAAACGCCGCTCTACGAACCCCTGGATCTCTACGAGGGCGTAGAGCTAGACTTGGATGCCACCCTCGAACGACTGGTAACGCTTGGTTACGAACGGGTGGATCGGGTCTCGCGGCCGGGAGAGTTCGCGGTGCGCGGCGGGATAGTGGACATTTTCTCCAGCACCCGCCGGTCGCCGGTGCGGGTGGAGTGGTGGGGGGACGAGGTGGAGAGCGTCCGGGCGGTCTCGTTGGCCACCCAGCGGGTCGTCCGGGAGCTGGAAGCCATAACGCTCTACGCCGCCCGTGAGGGAGACTTGTCCGGGCTCGCCGCCGCGGGCGAGGACGAAGGTTTCCCGGAAGAGGCCCGGCGCGGCGTGCGGGTCCCGGGCCTCGACCGGCTGCTACTAGAGCTGGACCCGGTCTCTCCCGCCGCGCGGTTGCCGGAGGATACAGAGTCGTGGCGCGAGACGCCGCGCGAGGAGCTCCCCGAAGACGCCGACGGGCTCGTGACCGCGCTCTACGAAAAGGAGTTGCCGGAGCCGGCGCTAGAGTTCACCGGGGGCGAGGCGGATGAGGTCTTTTCGGCCCCGCCGGTCGCCGCCTTCGCCGACACGCTCGGGGAGGCGGGCCGGAGGCTCCGGTCGCTGGTGGACGAGGGGCTGGCGGTATTCGTCGCGTGCGGGTCTTCGGGGGAGGCGCGGCGCACGATCTACGCTTTCGGGGAGATAAACCGCCGGGTCTCGGAAGCGGATCTGGTAGACCCGAACCTTCCACCCGGCCTGTACGCCGTACCGGGAGAGGTCGAGGAAGGCTTTACTTACCCCGAGGGCGGGATCGCGGTCTTCCGGCGCGACGCGCTCTCCGGGCGCCGGCGGGTACGGGGGACGAAGGACAGTCGCGGCCGGTCGCTGGCGTCTTTCGCGGACCTCAAGAGCGGAGACCTCGTGGTCCACGCCACCCAGGGCATCGGACGCTTCGAGGGCCTGGTGGCGAAGGAGGTGCTTGGGGCGACCCGGGACTACATGCAGGTCGTCTACCGGAGCGGGGATACCCTCTTCGTTCCCTACGAGCAGATGGAGCTTCTGCACAAATACATCGGCGGCGAAGGAGCCCGACTGGACCGGCTCGGGGGCTCTAGCTGGGCCCAGGTCACGGACAAGGTCCGCAAGCGGGTAAAGGTCCTGGCCGGAGAGTTGCTCCAACTTCACGCCGCCCGCGCCAACTCCGAGGGCGCGGCTTTCCCAGAGGACGGCGAGTGGGAGCGGGAGTTAGAAGAAGGCTTCCCGTATCAGGAGACCCCGGATCAGGAAGCCGCCATCGCCGCCGTAAAGGCCGATATGCAGATGCCGCACCCGATGGATCGGCTGGTGTGCGGGGACGTTGGTTTCGGCAAGACCGAGGTCGCCGTGCGGGCGGCTTTCAAGGCCGCGCTCGCCGGGAAGCAAGTAATGTTGCTCGCCCCGACGACCATCCTGGTGCAGCAGCACGAACGGACCTTCAAAGAGCGTCTCGGGAAGTTCGCCGTGAGGGTCGAGAGCATCTCCCGCTTTCTCTCTGCTACTGAGCGCAAGAAAGTGCTCGCGGACTTCGCCGCCGGGGAGGTGGACGTCCTCGTCGGGACCCACTCGCTGCTCGGGTCTGAGGTGCGTCCGAAGGACCTCGGGCTCGTGATCGTTGACGAGGAGCAACGTTTCGGGGTGCGGCACAAGGAGCGCATAAAACAGTTCAAGAACAGCGTGGACCTGCTAACGCTGACGGCGACTCCCATACCACGCACGATGCAGATGGGCCTCTCTTCGCTGCGGGACATAAGCATTATCGAGACGCCGCCGGCCGGCCGCCGGAGCATCCTGACGCACGTGGGGCCGTACGAGGAGGAAATGGTAAAGCGGGCCATCGGGCGGGAGGTCGAGCGGGGCGGCCAGGTCTTCTTCGTCCACAACCGGGTCGAGACCATAGACGACGTGGCAGAGCGGTTGCGGGGCATCGTGCCGGGGGTGCGCTTCGTGACGGCCCACGGCCAGATGCCGGAGCGGGCGCTCGAGGACGTGATGCAGGGCTTCCTGGACCGGGAGGCCGACGTGCTGGTTTCGACGACCATCGTCGAGAGCGGTTTGGACGTGGCAACGGCGAATACGCTAATCGTGGACCGGGCCGACGCGATGGGGTTATCGCAGCTCTACCAGCTTCGCGGCAGGATCGGCCGCTCCACCGACCAGGCTTACGCGTACCTCTTCGCCCCACTCGGGGCGACGGTCGAGTCCCAAAAAAGACTCGAAGCCCTCATGGACTTCACCGAGCTCGGCAGCGGTTTCGCGGTCGCAATGCGGGACCTGGAAATCCGGGGCGCGGGCAACCTCCTCGGCAGCGAGCAGTCCGGCCAGATCGCCGCCGTAGGCTTCGAGATGTATCTGCGGCTTCTGGAGGAGGCGGTCGCGCTGGCGAAGGGCGAGCGGATGGACCACAGCGAGGAGCGCCCCGTCATCGTCGAGTTGCCATTGGATGCCTACCTGCCGCCGGAATACGTGACGGATGAGATCGAACGCGTAGACCTCTACCGCCGGGCTTCGGGCCTCCGGTCGCTCGCGGAGGCCGACGACCTGGCCGAAGAACTAACCGACCGCTTCGGGGCGCTCCCCCAGCCGGCCCTGAACCTGCTCGGCCTCTCCCGGATAAAGATCCTCGCCCGCGAGGCCGGCGCCAACGCGGTCAACTACCGCTCCGGCATGCTCTCGGTAACCGGTGTAACCGCCGAGACGCCCGCGCTGCTCCGGAAGGCGACCGGCGGTGTCGTCGGCGGCCGGGAAGGCCGGGTAACGATCCGCTCGGAGAAAGATCCGCTAGAATTGGCGGAGGCCGCGCTTCAGAGCCTGACGCGGGCCGCCGTATAGCGACATCGAGCATGGGCAACGAGATGGAATGCTATAATTCGCGCGGTTTCTGATGTTCTATTATAGTGAGGTCGTTTTTTACCTTGGTTAAGCCTTTCTCCGCCAAGTTATGGCTCATTGCACTGGTCGTTGCCCTGTTGGCCCTCGCGGGTTGTTCCGCCGCCCAGCCGGCGGCGAACGTCGATTCCGGGGCCAAGAAAGTCGTTACCTTCGATGGTGGGGAGGTTACCCAGGGTGAGCTGCAGGAGCAGTTGGATGCGTTCGCCCAGCAGAGCGGCGCCGGTCAGTTGGAGCCGGGGACTCCGCAGTACGAGGCGGCGGTGCAACAGGCGATGCCGCAGGTAGTTGGCATCGAAATCGCCCGGGCTTACGCTGAGGAACAGAACATCACGGTCTCCGACAAGGACGTGAACGAGGAGATCGAGACGATCAAGGACCAAATCTACGAGCAGGCCCAGCAGGCCGGCGAGCAGGATATTAGCCGGGACGAGGCTTTTAGCCAGGCGCTGGAGCAGGCCGGTTTCACCGAGGAACAGCTCCGGAACGATGTCCGGGACCAACTTCCGCTGCAGAAGGTCCAGGAGCAGGTGGCCGGTGACGTGCAGCCTTCCGAGGACGAGATAAAAGCGTACTACGATAAGAACAAGGAGATCCAGTACACGACCCCCGAACAGCGCTGCACGAGCCACATCCTCTTCAATAAAGACCAGAAACAGAAGGCCGAAGAGGTCAAGCAGCAGCTTCAGGACGGCGCAGACTTCGCCAAACTAGCCAAGGAATATTCTCAGGACCCGGGGAGCAAGGATAAGGGCGGAGACCTGGGTTGTCAGCCGGAGGGTTCTTTCGTGCCGGCATTCGAGAAGGCGGCGTTCGGCGCCGAGGAGGGCGACATCGTGGGTCCCGTGGAGACCGAGTTTGGGCTTCACGTTATAAAGGTAAACGAAGTACAGGCTGAGAAAGCCGCGCCGCTTGAGGAAGTGCAGCCGGAGATAAAGGAGCAACTCGCCCAGCAAGAGCAGGCGACCGAGTTCGAGAAGTGGATCGAAGAGCAGAAAAAAGAGCGCAACGTCAAGTACCTCACGGGCTATGATCCCAACCAGCCCTTGCCAGGGGGTACCACTGGAGGGCAGCCGGACGCTGTTCCCGGAGGTACGACGCAGGGACAGTAAGCAGAACAACAAAACACCTCGTGGCGGTGGCGTCTTGGCGGTTTGACGCGTAGAGTTATGGGGATGACAAACGTCTGAGGTCTAAAGGGAGGATTACTACTGATGACGGAGATAGTGGCGGTACACGGACGGGAGATCCTGGATTCTCGCGGAAACCCCACCGTGGAGGTGGAGCTAGTAACCCGTAGCGGGTTTGTCGGCCGGGCCTCGGTGCCGTCCGGGGCCTCGACGGGGCAGAGCGAGGCTGTAGAGCTCCGGGACGGGGAAGGCGACCGCTTTGGGGGCAAGGGGACCCGCACGGCGGCGGACAACGTGGATACCGAGTTGGCCGAGGTAGTGGTCGGCCTGGACGCCACCGACCAACGCTCGCTGGACCTGGCGATGATCGAGGCCGACGGCACGGACAATAAAAGCCGCCTCGGGGCGAACGCGATGTTGGGGGTCTCCCTGGCGGCGGCGAAGGCCGCGGCGGAATCGGCGGCGCTGCCGCTGTACCGTTACCTGGGCGGGGCCGGGGCGCATACCCTGCCGGTGCCCTGCGCCAACATCCTAAACGGCGGCGAGCACGCATCAAACAACGTGGACTTCCAGGAGTTCATGGTAGTTCCCTTCGGGTTCGACACCTACTCCGAGGCCCTGCGGGCCGTCGCGGAGATCTACCAGTCGCTCAAGAAGCTTTTGGGCGAGAAGGGGCTCTCCGGTGGCATCGGGGATGAGGGTGGTTTCGCGCCGGACCTTGAGAGCAACGGCGCGGCGCTCGGTTTGATGTCCGAGGCCATAGAACGGATCGGCTACTCGCTTGGAGACCAGATCGGCTTTGCCCTAGACCCGGCGGCCTCGGAGTTCTACAAAGACGGCTCCTACCAACTATCCGGCGAGGGAAAAACGCTCACTAGCGAAGAGATGGTCGATTACTACGTGGGCCTCGCGGACGAGCACCCGATCATCTCGATCGAGGATGGCCTCGACGAGGAGGACTGGGCAGGCTGGGCGACGCTCACCGAGAAGCTGGGCGAAAAGCTGCAGCTCGTCGGTGACGACCTCTTCGTGACCAACCCGAAGATACTCGCCCGCGGCATAAACGAGGGCGTCGGCAACTCGATACTCGTAAAGGTCAACCAGATCGGCACGCTCACCGAAACCTTCGAGACGATGGAACTGGCGCACAAATCCGGCTACACGACCATGGTCAGCCACCGCAGCGGAGAGACGGAGGACACCACGATCTCCGACCTGGCGGTCGCGGTGAACGCCGGGCAGATCAAATCCGGCGCCCCCGCCCGCGGAGAACGGGTGGCGAAGTACAACCAACTACTTCGTATCGAGGAGATGCTGGGCGAGGCCGCCCACTACCCGGGACGGTCCGCCTTTAACCCCCGCAAGGGAAAGTAGAATGCGCCGAACCAAAATAGTAGCGACCCTGGGGCCGGCCACCTCTTCGGAAGAGGCCATCGACAAACTGGTGCGCGGCGGCATCGACGTCGCCCGCCTGAACTTCAGCCACGGCGCCCACGAAGACCACCTGGAAAACGCGCGGAAGGTCCGCGAAGCGGCCAGGAAATATAGTCGCAATGTAGCAATACTGCAAGACATACAGGGACCCAAGATCCGGACCGGAGAGGTGGAGAAGGGCACGGAGTTAAAGGAAGGGAGTCGGGTTACCCTCGTTCCCGAGGAGTTCGTGGGCAACGCCGAGCGGCTCTCGACCTCTTACGAGCAGCTCGCGGATGACGTGGAGGTCGGCCACCGGCTGCTCATAGACGACGGGCTTCTCGGTCTAAGGGTCGAGGAGATCCAGGGTAATGAGGTGGTGTGCGAGGTCATCGAGGGTGGTGAGGTATCTTCCAACAAAGGTCTCAACTTCCCGGATACTTCGCTCTCCATAAAAGGGCTTACGCCGAAAGACATAGAAGACTTGGAGTTCGGGGTCAAGGAACTAAAGCCTGATTGGATCGCCATTTCTTTCGTCCGGACCGGTGATGAGATCCGGGGCGTCAAAGAGCGGATAAAGGATCTCGGCGGTGAGATCCCGGTGATCTCCAAGATCGAGAAGCACGAAGCAATCGACGACATAGAAGACATCATAGAGGCCTCGGACGGCATAATGGTGGCCCGGGGGGATTTGGCGGTCGAGCTTTCGAACGAGCGGGTCCCGATAGAGCAGAAACGTCTGGTTGCCCGGTGCCGGAGGGTCGGACGGCCGGTAATCGTGGCGACGCAGATGCTGGATTCCATGATCCGGAACCCCCGCCCGACCCGCGCTGAGGTCTCCGACGTGGCGAACGCCATTTTCGACCGGACGGACGCGGTAATGCTCTCGGGCGAGACGGCGGTTGGGCGCTACGCCCTGCAGAGCGTGGAAGAGATGGACCGTATCTGCCGGGCCGCCGAGGGGGCCATAAACTACGGGCGGGACATCAGCGCATCCGCCTCTTGGGGACGGGGCGACCGCTACGACGCGCTGACCCACGCCGCCTGTGAGTTGGCCGAAGTGTTGGAAGTCAAGGCGATACTCACCTCCACGCAGAGCGGCCTTTCGTGCGTCCGGCTCGCGCGATTCCGGCCTCCGAACAAGATCCTGGCCGTAAGCCCGATAGAGGAGACCTCCATCCGGCTGGCTTTGGTGTGGGGCGTAACCGCCATAACCGGGGAGCAGGCCGGCAGTCTGGAGGATCGCTTCCGGACCGCCGTAGAGGCCGCCGAGGCCGCCGGGGAGCTCGGGGAGGGGGACCAGGCGATACTCACCGGCGGCACCGTGAGTTCCACGCCGGGCTCTACGAACCTGTTGCAGATCCACACGGTCGGCGAAGATCGGTGAGGCTCTCCCGAAGCCTGAAGGTAGTCTTGTACGCGGCGTTCATAGGGTTGCTGCTGGCCTCGTACTTCGCGCCGCTGCAGCAAATTTTCGAGCGGCGGGCGGAGATCCCCGTTCTCCGGGAGCAGTTGGCCGAAACCCGGGCTTCTAACGTGGAGCAGCGAAGGCTCGTGGAAGACTTGAACACCCCGGAGGGCATAGAGCGGGCCGCCCGGGAGCGCTACGGCATGATCCGGCCCGGCGAGAAAGCCTACATAGTCTCGGAAGATGGCGAACGATAGAGAGGCCGTAGCCCGCCAGCTGGGCCGCGACCCGAAGCCTTTCCACGTCGCCGCCCGCTGTCCGTCCGGCCTGCCGAGCGTTATAGAGAACGAGACGACCCGCGAGATGCCGACGCGCTTCTGGATAACCTGCCCGCACCTGGACAAAGAGATCGCCCGGGTCGAAGCAACCGGCGGCGTGCGGCAGGCCCAGGAAGCACTCGGAGATGAGGCGGTAGACGAAGCCCACGAGCGGCACCGCGCCCTCTACGGCAACCGGGTCGCCGGCGTCCGCGAGGGAGGCTACGTCAAGTGCCTGCACGCCTTCACCGCCATACACCTCTCCGGCGCCGTGCCCAATCCCGTCGCGGAATGGACCCTCCAGCGTCTCCGAAGCCCCTACCCGGAGAACGAGTGCTGCTCGAAACACCCCTAGACCGGTTGTTATACTCACACCCTGCGGGGGCGTAGCCCAATGGCAGAGGCAGAGGACTTAAAATCCTTCCAGTGTGGGTTCGAGTCCCACCGCCCCTACTAAGAGGACTGCAGACGAGAACCGTAGACGAGAACCGTGGACCCCGGGTCCTCCCGCGAGACATCCGGGCGCACGAGCTGCCCTGGATGCCGGCGGCCCTGTTACAGCGGAGAGGTTTTGTGTTGGATCTTTGGTCAGAGGTTGGGGTTTGAGTCTGCTCTACGTGGCCCTCGGAGGGGCCCTGGGGGCCTCGGCGAGGTATTTGGTCGGCGCCTGGCTCGGCGCCTGGCTTGGTCCGGGTTTCCCGTGGGGGACTCTTTTCGCCAATATGTCGGGGTCTTTTCTCATAGGGGTCGTGCTGGTGCTCGTGGACGGTGGAACGCTTCCGGAGGGGGCCCGTCCGCTTCTGGCCGTCGGCCTGCTCGGCGGATACACGACCTTCTCATCCTTTAGCCACGAATCGCTGCGGCTGCTCGCCGACACCGGCGCATTCCTGGCGCTGATGAACCTCTTCGGCCAGGTCTTCCTCGGGCTCGTGTTCGTGTACCTCGGTATCGTCGTCGGGCGTCTACTCGGGGGAGCGTAGCGAAACTTTTGGCGTCAGCCTCGCGCCGGTCGGAACCTTCGTAAAGCAGGGATTATTCGTCTTCTTTCTCGCCCCTCAAGTCTCGCAGGATGTCCCTGCCCACCCGGGTAAACAGATAGATGGCGCCCAGGGCCGCGACGACCGTGATGACCGTTTGGATCCCGCCGGAAGAGTCCAGGTCGAACGCCCCAAATACGAGTACGAGGGTCCCGGTAGTCAACAGCACGGCCGCCACCATCGCCGTGCCTATCTTGAGTATGTAGTCGATGCAACCGGACCTCACGCTAAACCCTTCATCCCGCATATCCTACGATACCCGGTGACGGAATGCCGGGCACGAAAGAAGCGTGCAAACCGGACTGATGTAAAGGCCCCGGCGTGTTGTGCGAATAGCTGGACGAGGATGCCAGCGGAGGCACCGGGGCTTGGCAGCATTATCTTCCAAACCGTGTGAAGAGGGCATGTAGTTCGTGTAACGAGGTTGTAAAGATATCCGCCCCCACTTTACGGACGGGTTACGATGCCCCGTACCCGGAACGCGTACGTCCGTAGGACGGTCGTTTGGGATATGATGAAACCACTTTGGAAGTCCTGTTCGTCGTAGTCGTGATCTCCGGCCTGGCCGCCATATTGGGGGGCTTTTTGGTGATGCGTGGGTTGGGGGGTGTCCGGCACCGGTTGACCCGGCCGGCGTTGAGAAAGCGGGCTTTGGAAGAATCGCGGAGTTTGTCCCGGTTCGTCGAAGACCGGGAGGCCTCGCGCCCGGAGCGGGACCCCATCATAAAAGACCACGAGTACTCGCACCGGCGCGTCACCCTGCACGACGAAGAGACGCAGGGCATCTACGCCAAGGAACATCTGCCCCGGGTGGCGGACATCCGGGCGCAGCTCGCGGGACGCCACGTAAAAAACCAGACGCTCGACGACCTGTACGAGTCCGTCGAGAACAACGCGGACATAAGGACCATCTCGACCGCCCTGGCCGAGATGGCGGAGAGGGTGTGAGGTTTCTATGGGATCTTTGAAAACCGTTCGGGCCGACGTCGTGGGGAGCCTGCTGCGGCCACCGGAGCTACGGGAGGCGATGGAGAGGCGGGCGGCCGGGGAAATCTCCGCCGCCGAATTCAAGGAAGTCGAAGACCGGGCCGTGGATCTGGCCCTGGATCTCCAGGGGCGCGCGGGTTTGGAGGCGGTTACGGACGGTGAGATGCGCCGCGAGTCGTTTCAGAGCCAGCTCGTCGAGGCCGTCGAAGGCTTTGGGGAACATACTATGGATGCCTGGCTCTGGGGAGACTGGCACGGCGACGAGGAGGTCGGCGACAAAAGCGTGGAGCGTCCGGCCACGCTCGGCGTGGTGGGGAAGCTAAGGCGAAAGCGGCACCTCTCGGTGGAAGAGTTCGTCTACGCCCGGGCCAAAACGGACAAGACCGTCAAAGTAACGCTGCCGAGCCCAACCCTCTTCGCCAACCTTTGGTCACCGGATCTCTCTAAAGACGCGTACGCCACCATGGACGACTTCGTCGAAGAGGTGGCCGAGATACTCCGTGAGGAGGTCGAAGAGCTCGTCCGGCTCGGCGCGGAGTACGTCCAACTCGACGCGCCGCACTACCCGCTGCTGCTAGACCCGAAGACCCGCGAATTCTACGAGGCCCGGGGCTGGGACCTGGACACCTGGCTAACGCGCGGCATAGAACTGGATAACCACGTACTCGGCGACCACGAAGGCTTGACCACCGCGTTTCACCTGTGCCGGGGCAACCAGGGGAGCCGGTGGTTGGTCTCGGGGTCTTACGAGCCTCTGGCGCGACGGATCTTCGGCGGCATTAACGCCGACCGGCTGATGTTGGAGTACGATGACGAGCGTTCCGGTGGGTTCGGGCCGCTCGCCCACGTGCCGGAAGACAAGGTGGCCGTCCTCGGCCTCGTGACTACGAAGAACTCCCGGCGCGAAACCCCCGAAGGGCTGGAGGCCCGAATCCGGGAGGCGGAAGAGTACGTTCCGTTGGAGCGGTTGGCGATCAGCCCGCAGTGCGGCTTTGCGACCTCGGTGATCGGCAACGCTATCTCTTCCGAAGACCAGGAGTACAAGCTACGCACCATCGCCGAGACCGCCGACCGCGTCTGGGGCTAGGCCGCGGTCAGCCGTTCGCTAGCCGCCGGGACGGGTGACGAGCTTGCCGTAGGTGCCGCGGCTCCCCAATTGCTCCAGGGCATCGGGCACCTCCTCGAAAGGGAACTCTTTGTAGATCAGGGGTTTTATATCGCCCTGTCCGTAGAGCCGCACCAACTCCTCGTGGGTCTCCTGGATCAGGTACGGCATCATCTTGCCGTACAGGCCCCAGTGGAGCCCCATGACCGAGTAGTTCTTGACCAGCAAGTGGTTCGCCGGGGCCTCGGGTATCCTGCCGCCCGCGAACCCGATGACCACGATCCGGCCCTCGAAAGCCACGCAACGGCGGGAGCCGTCGAACACGTCGCCGCCGACGGGATCGAAGACGACGTCCGCCCCCCGGCCGTCCGTCGCTTCTTTGACGGCGCTTATAAAGTCCTCTTCCTTGTAGTCTATGGCGACCTCGGCCCCGAGGTCCCGGCAGATCCCCACTTTCTCCTCGCCACCGGCGGTCGCCAGGACCCGCGCCCCGGCGGCCCGGGCTAGTTGTATCGCCGCGGACCCCACGCCGCCGGCCCCGGCGTGGACCAAGACGGTCTCGCCTTCCCTGAGGGCCGCCCGCCGGTGGAGGGCGAAGTAGGCCGTTTGGTAGACGATGTGCATCGCCGCCGCGTCCGTGGCGGGCATCGCCTCCGGTATCGGATAAACCACCGCGGCCGGGGCCGCGGCCTTTTCTGCGAACCCTCCGCGGGGCAGCGGGGGCGTGGCGAGCACCCGTTGCCCCGGCTCCAGCTCCACGCCTTCGCCTACGTCGGAGATCTTCCCGGACACTTCGGCGCCGGGGGTGAAAGGCAACTCCGGCTTCTCCTGGTATTCGCCCCGGCACAGCAATATATCGAAGAAGTTCATCGCCGCCGCTTCGACTTCGATTACTACTTCTCCCGGTCCCGGCGAAGGCTCATCGGCCTCCTCCAACGTCAGGGCTTCTTTGGGTTCTCCGAGTTCCCGCACCTGCCAGGCTTTCATAAACTCCCTTTCCCGATGTGGCGTATGCTGGAGTTGAGCTTACCATCGTTCCACTATCGCGGGTAGTCACTATGGCCGGTCGCGGGTATCGTGGCGTGTCCGCCGGTCGGCTGGTAAGCTGCAAACTGCAAACGCGGAGGTTCGTAGACCATGTTGGGCAAGGAGGCCGGATATGTTGCGGGTAAGGGATGTCATGACCAGGGACGTCGTTACGCTTGGGCCGGAGGCCAGCGCGCGCGAGGCGCTGGGGATCTGCCGGGAGCGCGGCATCCGGCACATCCCGATAGTCGAGAAGGACCGTCTCGTCGGCCTCGTCTCCGACCGGGACCTGCGGGACGTGAGCCCGCCGAGGCAGGGGAGCGACCAGGCCACCCTGAGTTGGACGCGGGTGAGAGACATCATGAGCACCGACCTCTCCACCGTAGGCCCGCTCGATACCATCGACCACGTAGCGCAGGAGATCTACGACCGCAAGATCGGCTGCCTGCCGGTGGTGGACGATGGGGAAGTCGTCGGGATCATCACCTCCCAGGACATGATGCGGGCCATGATCGAACTGACCGGCGCCAACGTCCGGGGAAGCTGGATCGAGGTGGAAGTCCCGAACGAGCCCGGCGCCCTCGCCGAAATAACCGACGCCATCCG
>JBARZM010000039.1:0-8239 GCA_049650095.1 Rubrobacteraceae bacterium | reverse complement strand
GCCCGACCCGAAGGCCGGGCGCAACGCATGCCTTCGACGAGGACCCCACCGGGGTACTCTGTTCCAATCCTCGCCCGACCCGAAGGCCGGGCGCAACTCTTCTGGCGTGCCCGTGCCGCTCATGCGTAGACCTCGTTCCAATCCTCGCCCGACCCGAAGGCCGGGCGCAACGGCGTGCATCGCTGCCGTAGATCATGGCGACGACCAGGTTCCAATCCTCGCCCGACCCGAAGGCCGGGCGCAACGGCGATGATGATACTCCCTTATTTATGCGGCTTCTGGAGTGCGTTTGCGCGAACGTAGCTTTTCTGCCTCTAGTATCGGCGATCTGAAGTTGACGTTTCGCCAAAAAGCCTCCTTTTGCTGGGCTTTATGATTTGCGCGTACATGCCGAGGTTTCGGGCGTAGCTATAGGTTCGCGCAGTTTGGTTTTCAGAAGATCAACGGGTCTTCGAAAGACACGTAGTTGTCTTGACCGTAGCTTTCTATGTTCTTTTCGCGAGGCGGGTGAAGTCGGTAGATGCGGAGGCTATCCTCATCCTCGGCGATGATGTTGACTAGCCGCGCCCGGAGGCTTTCGAGTTGCGCGTCGTTCACCCGGCACTCGAAGACCGAGTACTGGACGCGCTGACCGAAGTCTTTACATGTCGTGGCGACTTTTCGTAGTCGGCGGCGACCTTCTTTTGTCTCGGTGTTTACATCGTAGGTGACCAGAACATCCATCGCTATCTCGGGGTGAAGGGTACGTAGACTTCCGTGTCACCCCGCAGGTGGCGTGCGAGCAATCTGGCTTGTACGTGGGGTACGAGTCCCAAAGGGACTTTCTGATCCAGCACCGGGTGATTGGTCTCTTCTTTCTTTCGTTTTTGATAAGCGACGATGACCTTCTTACGCCCATCGTCGTTGAGATGAACAGCGCCGCCCTCGCGTTCGTCGAAATCGTCGGGCCGGAGCTGGCGGCGATTTACGAGCGACAGCGCGAGCCGGTCGGCGAGGACGGGTCGCAGCTCTTCTTGCAAGTCGAGGGCAAGCGACGGACGCCCGGAACGCAGCGCGTGCAAGAAACCAAATTGCGGATCTAAGCCTACTCCTTCACAACCCGCCACACAATCGCCGAGCACGAGAGCGTATATAAATGAGAGCAAGGCGTTTATCCGGTCTCTCGGCGGACGCCGGTTTCTACCACTGAACGCGTAAGCCTCTTTATCCCCACGGATCATAGCCGCGAAGGTCTCGAAGTAGAGGCGTCCGGCTTGCCCTTCCAAGCCTCGTATACCGTCCACGCTCGGCTCGTGCGGTAGTTGCTTTAGGACCGAGGCTAGTCCTTTGGCGGTCTTCTCCAGGGGCGCGACTTCTTCGGAAGCCGCAGCTTCTCGGGCGGCGCGTTGGGCTACGGAGCGGGCGTTTCGTACCTTACCCGCGACGATGCTGCGGGCGACGGCGGCGGTGCGGTACGGGTCGGCCTGGGCTTCGTACTGCGCCCGGCGCAGCAGGACGTTTCCTGTGGTTGGTCCGGTGAGGCGGCCCTTAAAGCGGCCCGTCGTGCCGAACCAGGCGATAGAGCGACCGTCTTGGGCGAAGCGGTGGATCAGGAACGGGCTCACGAGGACATTCCCGAAGAGCGCCATCCCACCAAGATGCTGTAGCGGAACCTGGAGCTTGAGTTCCCGCTCGACCTCCAGCTTTAGCGTCTCGTGGTCGAGTCGCACGTAAGCGCCCTGCGTCTGCACGTATAGCGTGTTCAGAAGTTGCTTGAGCATTTCATTTCCTCAGGTCGTAGATCCAGGCCGCCTCCCGCTCCGCCCCGGCGAGCGCGAACGGCATACAAGCGTCGAAGAGCGAACACTTCGGACACCGGGCATCGGCGACCGGCGGAGGCACGCTGGATGTCGAGAGCAAGTGGCGGACAGCCCGAACCGTCTTTTCCGTCAGAGAACGCAACTCTTCATCGAATACGACCTCCCGGCGGCGGCGCGAAGCGTAGTGGTAGACAGCCCCGCGAGGCACGCTACATCCCAACATCTCTTCCAGGCATATCGCTTGTGCGCAGAGCTGAATGTCGTCGTGGATGCTCCCACGCCGAGGGCCGGACTTGTACTCAACCGGATACGGAGGCTCGCCGGTTCGGAACTCGACCACGTCGGACTTGCCGATCAGACCGAGCCGATCCGAGAATAGCGAGAGGCCGCGTTCGATCCTCACACCATCTTCGAGCGAGCCCTCAGATTCGTGGGCGCGTTCGTGGACGCGATGCCCGCGAAGGGTGTAAATATTCTCGTCGAAGACCTTTTCGACGTGGATCAGGGCGCACTGCCGGGGACAATACGAATGGTGCTGGAGCGCGGAGATCATCACGACCTCCGCCTCTTCCCACTCCGGTGGATCACTCATTGCACTCACCTCAGCCCAGAATGCGAGTAAGCGTCACGCCTTCGGGCAGACTGTCCTCTACGGACACCGTGTAATCGGTAAACTGCCGGGGGCTGATGACATCTTCGTTGAGTGACGGCTGTACTTTCTCGAAAAGCTCGTGCGCCGGTGCGTTGCCGAGCTTGTTCTCGTGGGTGAATACATAGAGTCCGCGTGGGCTCATGGTTCCGCGGCTCGCGCTGCGGTCGAAGTCCCACATGTAGACGAGTGCGTCCCAGAAGAGTTTCAGGTCCGCCTCTGTAACGCCGGTTTGACGTGCCAGGTGCGGCGAGAAGAAACCGCGTCCCACGTATAGGCCGTAAGGTATCAGGGTTTTGCGGCCTATGGTCTGTAGCTTCTCCCGGTCTTTTTCGTCGGTAACGGCCATTCGCGTTATCGCGAGATCCTGCGGAATTATGGGGCTCACGGAGCGCGAGAACGTCAACTGCATCGGCCCGCGCACCTGTCCGGCGTTGAGGCCCGTGCTCATCACGGCCCCGAACATGCGAACGTCGTAGAAGTTGGCGCACATCCACTTCCGGGCTTTCTCTACGTCGTCCTTGCCTTTCTTTGGCTTGCCTTCTTTGTCCGACGCTTTCTTGAGGTCGTTGAGCAACTTCTTTGTCTTTGCACTGAGCGTCTCGTCGAGGTCGTCCGTCTGCGCTTTGAATTCGGTGTCGGTTAGTTCTCCAGAGTAGGTTAGCGTTGGCTGCTCTTCTGAATCGTCTGGAACGTCGCTGAACTTGAACGCGCCGGGCAGCGCCTCCGACGATTCACGAAGGTTCTGCAACACAGCCTGGTCTGTGACCTTCTTCTCGACCTTCTTTCCAACTTCCATGCCCTGTTCCGTGTACGCACGACGGATCTGATCGTTCAAGACCCCGTGATGCTCGACGAAAATCTTGAGCCTTTCCGGCTGGTCATGATCCTCGCTCGCTATCTCTACGAAATTCCGCACTTTGCGCTTCAGAGACACATCCGTAACGAGACCTTCCATCGTCTCGGGATCCGTGCGAGGCAGGTTTCCGGCATCCGGGTCACCGTTCGGATTGCCGTCGGCAACGTCGAAGACGATTACGAAATCGTGCCTCTTGGACGGGTCGCAGTGGACTTTGGTGGTCTGCTCGGTCATTCCTGGTTCCCTTCTTTATTGTCTCTAGCTTCTCGTGCGGCTTTTGCTTCGGCGCGGTTGTGGGCGCGTTGGTGGTAGAAGCCCAGCGCGAATATGGCCTGCTGACGCATCGTGAGCGTGGTCGGGAAAGCAGCCCCGATCTTCTCGGTAATCTCCCCGATACGGTCCTGTATAGCAACCCCAACTCCCGGACGCTCCTTGCGAATCTTTCCGACGTGCGAACTGTGGTTCCTCATCAACGTACCGAAAACACTCGCCGGTGTACTGGATGCCGCGCCGTAGTAACGGTCCACTATCGTCGCCTTCACGCCGGGTATCGCCGCTCTCTGTAGCTCTTCCAACTCTGCTAGCAGCCTGCCGCAGTGGTATGCGGGGTCTTCCATTTGCGGGTTCAGTTCCTCCAGGGTCTCAGCCATAGTCTCTCCTCCGTAGATCAACACCAACTTCATAAGCGCCGCCCGCTGACGACTGACATCTCCCTCAGACCGGTTTCGACGAACGGCTCGCGCCAACAAGTCCTCCGGCACTCGCCCACCCTTGATCGCCGCCCGAACCAATGCAGCGGGAACTTGCGGCGTCATCTCCTTACCCGCGTCGCGGTACGCGCCCGCCGCCAGTGGAAACAACCCGAGTGGATTGCCCGCCTCGCCACGAGTGTCCACGATCCTTTGAGCCCGGAACCACCGTTTCAGGTTCTCTTGAGCATCCGGCACGGTCGTCTGAAGCCAGTCCCGCACAACAGCCCGGCCACCGCTCGCCGAGAGAGAAAGAGCGTAGAAATCCGCAGCATCCGTTCCGTGTGACTCATGCCCAGAGAAAGGAGACTTCAACAACCCCCTTACGGTTTCCGGCTCCGGTTGGCTCAAGAAACTGGCGAAGTCGAACCCCGTATGTTCCCGCGTCCAAAATACGTACACGGACGGCCCGATAAACAGATTGGACTTCTCATCGGCGAGCAGGTGGTTGAGAGCCTTGCCAAACCTCTCTCCTGCGTCGCGGGATATGGGAGAGGTTAGTGAGTTCTTCAAACCGTAAGACTCAAAGGGCTCGGCGTTGGCGGAGATCAAAGACGTACCGGCAGCCTGTCCGCCTATTCTCGTCAAGCCTTTGACCTTTACGGGCAAGCGCTGCTCAACCGGACCAAAATTCCCAGTGATGAGACACATCATCTCCGGCGCATCTTCTCCCGTGGTGTTCTTCGCCCAGAACGACTTCACACTCTCTCTGTCTTCCGGAAAGACACCTCTTACACGAAAGCCCACGTTGTCCTGAGGATCAAATTCGTCAGGTAGATTCTCTCGGAACTCTCCCTCATCCCACCGTCCGAGAAAGGTGGTGACAGCCCCTACGCTCTCTTCTTCGGTCTCCTCGGCGCAACGATGAACCAGTTCCACGAATTGCGAGTGACGATCCGCGACCTTGCCTGCGTCAGCCCCTGATCTTCCGATACCGAGAACGTATTCTCCGTTGTCTACGAGGAGCTTCGGCTTTATACCAGCGGCGCGAACTATATTCGGCACGACCATACTGTTGCCACGCTTGTTGTCCTTCCGGTCTCCGCCGAGTGGCAAGAAGCCTTCCAGAGTGCCATCCTCTTTGAGGTTGATCTGCCACCTGACCGGCACCGCCGCGTACATCACCGGCGTAAGCTCTCCCTCGGCCTCCAACCTCTCGGCATACTCGACGAGTCGGCGCAGAATCATGGCTGTCTCCCATCGTAAGCCTCTTGTGGGACGCGCAAAACACCGCTATCCAGCCGTGCTTGAAAGAATTTGGGTTGGGCGTTGCCCCGGACGATCTTCCTGCCTTCCGAGCTATGCCCGGCGTAGGTGACCGCGCCTTTCGCGTCCGAAATAAAGTCCACGTCGAGGAGCATGAGACCGAGATCATCACTCACGTCTATCGCTTGCTCGTCTCCGTCAGCCGGACTGAAGAACGCTGAGAACTCGCGTGTACCGAGGTACGGCTGATTAAAGCACTGGCCGCGCTTGACCCGTCGACGGAACTGGTCGCGGTACTTGGCTGGATGCTCGTCTGTGTGCGGCTTGAGTTCGATGTCCGCCCTGATGATGTAAGCCACGTCGCGAAGACAAAGGGTGTGACGTTGGGCGCGGTCGTCGTCGGCGAAGTACCCGCCGCCGTTCTCTTCCCACGAGTGGGCCGAGCGGTCGGATTGAATGCTATTCACCTCGTTGCGGAGAATCGAGAAATGGCGAATCGGCTTTAAGACCTCGATCTCTCGCACCCGCCACCGAAACTCCGGCTTCCAGAAGATAGCCTCCAGAACGCCCCGCGCCGCGCTAGGCGTCATCACCTCGTAGCTAACTCGCTCGACGCCGAATTCCGGTCGGGTGAAGCACGCCAAATCTCCCCATACTTTTACTTGTAGCGGTGGTCCGTTGTCTCTTGTCTCCACACTCCTCCTTTCAGATATAAAGGTCCGCAGGGTCCAGGCTCACGTCCTCGATGCCCCGCAACTCGTCGTAGTTGCCGTTCCACACGAACACACCCTCGGAAATCTCGTCCACGTACTCGCGCCGTTTCTCGAATTCGTGCTCGAACATCGAGACTATGTAAGGCTGCAACCGGCGATGATCGCTGCTCCAGACACCGGTCCCCCGGATTCTGCCGAGGAGTTTGTCTAGCGGCTTTCGCTCCTCTTCACCCAACGGATACCGTACGATTACGGGTACAGTAGCATCGGAGATCAAACGGTAACGGCTCGCTACCTCCGGGTAGTCGAACTCCCGACGAAGCTTCTGAATATGTTCCTGGTCAGTCGGCACATCCTGGTACAGAAGTCGGAAATACTCCCGGAATATCTCCGGGTCGTGCAGATCGAACTCGGGGCGAGCCAGCATTTGCTTTGCTTGTCCAAATGCCGTCGCGTACTCACCCTGCGGCATCTTTCCTTCTTCCGGCTCGAAGATGACCACTTGTCCGAGGCCGTCCAACTTCCCCTCCCGGTTGCAGCGTCCGGCGGCCTGCACGATCCTATCCAATGGCCCCAACGCCCGGAAGACGACCGGGAAATCCAGATCCACCCCCGCCTCAACAACCTGCGTCGCAACCAACAGACAAGGCTCATCCGCATCCAGTCGTCGCCGAACTTCCTCCAAAACGACTCGTCTATGCGCCCCGCAAAGCAACGTGGACAGGTGAAGCACCGGTTCATCTTTCAACTCGTCTAGAACCGCTAATGCATCTTTACGAGTGTTCAGAACGACCATAGCCTGCTTCTTTGGCGCGGCTTCCAGCAAACGACGCGATACCTCCTCCCAGGACCACGGTTCGGAAGGAATCTCGTACTCTACCCGCTGTAGCTTCTTGAAGTGATCGGCGGCACGCTCCAGCGGCACAATGTCACTTACAGACGCGAAGCCTTCCAGGTATTTGCTCTTTTCATCCAGCGCAGGTTGCGTGGCGGTGCAGAGAACAACGGTGACTCCGTAGCGGCGCACCAACTCTTGGAGCATGTTCACTGTTGGCCCGAGTAGCCCGACCGGCAACGTCTGGACTTCGTCCAATACGATCACGCTGCGGCAGAGGTTGTGCAGCTTGCGACACCGGCTCGTCCGGTTGGCGAAGAGACTCTCGAACAGTTGCACGGTAGTCGTTACTACGAGCGGGGCGTCCCAGTTCTGGGTTGCGAGCCGCGCTCGGGTGCGGGCTTCGTCTTGCCGTTCGCCGCTCTCTGCATCCTCCCGACGTACCGCCGAGTGATGTTCCAGAACCGCCCCTTCTCCAATCTCATCGAAAATTTCCCGGTAGACACTCGCCGTCTGTTCGATGATCGAAGTATATGGGACCGCGAAGATCATCCGGTCCAAATCATGCGCCACCGCGTGGCGCAACGCGAAAGCTAGACCGCTCCTGGTCTTTCCGCCACCAGTCGGCACGCTTAACCGATACAGGCCCTGCGGCCTCTCCGCAGCTTCCAGACAGAAGCTGTAGACTTCTTCCCGAACTTCGTTGACGGAGGTTCGCTCGCTCACAGAGTTCACGAACGCCTCCCGGTCCCTCTGGAAAACCTCCCATAGCTGTTTCGGATCTATACTGGAACCTCTAAATTTCGGAGCCTCTGGATCGAAGTGTTTCTCGGTGTCTAGAAAATCCGCATCCACGAGGGCGGAGAAGAGCATGCGCTGAAGTGTTTCCATCTGCAACTCATCGTGGGGCGGATCGCTAAAAAGACTCCGGACATCGCCCTGGAAATCCAGCCCATCAATCTCTTCTCGGGCAACGGGCAAGATATTCTCGAACTTCTCGCGTACTTCCGGTTTCTTTACAGAGTCTTTCAACCTGGAAGCATTCGGTAGCCCGGCGTGATGCCCGTAGATAATCGAAGCCAGCGCCTGAAGCGAGCCGTGAGCAAGCACAGCCCCGTAGATAGCGTGCGGCACACTTCCACCTTTAGGAGCTTCCTTCCCAGTAAGATCCGCCTCATAGCACTCTTTGAGATAACTCTGGAACTCCGGGTTGAATTTTCCAAGGTCGTGCCAGAGGCCCGCCAGATATGCCAACTCACCCGCGCCAAACTTTGAAGCATTTTCTTTTGCTCTAACGGCTGTTTGACTTGAGTGAGAAACGAGGTCATGCCAGACATCTCCGTGGACCGGCGTATGTGCATAGAACTGATTATCATTCCCCATACCTGAAGTATACGGGAAGCTAGTTGCCGGGCAACATCTATTTCAG
>JBARZM010000038.1:0-2918 GCA_049650095.1 Rubrobacteraceae bacterium | reverse complement strand
CTTCGGGGTCGTGAACTTTAGTCCGGAGCCGTCGCGCATTCTCTGGAGTTGCCGGGCAACCCTGAGCGTGGCTTTGGGGCCGAGGTCCAGGTCCGTCCACTTCAGCCCCAGAAGCTCGCCGCGCCGCAACCCGCACGACAGAGCCAGCACATAAATGGCCTCGAAGCGATCTCCAGCTTCGCGAGCCGTTTCGAGCAACTGTCTCGCTTCCTCGGGGGAGAGCGCCCGCACCTCCTCGCGCACCAGCTTCGGTATGTCCACGGCATCCGCCACGTTACGAGGCACGAGACCCCAACGCAGTGCCTGCTTGAGCGCCCGGTGCAGCACCGCGTGTATATAGCGGACGCTCGAAGAAGAGAGGCCGGAGTCGAGCTTCTGACGATAGAGCCCCTGGACGTGTGCGGGAGAGAGGCTTTTCAGTTTGATCCTCCCGAGCGCCGGCACGATATGACGCCTCACCTGCAACTGATAGTTCGAGAGCGTCCGGGGCCGCACGTTCTCCCGCACGGAGTTCTTGAGCCACCGCTCCAGATATCCCTCGACCGTGAGACTCTCATCATCGAAGAAGAGCCCGTCTTCCCTATCTGAGAGAGTCTTTTCAAGCCTCTTCGCAACTTCGGCCCTCGTCTTACCGTAGATCGCCTACGAAGCCCTGCGGCGCTACCTCAAGCGCCCAGAGGCTTCTCCAAGCGACCTGCTGCGCCTTGCTCGACGGCTGAGGGCGGCCCTATGTCAGACGCTTTGATAGTGCTGATAAGCTGAGGTAGACGGCAAAAGGTCTTCTACACAGTTTTGTATTCTCTGTATTACGATAAGTACCGTAGTGCTATACGGAGGTCAACGATGCCCAAATCCAAGCCGTTTACCATAAGGCTCTCCGACGAGGTGGGGGGCTGGTTGGATCGTGAGAACCGTCGAACGAAGCTGCCCAAGAGCGCCTTGCTGGAAGTCTTGGCGGAAGAATCCATCCGCACCCGCCGCTTCCCCGGCATTGGTTTCCGGGGAGCCGAGCACTCAAGACGGGCGTGGGTGATCGGTACGGCACTGGATGTCTGGGAGGTCATCGAACTCTACGAGGGCAAAGGTAGGGAAAGGCTGCTCTCGGAGCACAACGTCTCCGAACGCCAGCTAGACCTCGCGCTCTCCTACCATGAGGCGTACCCACGCGAGATAGACGAGGCGCTCGAAGAGAACGCCCGCACGCCGGAGGAATGGCGCGAACTCTACCCGGCCATCGTGCCGCCCCCGCACGGTTAGAGTGCGGCTGCACCTTCCTGGCTGGCACGGGTGAGGATCCTGTTGGATGCCCATGTCTCCGGCCGGCCGGTGGGCAAAGCCCTCGCCGAAGGTGGTCACGACGTGCGAGCCCTGGACTCTGAGATAGAGCTCGAAGGACTCTCCGATCCGGAGGTCCTGAACCTTGCCGCCACCGAAAGTCGCGTGCTGGTGACCGCCAACGTAAGAGACTTTGAGCCCCTTCTGAGAGAGTGGGCCGGCGAAGGCCGCCCGCACCCAGGCGTGATCCTTATTCCCTCCAGTGTGAGAAACGAGGCTTTCGGAGTCCTCATCTCGGGTGTGCGGAAAACAATAGAGAACACCACGCAGGAGACATGGACGAACCGTGTGGAGTGGCTTCGGAGAGCTTGACCGTTATGCCGAAGGGGCGGAGAGCCAGAAGAGCGGTCAGTGTCCGCGAGGTTTTCAGGATGTCGCTCGACCGCGAAACTTACCGCAACCGTACCGCAACCGGGCTGATAAAGGCCAGTACGCGCCGGACGGATCACCGCTGCACATTCCAAGAAATACCTGGAAAATAGCCTATCTGCCGGACGCGGTGATACGGGCTGAAACGGTCGGGATCAAACTCGTCCCAATACGGATACGGTCGTGTAGATGCTGCGTGGGCGGTGCGCTAGAGCCCTGCGATAGCCTACGCGCTCCCGATAAGTATACCCGCCGCGAAGACCAGCGCTCCCCCCAGGATAACCTGCAACGCTGACATCCAGAAGCTCATCTGGAAGTAGCGGTAACGGATAAAGGAGATAGCCAGCAACTCGAATCCGACCACCCCAAACGCCACGTAGAGCGCCGTGTTGACGTGGGGGATCAGGAACGGCAAGGTGTGAAATATGCCGCCCAGTAGGGTCGCTATCCCCGTAATGATACCCCGTACGAGCGGGTTGCCCCGGCCGGTAAGCGAGCCGTCATCCGAGAGACCCTCCGAAAAGGCCATGCTGATCCCCGCCCCAACCGCCGCCGCAAGCCCTACCAGAAACGTTACCCACGGGTCCCGCGTCGCAAAAGCCGTCGCAAACAACGGCGCCAGCGTCGAAACCGAACCGTCCATCAACCCGACCAGACTCGGTTGCACCACCCTCAACACAAAGTTCTTGCTATGCCCCGAAGCCGTCATCTCCCGACCCCCAAGCCCCAACCGTTCCATCAACGTCGCCAAGAAACTTCCTCCATACAAGAGACCATAGAATTTACCCGCAAATTCTAACGCCGGATACACATAAATCAAGAATAGTTCTTATTATTAGTTAGTGACAACCATTAGCGATAGTAAGGGAGGTAGGGAGGTGGGAGAGGGGAGTTTCGGCCGACTCTTGGGAAGCATTTTCGGTAAGAAGGCCTGTAGCGGCAGCGGGTAGGGTACCGGCATCCGGCCAACGGGATACGAGCATCGGCATTAGTGGCGACTCTCTAGCGTGGACTAGTGGTAGTCCTGCCCGCGCTCGACCTGAACGCCGGCGAACTCTACCTCTACGGGCTCGGTGAATCGCCGGCCGTTGGTCTCGTCGTGGCGCATGAACGTGGGCGGTTCGACGCGGACGCGGAGGGTGTACTCGCCGTTTGAGGGTACGACCCAGTTGCGTCCGTAGTGGTAGATCATGGGGTGCCACAGTAGCGGCTGT
>JBARZM010000037.1:0-2007 GCA_049650095.1 Rubrobacteraceae bacterium | reverse complement strand
CTCCTCTTCTACGGACCCCGGGCGGCCCGGGGTCTTTATGAACCTGGTCTTCGGCGCCCCGGATATTCCATGCCCCGCGTGAAGGATCGGCTTCTACCCATCCTCTGCCGGCGGGCGCCCAGCGACCGGCAGGGATTTCTCCCCGGCCGCCAACGACAGTACCACGATGGCGCTCGTCCAGGCCAGCGGCGCGACGGTCGTCGGGTCTCCCGGGCCGTCGACTTTCTCCGGGAAGGACCCAAGCCCGGTACGATGGTCCGCCAGCCAGTCGAGCCGGCGGTCCGCGCCCTCTTCGTCGCCACCGGCCGCCGCTGAAAGGGCGAAAAGGGCAGTTTGGGGGGTCCAGGCGACGCTCGGGTCCTGGGGCCATCTCTCGCCGGGTACTACGCCCCCGTTTTCTATGGTCAGCCGTTCCCCGGCGTTTTCTACGGCTTCGGCTACTTCGGGGTCTGGCGGGGCGAAGGGCGGCGCGAGGAAGTTGACGGCCGCGTCCGCGCCGCTGCCGGGGCGCGTGGTGCGAGGATAACCGCGCGGGGCGAACTCGCGTTCGATGGCCTCCTCTAGCCGGTCGGCCGCCGCCGTGTAGCGCCGGGCTTCGGGGACGTGGCCGAGTCTTTGGGCGGTATCGGCGGCGGAGCGGAGCCCGGCGCGGAGCGGCGCCGCGGTGCCGAGGTTTGGTTTCCAGGTCTTTATCTCCCAGTAGTCGGCGCCACCGGGCGGCAGGCCGCTCGGGCCGAGAGATTCGGCGGCGGCGTCGGCGGCTTTCCTGACCGCGGGCCAGAGGTCTCGGGTGGTTTCGGTGTCGGGGGCGGTGGCGGCGTGGAACCCTACGGCCCAGGTGAACCAGCCGGTCGCGTCTAGCTGCGGCGGCCGTCCGTCGAGGACCGGAGAACCGTCCGGCTTGTAACGGGCTTCCCAGGTCCCGTCGGGTTTCTGCGCCCGGGCGAGGAATGACAGGATCTCGTACGACTCTTCGTGGTAGCCGGTGGCGGCGAACGCCGCGGCGGCGAATGCCGCGTCCCGGGGCCAGACGTAGTCCCATCGCGGATACGCGGCGGCCAGGGTGGCCCCACCCGGGCGGGTCAGAAGGCGGAGGTCCAGAAGCGCGCGTTCGGCCATTTTTCGTTCGATTTCCGTGTCGCCGGGGACGGAACCGAGGTCCAGCCAGGCCCGGGTTTCGGCCGCGGCGGCCCGGGCGCCGGGATTTTCGGGAGAAACGGTAACGGGCTCTTCGGAGCCGGAAGGCAGGTGGCGGAGGTCGCCGCCGGGCAGGCGCAGCACGTTCGAGCCGGGCAGGTAAGATGCCCCCCGGGCTTCTCCGGGTGGGATCGGGTATATAGAGGACTCGTTGCCGAGTAGCCCGGCCATCCGAAGCGGTATGGGCTTCGGGTACTTGCGGTCGTTCTCCGCGAGATCCGACCTGGCCCCCGAAAGGAGCGACAGCGTGAGGATCGCCAATGCGAATATCGTCAAAGCCGGATAGCGATGGTGCTTCATCTCCGGAACCCGTTGTTCATACGGTAGATTTTAGAGCATCCGGCGGTCAGGCTTTCCTGGCGGCGTTGGCCCGGTCGCCGAGGAGCAGGTACCGGCCGAGGAGTATTGCCGTCGCGGAGAGCAGCGCGACGAGGCCGCAGAAGATCCAGGCGGCCGTGTAACCCGTGGCCTGGAGTATGAGGCCGAAGAGAAGCGGTCCGAGGGCCGCGCCGCCGGAGGCTCCCGTCTGGGTAATGCCGGTCGCCGCCGCGGGCGCGCCGGGGTTTGTCTTGACGATGGCGAAGTTGAAGATGCCGGGCCATCCCCAGCCCGCCCCGAAAGCCAGCACGGTCCCCAAAACGAGCAGAGAATCCATCCTGGTCGCCAGCAAGACGAAGCCGATGGTCCCGGCCCCGAGCATGCCCGCGACGAGCCTCAGACGACCGCTGCCCATTCCGTCGGCCAGATACCCGAACAGCACCCGGACCGTTATCCCGACGGCGCTGCCCAGGGCGAGCAGCAGCCCCGCCC
>JBARZM010000036.1:0-6563 GCA_049650095.1 Rubrobacteraceae bacterium | reverse complement strand
GCCCGTTGGTCTTCGTCGTCGGCGACTGGGGCGCCAGCATAGCAACGCTCTGGTTCTGCTTCGCCGCTTTAGGCCAGCCCGTGAGCCCCGGCATACTAATTGCCGGGTTCGCCGTCGGCGTCACGGTCGGGATGCTTTCTATGGTCCCCGGCGGGCTCGGGGTGCAGGAGGGCTCGATGGCCGCCACCTACGCCCTCTTCGGCGTGCCCCTCGGCCAGGCGGCGCTGGCAGCGGTCCTCTTCCGGCTCGTCTACTATATAGTCCCCTTCCTCGTGAGCCTGGCCTTCTACCGGCGGTTGTTGCGTGAGGTCGGAGGGCCGCCTGACCAACCGATCGCAGAAAGGAGGAATTCCCCATCCAATTCTTAGAATAGACCGTTGATCTTGCTCGCCACGCAGAAGCAAAGGGTGCCCCGCCGCAAACGGCGGATGTCGAGGAGGAGTCGTTAGTGAGAAGACAAGAGGAAGTGCTAGATAGACGTGATGTTCCGCGGCGCAAGAGGCTTGGTGGGTTAGTCCGCGCCCTGCGCTTCGTGCCGGTCTTGTTGGTAGCCGTTGTACTGGCGGCCTGCAGCGACACGGCCAACCAGACGCCCGGTACCACCGGCGCCGGCGGGCAGAAAGGCCCGTCCACCCAGGCTTCTTCCGGGGCCACCGGCATAAAGAAGATAGATAACGTGGTGATCATCGCCCAGGAGAACAAATCCTTCGATACCTACTTCGGCACCTTTCCCGGTGCCGAAGGAATCCCGATGCGAAACGGCAAGCCGACCGTCTGCTCCAAGGACCCGGTGAACGGCAAGTGCGAGACACCTTATTATAACAGTAAGGGCACCAACCTCGGTGGCCCCCACGACGCGCAAGCCTTTACAAACAGCGTCAACGGCGGCAAGATGGACGGCTTTCTAGAGATGGAGCGGGCGGGCAGGAAAGTTACCTGCAAGGGGGATGGGATAGAGAAGTACTTCGACCCGGAATGCAGCCCCGCCGACAAGGGGGCCGAGCCGGACGTGATGGGCTACCGGGACGCCCGCGACATACCCAACTACTGGCGCTACGCCGAGGAGTTCGTACTCCAGGATCGCTTCTTCGCCCCCGTGCGTTCGGCGAGCGTGCCGAACAACGTGGCCCGGCTCAACGGATGGGCCGCCACCTGTGACACGAACGATCCCGCAAGCTGCAAGTCCGACCTGAACATCCCGAACGTAAGACCCAAGGGGGCGGAGCCGGAAAAGTTCTCCCAGACCGACATCACCTACCTGTTGCACAAGAACAACGTTAGCTGGCGCTACTACGTGGAGAAGGAACTGAAGCAGGGCAACACTCCACTGGAGAGAAACCCGATGCCGAGCTTCACGACCGTAAAGCAGAACGGACAGCTCGGCAACATCCAGGACGTGGAAAACTACTACGCGGCGGCGAAAAGCGGTAACCTGCCGGCGGTCTCCTGGGTGATGTCCGGGCCGAAAAACAGCGAGCATCCCCCGGCCTCCATCCAGGACGGGCAGGCGTTCGTGACCCGGGCGATAAACGCGGTCATGCAGGGACCCAACTGGGACACTACGGCCATCTTCCTCACCTGGGACGAGTGGGGCGGCTTCTACGACCACGTGCCGCCGGTGAAGGTAGACCAGAACGGCTACGGCATCCGGGTGCCGGGGCTCATCATAAGCCCCTACGCCAGAAAGGGCTACATCGACAGCCAGACCCTTAGCCCCGACGCCTACCTGAAGTTCATCGAGGACCGTTTCCTAAACGGCCAGCGCCTGGACCCGGCAACGCTCGACCGTCCCGACCCGCGCCCGACGGTGCGGGAGGAAGTACCCGAGCTCGGCGACATAACCAAAGCCTTCGACTTCTCGCAAAACCCGCGGCCGCCGGTAGTGCTCCCGGAGAGGCCAAAGCCGGGGCCGGCATCCACCGGCGGGTAGGGTGAAGCGTCGGGGGCGGCGTCGGGCGCTGGTTTTCCGTTTTTTCTCATCCGGATCTTAGGCACGGGCGGGATACTTCCTTCCAAGCGCGGATAGCGCGCTGGCAGAGCCGACAAAAGGAGAGAACAATGGAAGCGGAAAGGTTGCCCCGTTACCCGATCAGGACCGACGTAAGCAGCAGAGGCCCGGGGCCCGAAGACTACGATAATACTGGACCCGAGAGCGGTAAAGACCAAGGTCCGCGCCGATTCGGCCGCGCGGCCCTGATCGTCGATTCCCGCTCCCGCGCGGCTTGGTCCGCCGCAGCGGTGGCTTTAGACTACTTGGGGCTATTGGGCGTGCCCGTCAACACGGTTCTGGTCCTGGAAGATCCCGCGCGGTTACCGGAGACGGTGCGCGAGGCTATAGCCGATGGACACGACCTGATCGTTCTCGGTGGCGGGGATGGATCGGTTAGTTCGGTGGCCGGCATTCTGGCCGAGAGTGATGCCGTGCTGGGATTGCTGCCCCTGGGTACGGCGAATGACTTCGCCCGCACGCTGGGTATACCGTTCGAGCTTGAAAAGGCCTGTTTGACCGTCGCTGACGGCGCCGTGGCCCGGGTAGACCTGGGTTTAGCCGGGGGCAACTACTTCGTGAACGCGGCCTCGATCGGGCTCGGCAGCGCGGTCGCCGAAGCCCTCTCGCCGCGATTCGGGCATACGACCGGGACGTTAGCCTACCCGGTGGCGGCCGTAAGGGCCTACATGGACCGGGAGCCTTTCGAGGCCGGGATTGGCTTCCCGGACGACGACCACGAAGCTGTCGCCCTGGAACGCCTGGTCCACGTGGCCGTCGGCAACGGTCGTTGCTACGATGGCGGAACGATAGCCGCGCCCGGCGTCAGCATCGACGACCAGACCCTCGACGTCTACGCCATAGAGTCCTCGGACCTTATGAACCTTACGCGCATAGCCTGGGGCTTGAGAAATGGGAGCTTCGTCGAGGATGAGTGCGTCCACCACTGGCGCACGCGCCGGGTCTGGATCGTCACCGAGCCCCGGCTGCCGGTAAACCTCGACGGGGAGCTAGTCTCCCGTACGCCCCGCCACTTCTCCGTCGTCCCGGATGCCATGAATGTCCTGGTGCCCCGGGCCTCCGCCGGACCGCGGGTGGCGCGACAGTACGAGAAACGTCCAATGGCCGCGATGGCTTCCTGAGCAAAGTCGCCAGAGCACCGGGGTGGGAGAGCGCGTATTCACCTCTCCCACCCCGGTTTACGTTCGGGTCAACCTTCAGGATTCGCCGGTTGGTTGTCTAGCGTAACCCGCACCTGGGTAGTCTGCGAGCCTTGCCGGACCTTCAGGACAACGGTCTGGCCGACTTTGTCCTTGCTTATGGCCTGTTGCAATTGTCCCATGTCGGAAACGGACTTGCCGTCCACCCCGAGAATAACGTCTCCGCCTACTGGAACCTGCGCTCCCCCGAGGCTAACGGTCCTGTCCCCGCCCCGGAGACCCGCCTTGTCCGCCGGGCCGCCCGGGACAACGGCGGCGACCGCCACCCCGCGGTCCACCGGAAAGAGCTTCGAGAGTTCGGGGGTTATGCCGATCCCGGAGATGCCCAGGTAGGGATGGGAGATGTTGCCGGTGCGATCCAACTGCCCGAGCGCGTCTTTGGCGGTGTTGATCGGGACGGCGAAGCCTATGCCGTCGGCCTGGCTGGTACCGTTCTGGCTGCGGGCGACCTGAGAGTTGATCCCGACCACTTGACCGGAGGCGTCTATGAGCGGCCCGCCGGAGTTGCCGTTGGTAAGCGGCGCGTCGGTCTGTATGGCCCCGGTAATGGTGAAGCCATTGGGAGCCTGAATGTCACGCCCGATAGCCGAGACTATTCCCTGGGTCTCGGTGTCGCTGTAGCCCAAAGGGTTGCCGATGGCGACGACCGGCTGCCCGACGTCGAGCTTCGAAGAGTCGCCCAACGGGAGCGGCGTGAGCGCGTCCGCGGGGGCGTTTATCTTGAGGACCGCCAAATCGCTGGAAGGGTCGGAGCCCACCAACCGAGCCCCGTAGCTCTTTTCGTTATACAAAGTCACGGTTATCTTGGAAGCCCCGTCCACGACGTGGTAGTTGGTGAGTATGCGGCCCTGCCCGTCCACCACGAACCCGCTGCCCAGTGCCGGGCCCTGGGGCGCGCCTTGACCCGGCGCGGTTCCGAAAAGCCCCTGCGAGCCGCCCGAGACCCGGGTCTCCACCTGCACCACGCCCGGCGCATCCGCTTTGTAAATCTTGGCGGCGTCTATGGAACTTCCCTTGGCGGAAGCCTGTACTATCGGGGCGGCTGTTACGGCTCCTCCGGCCGGAGGGTTGGTCCAGATGTATGCCCCGCCCGTCACGCTCACGAGGAGCATGCCCGCCAGGAAAGCGGAGATCAGCCGGTAGGGCAACCTTGCTCCTTTGCGCTTGTCCGGCTCCTCGGGGGCGGTTTGGTCGTCTTTCCTGGGCTCTACAGCCTGTGTCACGAGATGCACCTCCTGAACTCCGGGACGCTATTTGGGCGTCCGCCAGCCTTGCCGTCTCACGGAAAGTACCCCGCAAACCTAAGAACGGGATGAGAAAGAGCCGCGGATGGCCTCGACCGGCGCCGCTGAGAGCGTCGGGCTCTTAGAGAGCGTCGGGCTCTTGGCTTCCCGCGGGATACTCCGGCTAGAGACCCAACAGAGAGAAAATTCCGGCGCAGTGGCCTAGATGAGAAGCGATAAAACTACTCATTTACCGGAGTTCGCGCAAATGCCGTCCTTTTCTCATCCGCCTCTTATACCCCGGACGGATACTGGATATGTAGAACAGAGAGAACAGAGAAGTAGAAGAAGAAAGGGGGGATTGTATCCAATGATCTCCGCAATAGGACAACTTATCAACGGGGCGCTTGGGGTACTGCAGGGCATGGGATATCCGGGGATCGCCGCCATAGTAGGGCTTGAGAGCGCCGGTCTCCCCCTGCCTGGCGAGACGACCTTGCTCGCCGCGAGTTACCTGGCGGCCACGGGGCATCTCTCGCTGCCCCTGGTGATCGGCTCCGCGGCCCTGGGCGCCGCAATCGGCGACTCTTTGGGCTACGCCATCGGGCGTAAAGGCGGACGGCGCTTTCTGGAGCGTCGCGGTAAGTGGCTCGGTGTTACACCCGAAAAGCTTGCCAAAGCGGAGCACTACTTCGCCCGCCACGGTGCAAAGACCGTCTTCTTCGGGCGCTTCGTCGCGTTCTTGAGGATACTGGCCGGACCGCTCGCTGGAGCCTCGAAGATGCCCTACCGCCGCTTTCTTGCGGCCAACGTAGCCGGAGCAGTGACCTGGGCGACCACGATGGGCACCCTGGCTTACTTCTTCGGTAAGCCGGTCGCGGCGATCCTGAGCTCGATGGGTGTCTGGGCGCTCGTCGCCATCGCGGTGTTCCTGGTGGCGCGTTTCGCCTTCAAGCTTTGGCTGCGGTCGAAAGAAGCGAAGGAAGCGCGGATCGCGGCAAGCAAAGCGGTCCAGCCGGTCGTTGAGACGCCGCGGGTTTAGGGTGGAAATTATGGCCGACAACGAGAGAGGCGATAGTCGCAGATGCCGAACTTGATGGGAAGCATGACGAGCGGGTTTGGGATGGTGGGTATTTGGGTCTCTTTACTACTGGGGACCGTGTTGCTGGCGCTCCTGGTCTGGACGGCGGCCGGGACGTCGCGGCGCGACGCGGCGCGAAGAGCGACCCGTCGCTGTCGTGGTCAGCGTCTTCGAGGACCTGCTGCGCGAGCGGCTCGCGCGCGGTGAAATCTCGGGCCGCGAATTCGAGTACGCTCTGCGTCAGTTGAGGGACTCGTAAAAGCAGAGTAGTATCCTCGCCGATCGGACCGGATACTCCAAAGAGGCCGGGGCTCGAAAGCCCCGGCCTCTTTCGCTTCGTCCTCTTCCGACGCCAACCTTTCCGGTTTGCTGGGCGGTTGGAGCCGGCCGGAGACGACGCCATGGAGATCCCCGATCGCCGGGCCTTGCCGGCTTCGGGAGCCTTCTCCATGGGATTGTCGGATCGGAGAGCTGGAGTTTGTCCCTTTCACCGCGTACGGGAGCTGTGGGCCAGGTTTAGCCTCGGATCCGATCCTGCCAGCAAGTATCGCTCAGTGTAGAGGTAACAACCGAAAGAGGGGCCGTGATGGCCCCTCTCCGGGTAAAGGTAGTAAGTTGAGTCGTCGCGATTAGCGGTTGGTGGTAGCGCCCGCCTCGGAGGCTTCGTTCGCCTCGGGGCCTTCGTTTGCCTCGTTGGCTTCGCCCTTCTCGGAGCCTTCGTCATCCTCGGCTTCCTGGGCCAGGACCTTACCGTTGCCGGCGTCTACCTTGACCTCCTGGAGCGTGCCGTCCTGGGCGGCGACCTCTACCTCCCAGACCACGTAGCCGTTCTCGTTGCCGAGCTCGGCGTTCTTGACGGTACCGGGGGCCGCACCCAGAGCGGCCTTCTCGGCCGCGGCCTGATCCACCGTGGCGAGGCTCTGGAGCTTCTGGGACTCAGCCGCTTCCTGTTTCTTCTCGGCGGCCTCGTTCTCCTTGCCCTCTTTGCCTTCGGCGGCCTTATCTGCCGGGGCCTTTATCGAGCCTTTGTAGGAGGGGTCTTGCTGCTCCTG
>JBARZM010000035.1:0-6663 GCA_049650095.1 Rubrobacteraceae bacterium | reverse complement strand
CATCTTGTTATCCGGCCCCTGGGAGGACTCTTCCGAAGGGGTATCTCCGCCCTGATCCGGCGCGACCTGGACGTCGGGTGTCGTTGCGGGGGCAGCCTCCGTCTTGGCTTTTTCGGTCTTCTGGCCCCCGTTGGAGTCCTGGCCCCCGTTGGAACCCTGCCCCCCATCCGAAGACCCGCAAGCCGCGAGCACCACGAGCATCGCCAGCGCCGACATCACGAGTACTAGCTTTTTCAAACGCATACAACCACCTCTCCCAAAGAGAATTTTCCCATCCTCGCAGTCGGGATCCTACCCCCGCCGGATAACAGGGCGGTTACGTCCCGGTAAATTGTTTGTTACAGAATCACTGGAGACAGGTTCCAGCGGACAGGCCGACAGAGGCTAAATTCGTCGCGGAGTATATCAAGCTACGTCTCGTTTGTGGCGACGCGGCGGAAGAACTACGAAGGCTCTCGCAGGGAACGCGCGAATTCATCGGCGGGCAGCAGATACTCCGTGGTGCCCGGCACCGGCTGCGGATCCACGGAGACGAGATCGAAATTCCCGATCACCCTCGCAAGACTCTCGACGTCCAACCGCACAGCCTCCCACTCCCCACCCGGAATCCGCTCTCGCCAAAACCCATAGAACTCTTCAGCCTTCGAAACTCCCTTGAAGACACACAAAACCTCCCCCTCCTCAGCGCCGTAAGAGAGATATCCCGGTACCCCACCCTCCATCCGACCGAGCAACACGTACCCCTCCGAATCCTGCAAGTAATCGAACAACCAAATCCTCCTACCGTAGCGTAGTCCATCCCAACCAGTCTAACCTCCCCGCGCACCAGATCCACACCTACCGGAGTTCGCTTGACTTTTTAGAATATATGTGTACACTGCATATAGTAGAGATTCAGTAAGAAACCAAGGAGGCAAAGAATGGCTACTATGGAAAAGGCTAATCGGGCGGCGGAGCAGCTATCGAAGGCCACGGGCGATTCCTTCAAGGTTGCCGTGGATCACACGGTGGCGCTTCAGGAGCGCAACACGAAGTTCGCCCGGGCAATGTTCGAAAACGGGACGCGGGAGATCCGGCAGCAGACCGAGAGCAACCGGGCGATGGTCCAGGAGTTCGTCGAGCGGGCCGAGCAGCAGCGTGAGGCGTTTCAGACGGTGGTAGAGGAGTCCGTAGACACCTACATGGACTTCGTTTTCGCCCCCCTGTCGTATTACAAGCAGGGTCTGCAGCTCGTGGAGAGCGAAATCACCGAGGGTGGCTTCCCGATCCAGAACTACGACGACCTGAACGTCGAGGAAGTCGGCAAGGTGCTCGACAACCTTTCCGCGCAGGAGCTTCGCGAGGTTCGCAAGTACGAGAAGGACAACAAGAATCGCGACACGGTAGTCTCCCAGATCGACCGTAAGCTCAAGCCCGCTTCGTAAGAAAGCAACAAACTTGAGCAGCGCCACAAAGGGCCGGGTTTTATCCCGGCCCTTTTGCCGTGCCAAGACCGACGCCCCGGGTTATCCACAACCCTGCTGGCGTCGGAAATTCCGCCCAATAAGTGCTAAAAGTCTCTCTGGAGCAACGGAATAGACCACAGAGAGGAACAAATGAATGTAGCAGTAATGACCCGGGTGGCGCTAATGGCCGCCGTTACGGCCGTGGCGGCCCAGATCGCCATACCTTTGCCCTTCTCGGGGGTCCCGTTTACCATGCAGGTTCTTGCCGTGGTGCTATCCGGGTTGCTGCTCGGCCCTCGTTACGGCGCTCTGGCGATGGGGATCTACCTGCTGGTCGGCGCGGTTGGGGTGCCGGTATTCGCGCAGTTTTCGGGCGGCCTGGGCATCATTCTCGGGCCTACGGGTGGCTATCTCCTCTCGTACCCCATAGCTGCTGCTTTGGCGGGGCTCGCGGCAAACGCTGCGGCCAACGCGGTCCGGGGCCGGGCTTTGTCCTTGGGATTCGTGGCGGGTACGGCGGGGCTGGCCGTGATCTACGCTTTGGGGATGGCGTGGCTCATGGTCGTTGCACAGTTGCCCTTCGCGGTGGCGTTGGCGCAGGGTGTCTTGCCGTTCGTGGTCTTTGATCTGATCAAGGTAGGGCTCGCCGCGCTCGTGGCGGTCGCCGCCGCCCCAGCCATAGCGGCCTCGCGGGCGTGAAGCTCGCAACCAGGAAAGAGTGATCCAGGGTAGCTCTTTCCCGCCTCGGGTATACTTTCCTTCCAAGAGCGCATCGGAGGATTTCGTGGAGACTAAAGCTCAAGAAATCACGCGGCGGCATTTCACCGTTCACGACTATCATCGCATGGCTGAAGCCGGGATTATTCACGAGGATGATCGCGTGGAGTTGATCGAAGGGGAGATCGTCGAAATGGCCGCGATAGGGAGCAGGCATTTCACCTGCGTCAATACTCTGAATCATCTACTGGTAAGAGAGGTAGGTGACGAGGCCATCGTCAGCGTCCAGAACCCGGTAAGACTCGGCGAACGCAACGAGCCGGAACCTGACCTGGCGGTAATCCGGCCCCGGGATTACAGAGATTCGCTACCCGGCCCGGAAGACGTGATGCTCCTGATCGAGGTCTCCGACACCACCCTCTCCTATGACCGCAACGTCAAGATACCACTCTATGCCAGATCAGACATCGAGGAAGTCTGGGTCGTAGACCTGGGCAGTGGGGTCATCGAGCGCCACACCGGCCCGTCCGGTGGGATCTACCGCCACCTCGAACGGGCTCGCCGGGGTGAGAGCCTCGATTCAGCCACCCGGCCCGGATTGACCCTGGACGTGGGCGCCGTTCTCGGTTGATACCGGTTCTGCCTCCCCCGGCGTCTTTACTCGCTTCCGGGACGCTGTTTTTCGCCCGAATCTCCGGCCGCCGCGTCCACGGCCCGGGACATTATCTCCAGGCCCTCCTCCAGTTGCTCGTCGGTCACGGCGAAGGGGACGAGGACCCGGATCACGTTGCCCCACGGGCCGGCGGTGAGGAGTATGAGGCCTTCCTGCAAGGCGTTGCCGGCTATCTTCACGGTGCGTTCCGGGTCTGGCTCGCGGCTCTCGGGGTCTTTGACAAGCTCCATCGCGACCATCGCGCCCCGGCCCCGCACGTCGCCGACGAAGTCCGGGTGCTTGTCTTGGATGTCGCGCATGGCGGCCATCACGCGCTCGCCGACTACTTCGGACCGGGAGAGGAGGTCGTCTTCTTCGAAGGCGTCCAGGACGGCGAGGGCGGCGGCGCAGGCGAGCGGGTTTCCGCCGTAGGTGGTGCCGAGACCGGCGGGCTGGACGCTGTCCATGATCTCCGCCTTGCCTGTTACGCCGCCGAGCGGCATTCCGGCGCCCATGCTCTTCGCCGTGGTGACGATGTCCGGCTCGACGCCGGAGTGCTCGATGGCGAGCATCTTGCCCGTCCGCCCGAAACCGGACTGGACTTCGTCGGCGATCAGGACGGCCCCAACCTCGTCGCATAGCTCCCGCAACCGCCGCATATAGAAGTCCGGGATCGGGATGAAGCCACCCTCGCCCATCACGGGCTCGATGATGACCGCCGCCAGGTCGTCCGGGTCGAAGCCGACCGTCATCGCCCGTTCGATGGCGCCGAAGCAGTCGCCCTGGCAGCCGCCGGAGCAGTCCTGGTTCGCGGGACACCGGTAAGCGTACGGCGCGGGGACGCGGTACACCTCCGGCACAAACGGTCCGAAGCCCTTTTTATACGGGTTTACGGCGCTGGTCAGCGTCGCCGCGAGCAAGGTGCGGCCGTGGAAGGCGTTCTCGAACGACAGCACCGCCTTCCGGCCCGTGTAGTAACGGGCGACCTTGATGGCGTTCTCGACCGCCTCGGCGCCGGAGTTAAAGAACGCGCTGCGCTTCTCCGCGTCACCGGGGACCAGGGCGTTCAGGCGTTCGGCCAGTTCGACGTAGGGCTCATAGTGGTTGACGAAGAAACAGGTGTGGGTAAAGCGGTCGGCAGCTTCCTTTATAGCTTCGACCACCCGGGGGTCCGAGTGGCCGACGTTCATCGTGCCGATGCCGCCACCGAAATCTATGAACATGTTGCCGTCAACGTCGGTGATCGTGGCGCCCCTCGCCTCGTGGGCGAAGACCGGGGTACCCGTCTTGATGCCCGAGGTTACGGCCGCCTCGCGCCGCTCCATCAAGGCTTTACTCTTGGGACCCGGTATCTCGGTTTTTATCCTCGTAGAATCAAGCATTGTTAGCCAACCTTTCCCGCTACTTTGAACCTCTTCAGTATACGCTTCTTAGAGTTCGGGGTTGTACTCGGGCACGTTCATCCGCAACGCGAAGACTACCCCGATAACCGACCAGAGTCCGACGATGATCCACTCCGGCACGCCAAGGCCGGAGGGCATGCCCGGCAGGTACTGGCTGGCGATCCCCGCGCTCAAAACGGCGGCGATGATGCCGATGATCGGTCCCCGCCCCGCCCGAAACGGCCGCTCCATCTCCGGCTCGTTGCGACGCAGAACCAGGAATGAGATGGCTACCATCAGGTAGGCGATGACGATACCCAGGCCGCCCGCGTTGACCAGCCACACGAGCGTCTCGCGGCCGAAGAACGGGGCGATGATCGAAAGTCCCCCGACCAGCAGGATCGCGTTGGACGGCGTGTGAAACCTGGGGTGAATGTTGGCGAGAAACTGCGGCAGCATACCGCTCTCGGCCATCGCGTACAGGATGCGGCTGCCCCCGATCATAAACCCGTTCCAACTCGTGAGTATCCCCGCAATCCCCCCGATAACCAGAATGTTCCCGAAGAGCTCGCTACCGAACAGGGCCTGCATCCCGGAGGCCGACGCGAGGTCCGTATCTCCCAGCTCCGACCGGCTCAACCCGCTCCCGACGCCGATGATGACGATTATGTAGAACACCATCGCCATGACGACGGAGGCAATGAGCAGCAGCCCGATCTGCCGGAACGGCAGGTTTATCTCCTCCGCCGACTGCGGGATAACATCGAACCCGACGAACAGGAACGGCGTCATCAATACCACGGTAAGAAGACCGGCGATACCGGCCCCCGAGAACAGCGGCGTAAAGTCCTCCCCACTCCCCCCGATGAACGTGCCGAAGATAAACAGCGCCGCGATGCCCAGCAACGCCAGCACGGCTATGAATTGGAAGATAGCCGAGGGCTTCACACCCACGAAATTAAGGACTGTGATGGCGGCGGCCCCGAGGACACCTATGGCGATCCAGGTAACGTACACGTCGTAGCCGGCGATGGTCCAGAGGAACCCGGTCTTGAAACCTTCCGGCAGCAGAAACTCCATCGTCGTCGGAAGGGCGACCGCCTCGAAGGCCGTCACCGAGACGTATCCGAGCGCGATGGCCCAAGAGGCCACGAACGCCCCAACCGGCCCGATCGCCCGCCAGGCATAGTTGTGCTCCCCGCCGGCTTTCGGCATCGCGGAGACCAACTCCGAGTACGTAAGGCCGACGAAGACGACCACCGTTCCCCCGATGAGAAACGCCAGAATAGCCCCGAGACTTCCGGCCTCCGTAAGCCAGGTCCCCACAAGCGGGACCCAACCGAACCCGATCATGGCCCCGAATGCCAACGCGATAACGTCCCTCTGCCCCAGAACCCGGACGAATCTGTCTCCGTTGTTCATTCGACGCCTCCTTTGTGTCGCGCAGCCCCTGGCTCACAGCCCTTGGTTCATTATGCCTATCTTTGGGGCCAGCGGCTTTGGCCCAAGAGCCAAAATTCCTTGGAATGCACAACCCTTTAGGCGAGCAGTTTTTCCGCTTCGGCGTGGGGCAAGCCGTGCGCCCCGGCCACGGGCCCGGAGACCAGTTCCCCGTCTATCGTGGAAAGTCCTTTGGCTAGGGACGCACTCTCCTGCGCCGCTTCTTTTGTTCCCTTATCAGCGATCCGGACCAGGTACGGCAGCGTCGCGCTGGTGAGGGCCAGGGTGGAGGTCCGGGCTACCGCCCCGGGGATGTTTGCGACGCAGTAGTGGACTACGCCTTCTTCCACGTAGGTCGGGTCGGAGTGGGTCGTGGCCCGGCTGGTCTCCATGCAGCCACCCTGGTCTATAGCCACGTCAACCGCCACGGAACCGTCGCGCATGTCGGAGAGCATTTCGCGGGTTACGAGCTTGGGCGCCTCGGCCCCGGGTACGAGGACGGCCCCGACCACCACGTCCGACTCCCGGACGTAGGCGGCGGTTCGGGCCCGGTTTGGTGTTACCAGGTCCACCCGGCCCCCGAAGATGTCCGATAGGTAGGCGAGCCTTCGCGGGTTGATGTCCAGTACCCGCACTATTGCCCGCATGCCGACGGCGATCTTGGCGGCCTCGGTCCCTACCACTCCACCGCCGATGATGGTTACTTTGGCGGCGGGTGTTCCGGGCACCCCTCCGAGTAGGAGCCCGCCACCACCTTGGGGACTTTCGAGGCAGTGGGCGGCGGCCTGAATGCTCATCCTCCCGGCCACCTCGCTCATCGGGGCGAGCAGGGGCAGGGTGCCGTCCTCTAGCTCCACGGTTTCGTAGGCGATAGAGTTAATCTTGCGCTCCATCAAGAACTCGGTTAGCCCTTTGTCGGCGGCGAGGTGCAGGTAGGTGAATAGCTCCTGGCCTTCTCTAAAGCGGTCGTATTCTTCCGGGATAGGCTCTTTAACCTTGACGATCAGGTCTGCAGCCTCGAAGACTT
>JBARZM010000034.1:0-17531 GCA_049650095.1 Rubrobacteraceae bacterium | reverse complement strand
CGTTCGTTGAGGATAGAGAGGTAGAGTGATGTTTCGGAGACCTTCATGCCAGTATTTCGAGCTCCTCGCCGGCGGCGGGTATCTCTACCTGGCCGGCGAGTCCTTCAGATCCGAGGCTTTCTTTGAGCTGGGTTCCGGTCAGCAAGCAGTGGTTTATAGCGTCCATATGAACGGCCACGACCCGGGCTTTCGGCGCGGTCCAGCATACTTGGACGACGTCTTCGGCCGTCATGGTTATGGGGTCGCCCTCCAGGAATTGGGCGGCGCCGGCGTTGACGACGACGTTTTTGGGGCGATGAGTCCGGAGAGCCTCCTCGACCTCCTCGCACCAAATAGTGTCGCCGGCTACGTAAAGGCTCGGAGAATCCTCCACCAGGACTACGAAGCCGGATACGGGTGCCATCTGGTCCCCTATCTCGCCGGTGCCATGCCGCCCGCCAGTACGCACGAACCGCAAGCCGTTCCACTTCAGGTCTGAGGCCACGGGAAGAACATTCGAGAAGCCCGATCCGGAGATTTTCATCTCGTCCTCCGGCTGGCATAGGATGGGCTTGCTTGACGGTATGAGGTCCTGCGCTTTCTTGTCCCAGTGATCCGCGTGGGTGTGGGTGATTAGAACCGCGTCTATACTTCGCACGAGACGCGCCAGTTCATCGTCTTCGAACGGTAATCCGACTAGTGGGTTGGGTTTCTGATTGGGGGTATTCGGGATAGGCGGGTCAGTTCCGGCGCGTCCGAGCATGGGATCCACCATCACTTTTATCCCTGCCACTTCGAAGACGAAGGTAGCGTGCCTTATGAATCGTATTCGCACCCTTTGTACAGGCCTATTCCAGGTTGCCGGCGGGACGGGTTTTCGCGCGGCAGACGTCGGAGATTATGTTCGACACCTCCTCCGCGGAGGCGTTGTTTGGGGAGATGACGAGCACCGTGTCCAGGCCGGCGATAGTACCAACTACTTTGAGTCCTTTGACCCGGTCCAGGACGTTTGCCACGGCGCCGGCCGTGCCGTCGCGGGTTTGGATGACGACCTGATTCTGGGCCGCGACTACGCTGAGAATAAAGCTCGGCAGCACGTCTATGCCGGCCATTCCGGGATCGTGGGGCAAGGCCAGGTAGCGACTACCGACCTTTAGGACGCCGAGTTCCGTCAGGTCGCGGCTTACGGTGGCCTGGGCGACCTCCACGCCGACGCCGGCCAGCGCGGCGACCACGCCTTGCTGGGTCCCGAGGTCCTTTTCGGAGATGAGCTTTAGTATGAGGTCTTGTCGCGTTACTTTATCCACGGATGAGAGTATCGCCCCCAAAGTCCATAGCCTCCTATTTGAGATGCTCCAGCCCGAGGTCCTCCGGGAAGCCGAGCGCCAGGTTCATGTTCTGCACCGCCGCCCCGGAGGCGCCTTTGAGCAGGTTGTCGAGCGCCGAGAAGAGCAGGAGCTTGCCCGCCCGCTCGTCGACGGCCGCCGAGAGCCGGCATCGGTTGGTGTTTACAACGTGGGCTATGTGCGGATACGGGTCCCGGGCCTCGACGAACTTCCAGCCCGCATAGTCCTCCGCGTACCACCCGAGGACTTCTTCCCGGGACGGAAGCTCTCCGGCGTCCACTACGATAGTCTCTAGCTCGCCGCGCGTCGCGGGGATCAAGTGCGGAATAAAGGTGACGGCGGGGGCCTCCCCAACACGTCGCAACATGGTCTCTATCTCCGGCGTATGCCGGTGGAGCGGCGCCCCGTAGGCGTTGGCGTTCTCGTTGGCGGTGACGAAGCCGGTCTTGACGCTCGGCTTGGCCCCGGCCCCGCTAACCCCGGAGAGCGCGTTTACCGTGATGGACCGGACCTCATCACCCATCCGTCGCACGACGGGCGCGAGGGCCAAAATCGCCGCCGTCGGGTAGCATCCGGGGTTGGCTACGAGCCTCCCCTCAGCCGTCCCGAAGACTTCCGGCAAGCCGTAATGAGCCTCTTCTATGAGACCCGGCGCCGGGTGTTTTCCGTACCATTCCTCGTACACTTCCACGTCCGGGAGCCGGAAGTCCGCCGAGAGGTCCACGACGAGCCCGACACCGGAGTCCAGCAGCTCTTTGACCGCCCCGGCGCTCTCGTTGTGTGGGTACGCGACGAAGGCTACGTCCAGGCCTGAAGCCTCGATCTCCCCCGGATCCAAGAAGCTTTGTTCCACTGCAAGTTGTGGATATACGTCGCCGATCCGCCGCCCCGCATACCCCCTGGAAGACACGCTAAGATCACTGACTTTGGGGTGCGACGAAAGCAGCCGCACGAGCTCCATGCCCGCGTATCCGCTACCACCGTAGATGCCAACCTTCATAGCCATGCACCGTATTGTAGAGACTCCGGATAAATATTCAAGTTTTTGAATAAATTGGTTGACCTCCGTGTACGCGGGTGCGAGAATAGCCCGATCGATGAATAAAGATTCAACAATCAGTATAAAGTTTGTCCAGGATGGCGCGGTTGCCCCGTTGGGGTTCGTCGCCGGAGGGGTCGTATGCGGGGTACGGAACTCTGGGAGGCGGGATCTCGGCCTGCTCTATTCCGAGACTTCGTGTGTGGCGGCCGGCGTGTTCACGCGCAATGTTTTCAACGGGGCGCCTTTGACGGTTACCCGTGAGGCCGTCGGGGAGGATAGCCTGCGGGCCATCGTGGTGAATAGCGGAAACGCCAACGCGGCGACGGGAGACCAGGGAGTAGACGACGCTTACCGGATGCAGGCGCTCGCGGCGGAGGCACTCGGAGTAGAGGCGCGGGAGGTCGCGGTTGCTTCGACCGGCGTGATCGGGGTTCACCTCCCGATGGAGAAGATAGAGAAAGGAATCCCGTCCGCAGCCGCCGGGTTGAATAAAGACGGCGACGAGTTCGCGGACGCCATCTTGACCACCGACACCCGGATCAAGCAGGTCGCGGTGCAGGTGGAGGTCGGGGGCGAGACCGTGACCGTTGGCGGCACGGCGAAGGGCAGCGGTATGATCGAGCCGAACATGGGTACCATGCTCGCCTTTCTAACCACCGACGCCGCCGTCGAGAAAGGCTGTTTGCAGGAGACCCTGGGCCAGGCGACAGACCGCTCCTTCAACCGCGTCACCGTCGACGGGGATACCTCCCCGAGCGACATGGCGTTGCTGCTGGCGAACGGCATGGCGGGCAACGACCCGCTCACCCTGGATTCACCGGATTATCCGGCGTTCGCGGCGGCGGTAGAGGCCGTGACGCAAGGCCTGGCAAAGGAAATCGCCCGTGACGGCGAGGGCGCGACGAAGCTGGTCGAGGTCGTCGTGGAAGGCGCCCGGGATGAGGAGTCCGCCGCGCGGTTGGCGAAGTCTATCGTCGGCAGCAACCTGGTCAAGGCGGCGGTTTACGGGGAAGACGCGAACTGGGGCCGGGTAATAGTGGCGATGGGATATTCCGGGACCGCTTTCGATCCCTCGGGCGTAAAACTGTACTTCGGGCCGGTAAAAGTATTCGCCGGAGAGCCGGTTCCTCATGACGAGGCCGAGGCGAACGCCGCGCTCGCGGGGGATGAGGTCCGAATCACCGCCCGGCTCTCCGAAGGTGACGCTTCGGCCACGGCCTGGGGCTGCGACCTGACCTACGAGTACGTCGAGATCAACGGTAGCTACCGGACGTGAACGCCGCCAAGCCAATCGTCGTCAAGATCGGGGGCGGAGCCCTGGCCGGCGGGGCTCTGGAGGACCTGCCGGAAATCCTGGCCGGCGGAACGTCCGTGGCGTTGGTCCACGGCGGTGGCAACCAACTCACCCGAATGCTGGACGCCCTCGGCATACAGTCCCGGTTTCACGAGGGGCTACGGGTCACGGACGAAGAGGCCCTGGAGGTCGCCGAGATGGTCTACGCTGGAGGCGTGAATAAAAACCTGGTCCGGGAGCTAAACGCCCTCGGGGTCCCGGCGGTCGGCATCTCCGGCACCGACGGTTCTCTTCTCCGCGTCGAGCCGGTTCCCGGGCTGGGCCGGGTCGGAGAGGTGGTGGAGGTCGAACCCGGGCTGGTACAGGCTCTCTGGGATGGCGGGTTCGTGCCGGTTGTGGCGCCTTTGGGGCTCGGGCCGGAAGGGGCGTACAACGTCAACGCCGACGCGGCGGCGGCGGCTCTAGCCACCGGCATCGGGGCCGGCCACCTGTTCCTTCTCACCGACGTAGACGGCCTGCTGAAAGATGGCGAGCCGGTTTCGGAGATATCTCCCGCCGGGTGCGAGGGATACGTGGAGGACGGCCTGGCGGCCGGCGGGATGGTGCCGAAGCTGCGGTCGGCGGCGGAGGCGGCCCGTGACGGGGTGAGAGCCCGGATCGTCAACGGGAACAAGAAAGGAACGCTCCTGGACGCTTTATCCGGGAAGGAAATAGGAACTTTGATATCGGAAGGAGTCGTAGCGTGAAAGCCGTAATGGAGACTTACAAGCGTTTGAACATAGCCCCGGAGAGCGGCAAAGGCAGTTGGCTCTTCGACGGGGAGGGGAACCGTTACCTCGACTTCATCAGCGGTATTGCGACGAACTCTTTGGGACACGGCCATCCGGCGCTCGTGGAGGCTATTCAGGAGCAGGCGGGGAAGTTGATCCACTGCTCCAACCTGTACGAAATTCCCCTCCAGGCCGAGGTTGCGGAACTCTTGACCGATGCCACGGACTTCGACCGGGTATTTTTCTGCAACTCCGGCGCGGAATCGGTGGAAGCGGCGATCAAACTGGCAAGAAAGCACGCCTACAACGAACACAGTCCCCACAAACACGAAGTCCTGACCTTCTCCAAATCTTTCCACGGCCGGACCTACGGCGGCCTGACCGCGACCGCCCAGCCGGCGCTCCAGGAAGGCTTCGGCCCGATGCCCGCCGGTTTCGTCCACGCCCCGTTCGGCGACCTCGAAGCGGCCCGTGAGATGGCCGGTCCGCAGACCGCGGCCATCCTCGTGGAGCCCATACAGGGCGAGGGCGGCATAAACGTGGCGCCGGAAGGTTTCCTCGAAGGACTGCGGAAGCTCTGCGACGAACACGGCGCCCTGCTCATCTTCGACGAGGTGCAGACCGGCGCGGGCCGCACGGGCCATCTCTACGCCTACCAGGGCGCGGGCGTAATCCCGGACGTGTTGACGACCGCCAAAGGACTCGGGGGTGGCTTTCCGGTCGGTGCGGTGCTGGCAAAGGACGAGTATGCCGCGCTCCAGCCCGGGACCCACGGCTCGACCTTCGGGGGCAGCCCGCTCGCGATGGCGGCGGTAAAGGCCGTCCTCGGCGTCGTGAACGACGAAAGTTTCCTCGAAGAAGTGCGGTTCAAAGGCAAGATACTCAAAAACGGTTTGGAGATGATCGCGGATCGCGTACCCGGCGCGGAGGTGCGCGGAGAAGGTTTGCTGCTGGGCCTGGACGTCGGCCCGGAGCTCGCGCCGGAAATTTTTCAGCGGTGCCTCGAAGAAGGGTTGCTCGTCAACGTGGTGGGTGGAACTACCGTGAGGCTCGCGCCGCCGCTCACCGTGACCCGGACGGAGGTACGGGCGGCGCTCGACACGTTTCGCGGCGCGGTTGACAGCCTGACGGCCGACCAGCCCGTGTTCGCCGTCGCGTGATCCCCCAGCAGTTCGATAACCCGCCCTCGCCCTCCCCCATATCCGGCGGCGACTGCCTTACTTTGGCCGAATTCTCACCGGCCGACGTGCGCCTGATCCTGGACGAAGCCCTCAAGATGAAGGCCCTCCGCCGCGCCCGTGTCCCCTACGTACCCTTGCGCGGTCGCACCCTGGCGATGGTCTTCCAGAAACCCTCCAACCGCACCCGGGTTTCCTTCGAGGTGGGAATGTACCAACTCGGCGGCCACGCCCTGCACCTCAGCCCCGAAGAGCTGCAGATAGGCAAACGCGAGACCCCCGGTGACACGGGCCGCGTCCTCGCCCGCTATATAGACGCGATCATGGTCCGCACCTTCGACCACGAGGAGCTGGAAGAACTCGCCGCCGCCGCCGACGTTCCCGTCATAAACGGCCTCTCCGACACCCACCATCCATGCCAGGCCCTGGCGGACCTGCTCACGGTAAGCGAAGAGTTCGGGACGACCGAGGGCGTAAAGATCTCCTACGTAGGCGACGGGAACAACGTGGCCCACTCGCTCGCCATAGCCTGCGCCCTCACCGGGGCCGGACTAACCATCGCCCACCCCGAAGGTCACGCCCCAGACCCGACGATAGTAGAACTAGCCGGGAAACTCGGCGCCGCTCCGGTTCTCACCCAAGACCCCCGGGAGGCATCCTCCGGCGCCCAGGTCATCTACACCGACGTCTGGGCCAGCATGGGGCAAGAAGCCGAAGCCAGCGAGCGGAAGAAAAAGTTCGCCCCTTATCAGGTAAACGAAGAGTTAATGGAACTCGCCGACGAAAACGCCATCTTCCTCCACTGTCTGCCGGCGCATCGCGGCGAAGAGGTCACGGCAGAGGTAATAGACGGACCGCGCAGCCGGGTTCTGGATCAAGCCGAGAACCGGCTGCATGCCCAAAAAGCGTTGCTTTACCTTCTCCTAAGTTAGCCAACCGTGCTTTGCCGGGTGTTTACGCGGTCGTGTAGGAAAGTATTCCCTGCTCCGGGACGAGGCCCACGAAGACCGAGCCGCGAGGTTGCCGGGTCGAGTAAGTGACGAGCACGGAAGCATAGACGCGGTCGTTCTGGTATTCGAGCTTCTCTATGACGCCCTCGTGGCCGCTTTTTACGCCCAACTCGGGCACGTTTCCGGGTATGGGGATGAGGTCTCGCTCCGCGTAGAGCGTACGACTTTCCCCCTGCATTTGGGTCTCCAAGAAGACACCTCCTGGTTTGGATCTCTGGTCCGGACCCGTATTAAAGCGGTGTGCCTCTCGGCGATCTTTGGCCCGATGGCCGAAACTAGATGACAAAAATCGGCCCGCCGGAGGTATTTGCCGATAGCTTACCGGCGGGCTGATTTCCTGATTGTGGTCTTGGGTTAGTCTTCCACGGGGGTGGCGACTACGGGAGGCGCAATGTCCGGCTTGACTATGCGGCGGCGATGATTCTCCCAACCTTCGTCCACCTTGCTCAGCACCGTCAGAAGCCGGAGCTTTTCGCAGAAGCGGATCACGGGCCACGCGGGGTCCCACTCGCCCCGGAAAGCGGAGAGCTTCGGGGCCGCCGGGCGGGCGTGATGGTTGTTGTGCAGGCCCTCTCCGAAAGTAAGCAGCGCCAGTATCTTCAGGTTCGTGGCGTCGTTCTCGAAGTTCTTGCCCCCGAAAGTATGGCCCGCGCCATTTACCGCGGCATTGAGCAGAATATAAGAGACAGTGTGCACGCCATAAGCCACCAGTCCGGGACCGATGCCCATAACGAGGACCACTATGGCGCCGGTAAAGAAGAATCCTATGGACGGGTACCGGAAGAGAAATTTATCCAGACGGTCGTACGGCAAGTCTGCGGCGTACTTCTCTAGTGTGTTGTCGTTGTTCGCCTCGCGCTTGTAGAAGTAGACGTTTGCTAGCATGATCTGCCAGTACCCCTCGATATGCGGGCTGTGGGGATCGCCCTCGACGTCGCTGAAATTGTGGTGCTTGCGGTGGACGGCCACCCATTCCCGGGGCGATACGATAGTAAACATCCAGGTCCCGATACGCATGAGCATCGTCATGGCCGGGTGCAACCGGATGGATTTATGCGAGAGGGTGCGGTGCAAATACAGGGTGGTGATCAAACCAGCCACCTGCGAAAGCGCAAACCCAACGAGCACGGCAACTACGTATTCCACTTAACCTCCTCTAGCGTCCGCCGACCGGGCGGTGCTTGTATATTCTTTCCCCTTATTAAAAGAAAGGCCAGGGCGATTGACCCTGGCCCTTACGCCTTCAGGTTGTTTGCCGGATATTAAGCGGGAGAGACGTTCTCCGCCTGCATACCTTTCTTGCCCTGGGTCGCCTCGTAAGTTACGCTGGCACCCTCGTCCAGGGTCTTGAAGCCTTCGCCCGATATACCGGTGTGGTGGACGAAAAGATCTTCACCCCCATCGTCCGGGGAGATAAAGCCGTAGCCTTTCTCATCGCTGAACCACTTCACTGTTCCTTGGGCCATATGTTGGAGCCCGCCTTTCTGTTCTCGGGCCACAAAAAACAAAAAGCCACCCCTCACTTCAGGGCGGCGCTTCGTTTACCGTGAACCCACCTTAAACTACATCCTTAGTATAGCATGGTTTACGCGCAGGGTGTTCTCCAGGCGCCTTTGCCTTCCACGGAAAACGCCGGGCCTACCGGGCGGAGATTTCGGTCAGCGCCCAGACTAGTGTTCTTCTTCACAATACTATATCCCTTCACGCATCTCCCGTTTGTGGATCCCGCGCGCGAGGTCTTTGAAGAACGGACGGTCTACCTTCGCCCTTTCGGGATCGACGTCTTTGGGCCAATCGTGGACGGCTATTGGGATTTTGAACCTGGGCAACGTCTCTTCCAGCTTGGAGGCCAGATCGCCGAACGCCGGGCTGTCGTACGCCGCGAGCACGAAGGCTACCGGACGCTCACCGAACTCCGCGTCCGGGACGGGCGCCACCACGGCCTTTTCGACGCCGGGAAGGCGCGTGAGGGCTTCTTCGATCTCCTCGGGCTGGATGTTCTCTCCTCCGGACACGAAGAGGTTGTCCTTGCGGCCCAGGACCTGGAGATAGCCTTGGGGGTCCAGAGCCCCCAGGTCTCCCGTGTGAAACCAGCCTTCCTGGTCTGTCGGTAAGTCGAGGCCGCCACCTTCGACGTAACCAGCGAAGAGTGTATCCCCGCGGACCAGGATCTCGCCGTATTCGGAGATCGAGACCTCCCGGTTGGGCAACACTTTCCCTGCGGTCTTGAGCTTGTCCGGATGCACCCCGGGTGGGGTTGTGGTTACCTGCGAAGCCATCTCTGTAAGGCCGTAGCTAGTATGGACCGGCAAGTTGCGGGCAACAGCCGCTTCTACCAGGGAATCCGGAACGGGGCCTCCTCCGAGCAAGATGGTCTTGAGGTCGCCGAGGTTCACCCGCTCATCCAGCAGACGCCGTAGCTGGGTGGCGACCAACGAGACGTGGGTAACGTTTAACGTGGCGATAGAGTGCCCGGTCCGGGCGGCGGGCTCGGGGATAACGACCGCCGCCCCCGCCAGCAGACACCGAAAGAGGATCGAAAGTCCCCCCACGTGGTAGAGCGGCAGCGACAGTAGCCAGCGATCCCCCCCGGAGAGCGTTATATTCGTCCCCGAACCCAGCGCGCTATAGTAGTGATTGCCGAAGGTATGGAGCGCCGCTTTCGGACGGCCCGAGCTGCCGGACGTGGCTACGACGGTCGCGGCCCGGTCCAACGGTATCCACAACCGGTCCGATCTCTCCTCCTCGCTCTTCCGAAACCCGGGTTCGACAACCAAGTCGTCTGGATTGATGGCGTCCGCCAGACGCCTGTCCTCGGAGATAAGCCCGTGACATCCAATCCTTCGGGCCAGCGAAGAGACAGCCCGCACCGGCAACCGCTGGCTGATCGGGCACGCTATGGTCCCTATGCGCAGTAGTGCCAAAAGGAGAACGACGTACCGGGCGTCGGTGGTCAGGTGGATCGCGACCCGGCTGCCGGTTTCGTATCCCGCTTCCCGAAGGAGCCGGGCCGTGGACGAGACCCTAGCGTCGAGTTCCGCATAGGCCATTATCCCCCCAGCCTCCACGATCGCCGGCGCGTGCGGCGTTTCGAGGGCCTTTTCCCTTAGCGGACAGGGAATTTCTCTGTCCCGGATCTCCATTCCCCGCCGCATCAGGACTCCGGGGTCGAGCGGTAGACGCGTTCGAGGCGACTGAGATCCGGGACACGACCATCGAACACTTGCTGTAAGTCGACGCTCGGCGCGGCGAGGTCCAGGCCCGGTTCGTACACGTCGTATTCCAAACGGCGATACGTGTCGAGACCGGCGGGAATATCCCCGTCCCCGATACCGGCGGACAGAGAGATCAGGGCCGAAGTCCCAACCCCCGTCTCGTAAGCGGAGCTTATTACCGGCAGGATACCGCCGCGCCGGGCTTCCCGCGCCAGTCGCAACGCGCGCGAGACGCCGCCGAGCAGCGTGGGCTTGAGGACCGCGGCCCGCGCGTATCCATGACCCCGAAGTTCCCCGGGTTCCATACCAACCAGAGACTCGTCCAACGCCACCGGCACACCGTAGTCCTCCGCGAGCCGTCGTAGCCTCGCCCGCCCCGCGAGCGGCTCCGCAAACGGTTCCGCGAGTGGCTCTTCCAGGTACTCGTAGCGGTACTCCACCGTGGCGCGGCAGAATTCCACGGCTTCCTCGAAATTCCAGGCCCGGTTCGCGTCCAGCCGAAGGTCCACGCCCTCTCCTAAAACCTCCGACACGGCGCGCACGGTCTCCACGTCCTCCCGAACGTTTCGTGAGCCGACCTTCAACTTGACGGCCGCGTAACCGGCCTTCTGCATCCGGCGGGCCTCCTCCAAAACCCGGTCCCGGGACCCGGCGAGCAGCCCGTTTAGGGCGACCGTCGTGCCCGGCTCCCCAGAGAACACCTCCGGCAAAGTCTTACCCTGCGATGCAGCGTAAAGGTTCAATACGGCAAGCTCGAGGCCGAACCGTACGGACGGGGGCATCCGGGTGTCCTTCAATCCTTCGCTGAAGAGCCCTTTGGAAAGGGGATTTTCCAAAGGACCCGCGTTCTTCACGAAGTAAGTCGCAAGTTCGTAAAGCCGGTGGCCGGCTTCTTCCAGGCTCTCCCGGCTAAAGCCCGGCAGTGGCGAAGTCTCTCCCCAACCCTTGGCGCCGGCGGCGTCCTTGAGTTCTAGCAGAAGTCCTTCGCGCGATTCGAAGCGCGCGCCTCCGAGGGTTACGGGTTCGTTGAACGGGAGGGTGTAGCGGTAGATGCTGAAACCTGCGAGCTTCACGGTCCGCTTTTCTATGGAGCTATGGACGGCGCGGGAATTCGGAGAAGTCTGGCTTGCGCTTCTCCTTGTAGGCGTCGCGGCCTTCCTGGGCCTCTTCGCTGCCGTAGAAGAGGAGGTTCGCGTCGTGGGCGAGTTGCTGGATGCCGGCGAAGCCGTCCTCGTGGGCGTGAAAGCTGGCCTTCAACATCCGCAGTGCGAACGGCGAGCGGTCGAGCATCTCCCGGCACCAGCCGACGGTCTCGGATTCGAGGTCCGCGAGCGGCACCACCGTGTTCACGAGGCCCATGTCGAGCGCCTCTTCAGCCGAGTACATCCGGCAGAGAAACCAGATCTCCTTTGCCTTCTTCGGGCCTACGAGTTGGGTGAGGACGGAAGCCCCAAAACCACCGTCGAAGCTGCCGACCTTCGGGCCAACCTGCCCGAATTTGGCGTTGTCGGCGGCGATGGTCAGGTCGCAGACGACGTGCAACACGTGCCCCCCGCCGACCGCGTACCCGGCGACCATCGCCACGACGGGCTTCGGGCAACGTCGGATCTGGACGTGAAGGTCCGTTACGTGGAAGCGTCCGACCGACGCGCCGCCGGGGGTGCGCCGGGGGTCGTCCGGGTCTTCGAGGTACCCGGCGTCTCCCCGCACCTTCTGATCCCCCCCGGAGCAAAACGCGTCCGGACCTTCCCCGGTCAGGATAATAACCCCAACCTCGTTGTCTTCACGGGCACTTTCGAGCGCCCGCGACATCTCGACGACCGTCAGCGGCCGGAAGGCGTTGCGAACCTCCGGGCGGTCTATGGTGATCTTGGCGATCCCCTCCGCCTTCTCGTACCTGATGTCCGTGAACTCTCCAGCCTGTTTCCATTCGATGTTAGTCATGATGTGGATTATAGAGATTCGAGGAAGCCGCGTAGTAAGCCGGTATACGCGCCGGGGACTTCGGCACGAACGTTGTGTCCTACACCGGGAACTGAAGCAAAATCAATCGCCGGGCTCTCCGCCTTCATGCGCTGTCCGATCCCGACGTATTTCTCGTCTAACGCACCAGCGACGGCGAGCGCCGGGACCTTCAACTGCGGAAGTTCCTCCCACAATGATGGCTGGCTGCCGGCGCCCATGCCGCGCAGTGATTTCGTGAGCTCCGCCGGATCGTTACTCCTACGCGCCGCGATAGTCTCGTTTAATAACTCCTCGTCCCGGGCCAGAGACGCGAAGAGCGGCTGCCGGTACCAGTCTTCGAGAAACTGTCCGAAATCTTCCATCTCCAGGCGCTTTGCCCGAAGCTCGTCCGCTTCGCGGCGGGCCTTTCTGTCTCGGGGGTTTTCGAGCCCTGGCGAGGCGGATTCGACGAACAAGCCGGCGCAGCGTTCCGGGTGACGCAGCGCGAGATACAGGGCCACTCGTCCGCCCATCGAGTATCCGACAAGCGTCGCCTGTTCGATCCGGAGCGTGTCGAGGACTTTGATAACCGATAGCGCCGCGCCCTCCATCGTGTAACTTGCGGACGATAATCCGGTCGAAGAGCCGTGCCCTGGAAGGTCCACGGAGACGCAATGGAAATGTTCTCCGAGTGCGGCCGTTACCCCCATCCAATCCGCCGCCGAGCCCATAAATCCGTGCAGGAATAGTACTGCGGGGCGCGAGGAGCTTCCCGCGGTCGTGTGGGTCAGGCCACTAGGAGGTCTAACCGTAGAGCCCCCCGAGCAACTCCTGGTGCAGCGACACGTTGCGTTCCCGGTCGGTGTTTACCTCGATCAGGGTAGACCAACTACGTTCGCCGGCCGCGCGATAGGCTTCCAGGAATTCCGCCGTCGTACGCGGGTTCTCGTAGTGCAGCCCGAACATCGCCGCCGCAGGCCCGAACCCCACACCCTGGGGTGTCCCGAAGTACGGTTCGAAGAATTCGTCGTGCCCGGCGACCGGCAAGAACGAGAAGATGCCGCCGCCGTTGTTGTTGAGAACCACGACCACCACCGGCGGGCCACCCCGCAGCGCGGCGAGCGAGTTCAGGTCGTGGAGCAGCGCGAGATCCCCGATGAGCAGCGTCACGGGGCGTCCCAACCCCCGGGCAAATCCGGCGGCGGTCGCGACCGTACCATCTATGCCGCTCGCCCCCCGGTTGGCGGCGACGGGCACGAAAGGTCCATCCGCGGCCGCAAAAGTGTCCATGTCCCGGATCGGCATGCTGCTGGCGAGCACCAGCCCGTGCCCCTCCGGCACGTGCCGCGAGAGAAGCCGGGCCACCGAAGGCTCGTCAAGTTCCTCTCTCCCGGAAAAGCGCCGGTCTAAGGTCTCTCCGGCCTTCTCAGAGGCGGCAGACCACCCGGCAGGCCACCCGGGCGCGCTCTTTGGAGGCCGCTCCCGCGCCGCCTCCGAGAGCGCGGCGCAGAACGCCACCACGTCCGATTCCACGCTCTGCGTGACCCGGTGCCCGGGATCCAGCCGGAACGGATTCCCGCGCACCACCACGTAAGGGTCCGGGGCAATACGGGTGATCGCCTGCTCCAGACGCTTCGAGAGGGCCCGGCCCCCGAAATGGAGTACCGCCTCCGGCTCATGATCCTCCAAAAACCGTTCGTCGGCCAGCAGCGCGTCGTAGTAAGCGACGCGCTGCTGGCCCCCGTCCCCGAGACGCACCTGAGAGCTAATATCCGCCAAAAGCGGCCAACCCAAAACCTCCGCGAGCCGCGCCACGGTCTCGCCCTGGTCCCTCGATTCGAGACGGCCCGCCACCACTACCCCACGCCCTACCGGGCGGAGCTCGTCCCACATCCGCCCGACCTCTTCAGTGTCGACAGTAGGCGTAGTTGCCGCATACCGGGTATACGGATCGACGCCCTCCTGCCATCCCACGGGGCCGGAGACGCCTTCGACGTTTACTTCAGGTTCAGCCAGAAAAGGTTCCCGGAACATTAGGTTGAGGTGGACCGGTCCCTTGGGGGCGCGGCGGGCACGATATATCGCCTGGTCCACGGTGGTTAGCACGGAAGCCGGGTCGAGTGAGAGGTTCGGCGCGGGCATATCGAAGCTCCACCGGACGTAGTCCCCGAAGATACCGGGTTGGACCACGGTCTGGTTTGCGCCGGTCTGGCGCAGCTCCGGTGGGCGGTCGGCGGTGAGGCAGAGCATCGGGACGCCATCGGTCGAAGCCTCCACGATGGCGGGCAAGCCGTTCGCGACGGCGGTGCCGGAGGTCGTGATCCAGGCCGCAGGACGCCCGGTCGCCCGCGCGTAACCCAAGGCGGCGAACGCCGCGCCGCGCTCGTCGAAGTGGACCAGAGATTTAGCTTTAGGGTTTTCGGACAGGGCGGCCACGAGCGGCGTAGAGCGGGAGCCGGGGGAGACGCAGAAGAAATCCACGCCGTTGCGGGCCAATTCCTCGACGATGAGGTAGGACCAGAGGCGGTTAGCCCTGGATGTTTCTCGCGCCAAGGCCGAATATCTTCGTAAAGTCGCTGATCTTTTGCTCGATCTCCGCCCACTCCTGTTCGGGGTTGGATCCGGATACGATACCGGCGCCGGAGTACAAAGATAGATTCCGCCCCGTCACGAGCCCGGAGCGGATGCCAACCGCGAATTCCGCGCCGGCCGCGCCGATCCAACCAACAGGCCCCGCGTACCAGCCCCGGTCGAACGCCTCTAGTTCTCTTATCTCCCGCAGCGCCTCTTGCTTGGGATACCCCCCGACGGCCGGTGTCGGGTGCAGGGCTTCCAGGATGTCGGCATCTGATACGCCTTCGCGCAACTCTCCGAGTATCCCCGAGACCAGGTGACGCCGCCGGGTCAACTTCATCTCCGACATGCATTCGTCTGCTTCGAGTGTCCGGCACAGAGACCCGAGGGCCTCCCGTATGCTGTCGCGGACGTAGCCGTGTTCCGCCCGGTCTTTCTCGCTTTCGAGAAGCTCGTCGCGCAGGTCTTCGTCGTACGTCTCCGAGTTACCCCGGGGGCGGGTTCCGGCGACGGCCTCGCTCATGATGGTACGGTCCTCGCGCCGGTACAGTCTCTCCGGCGAAGCGCCCACGAATGCTGAGCCGGGTTCGGGCTCTATGTAAAAGTGGAAACAATCCGGGGTAGCGGCTTTGAGCTTCGCGGCGATGAGGACCGGGTCCAGGTCTTCTTCGAAACCGAACTCGGCCCGGCGGGCGAGCACCACTTTGCCCAACCGGCCTTCATCGAAAGCCGTCAGCACCCGTCCAACGTTCTTGCGCCAGGCGGCGAACCCGGGCTCGTCGGTCCTCGAAACCGGCTTTGGCAAAGACTCCTCGAAGGTTTGGACGCCGAAAGAGAGGTTTTCTATCTCTTCTAGTATCTCATCCGGGTTCGCCGCGTCGCGCGGGAGCACCAGGTTGCAGGCCAGCACGGCTTCTTCGTTGCAGATCCGCAACTCGAAACGCGGCAGGATGAACCGGTAAGACCCGAAAGAGGTCCACTCATCCTCTGTAGTCCGGCCGGCGTCAAAGCGGAGTCCTCCGTAATAGCGGAGCCGCGGGTCGCCGGAGACGAGGAGGTTCGAGAGCAGCTTTCTCACGTCCGCCGGGTCATCCGCGGGGGATTCGTGGAGATCCGCCACCCCGAGAGCCGCCACCTCGAAGCCGTCGCTACCCTCGCGCCCGGAGCCGCGCCCGGACCAGTAGAGCTTGGGCAAGGTTTGCTGCTCTCCGAGCCAACCGAACAGGTCTGCCCGGCCAACGGGAACCTCCAGACGCGCGGCCTGCGCGTCGCCCTCCAAAGAGGCGGAATCTCTAGAGAGCGTCCGGCTTACGAGGTCCGCCAGGGTCCAGCGGGCGTGCTCCGGCGAATCCCAGAACGCGCCGCCGCTCTCTGGTATGAGACCTTTGTAATCCCTGCTCAACATGTCCCGCCGATCATCTCCAATACGGCCCGGCGCCATCCGCCAGCTGGCTTTGATTTCAGAGCATAGTGTATCAAGAGGCGTCGCCGCGCCGTGCGTTTCCGCTCACAGTTTCCATCCAGGTTTGTCAACCTTCCCCCTAATACACTATTCTTCCCCGTAACCTTCCACCCTCATACAGAAGGAGCTAACGTGGACGAGACCGGCATAAGCGCGAACGACCCGTACGAGCGCCACCGAATATCCGTGCTCGAGACCGAGATTTCCTACGTGGACACCGGCTCTGGAGAACCGGTAGTCTTTCTGCACGGAAACCCGACGTCTTCGTACCTGTGGCGCAACGTTATCCCTCATGTCGAAGGTCAGGCTCGTTGTCTGGCCCCGGACCTTGTTGGAATGGGAGATTCTGGAGAGTCTCCGGATGGTTTCTACCGTTTCGTAGACCACGCCCGTTACCTGGACGCCTGGTTCGAGGCCTTGAACCTCACGGGCATTACGCTGGTGGTTCACGATTGGGGCTCTGGGTTGGGGTTTCACTGGGCCTCCCGGCACCCGGATCTGGTACGGGGCATCGTTTACATGGAGGCGATAGTTCGGCCTATGACCTGGGACGAGTGGCCCGAGTCGGCGCGCGGCATCTTCGAGGCTATGCGTTCGGAAGCCGGCGAGGAGCTCGTGCTGGACGAGAACGTCTTCGTGGAGCGAATCTTGCCTTCCAGCGTGATCCGGGACCTCACCGAAGAGGAGATGGAGGTCTACCGGGGCCGCTACCGGGAGCCCGGCGAGTCCCGGCGCCCCACCCTCACCTGGCCGCGAGAGCTCCCGATAGACGGCGAGCCGGCAGACATGGTGGAGATCGTGGAAGGTTATTCCCGCTGGATGTCCGAGACTGGTATCCCGAAGTTGTTCATAAACGCCGAGCCCGGCGTCATACTGACGGGTGAAATCCGTGAGACCTGCAGGTCCTGGAGAGAGCAAGAAGAGGTTACCGTAGAGGGGTTACACTTCATCCAGGAAGACTCGCCGCGAGAGATCGGGGAGGCCGTCGCGGCCTTTGTCTCCCGGATCTAAATCCAAAACCAAGCCCTAACCGCGCAGCCTGGGGTAGATTTTCCGGTACCGGTCGTAGGCGGCCTCGTAAGATTGGGCGTCCTCGCCGGGGTGTATCGTTCTTTCAGGTCCCGGCGTCAGGGCGAGAGTTTCCCGTGCGGAGTCATATAGACCGGAAGAGACGCCGGCCAGCAGGGCCGCGCCCCGGGCGGAGGCGTTGGCGGAGACGGCCTCGGGTAACAGGTTTAGCGGTCGTTTTAGGACATCCGCCAGTAGCCGGCGCCAGGGTTCCCTCGTGGCGCCGCCGCCGGCCAACCGAATCTCCGGAGCTGGTGTTCCGGCCATTTCGAGGGCTTCGAGCCCTTCGCGAAGGGCGAACGCGACGCCTTCGAGCGCGGCGCGCAGGAGATGACCGCGCCCGTGCCCCAGACCCAGACCGATCCAGGCTCCGCGGGCTTCGGGGTCCAGGTGCGGCGTCCGCTCTCCGCTCAAGTACGGCAGAAAAGCGAGCCCTTCCGCGCCGGCGGGCACGGCGAAGGCTTCCTCGTAGACCTCTTCCCAAGAAGCGCCTAGAACGCCGCGGGCCCATTCCAGGGCGAGGCCGGCGTTCTGGATCGCCGCCATCGAGTAGAAGAGGCCCGGCACGGCGGCGCGGTAGAGCTGGGTCCGGCCGTGGGGATCGGGGTCGGGATGGTGCGTGGGGGCCACGATCTGGGCCCCCGTGCCG
>JBARZM010000033.1:0-21616 GCA_049650095.1 Rubrobacteraceae bacterium | reverse complement strand
CCCCCGAGCGTCGCCGCCGTGTCCAAGACCCGGGTCGCGCCGCGCCGGTGCTGTAACTCCCAGTCTTGCTCCCCTATCAGCTTCGGGACCCACTTAGATCGCTCCCGGAGCGTCGCGTAGCCCAGGTAGAGGTCCGCCGCGACCGTCCCGATCACCATGGCCCGCGGCAGCCACTCCGCCGCCGCGAACCCGGACGTACCCTCACCCGGCGCCCCACGTCCCAGCCGCTCACCGGCGGCAAATCCCGCCGCCGCCCAAAGAAACGTCTGGGCCCGTGAAAGGTCCCCGGCCCGCGCCGCGAACGTCGACCCCGAGGTATTCTCCACACTCATGGCGGCCCGCAAATCTTCGCTGGAGCGGCGGGCGGCCCCGAGCATTATCTTCTGCGCCTCGAACGCGCCCCGGGCCAACCGTTCGTTGGAATCCAGCGCGGCGTCCAGCCAGCCTCGGTACACGCTCGACCAGGGTCCGTGCCATTGTGGCATCATGTTGAAACTTTCCTTGGCGAATCACCTTCCATGACCACTTGGAGTCTACCCTCTCTAATCCGGGATGTCGGAGAGGGTAGTAGTGTATTCACCGGAGGGACCCGCGACGACGCTGAGGTCCCCGGTGGTCTCCAAAACCACGGCCTCTACGTCCCCGACGGCGGAGATTCCTTGCGCGCGCATGGCGGCCCTAACTTCTTCTTCCGTAAATCGCTCCCGTTTCATGGCCCCGGTCAGGAACTCGCCCTTGTGAAAGAGCAGCGCGGGCTCGGCCTTTACCAGGCCGCGGACTGCGGGCGAACGCGCCGAAAGCCAGGTAATGATGAACTGCAAGAAGATCAGGACCGCAAAAGCCAGCGCCCCGCGCGCCAGCGAAACACTGCTGGAGAGCAGCACCGTCGCCAGCGTAGAACCCAGGGCCACCGTCACTACGAAGTCGAAGGCGTTCATCTTGGAGAGCGTTCGCTTGCCTGAGATCCGCAGGAGCAGGACCAACGCCAGGTAAGCCAGCGTTCCGACGAGCGCCGTCCGTCCCAAAACCATCCAGCCATCGAAGAACATAAGGCTCCTATCCTAAGACAAATACATCACGGGAGCTTCTTACCCGGAATGCACCGGACGCCCTGCTTGTAAGGTTTGAGGTGGATCAGACAACCCGGTACACGAAGCATCGGGCCTTGAGGTTGGGGTCTGCGAGCGGCAGTTGCCGGTAAGGTTCGGTGACCTCGACCAGCCGCCACCGGCCGTCTTCTTCGAGTTTGCGCTGCTTTTCTTCGAAATCTTCGTCCGTGGCGGTGTCGGACCGCAGGCTGAAGATTATGTGTCCGCCGGGGTTGGTTACCCGCAGCAGCTCGTCGAAAGAGTGGGGCGGCGCGTGGCCGGGGGTGAAGACTCCGGCGGCCACTACGGCGCGGAAGTCGTCGTCGGGAAAGTCCAGGGGCTCCCCGAGTTCCATCTGCCGAAGTTTCTGGTAAGCATCCTTCTTGCGGGCCAGGTCTAGCATGTTCCCCGAGAGGTCTATGCCGGATAGATCCGTGTATCCGAGCGGTTTCAAGATTTCGCCCATCATCCCCGTGCCGGCCCCGGCATCGAGCACCGATCCCTCTCCGGCGTCCACGTGACGCCCCAGGAGCCCCGAGATAATCGCCGGGGTGGTGTAGCCATAGCCCAGTACGTCCCGTTCGTACTCCGCGGCCCACTCGTCGTACAGTTCCGCCGTCTGCCGACTGTCCCGGGCGTCGTACACGCCCGCCAGTCGGTCCGGCCTCTCCGTTTCGCCCACAGATCCTCCCGAGGACATCTTACGCAACAGGCTTACTGTATACGATGAAAGTCTCTCGGGTACGAGATGAAAGCTCTCCAGACTCCAGAAGGTCGACCTGCCCGACTCTACCCGTCCGGACGGGCTCGTGGCCCGCTCTTTGCCAGAGGCGCGGCCCCAAGGCTTCCGGGATGTCGGGGACTAAAGAGCGTCTGGCGAAGGGCCGGGAACAGGATGCCGGGGCGCAGCAGCGCCCTCGGTTGTTTGAGGAGGTTCTTTACTTCCAGCAGGGTCCGGGTTACTTCCGGGTCTCTAACCGCCATCCGGAATACCTCGTCCGACATGCGGTGCAGGAATCCCTGGATAGGCCCCAGATCCTCCGGGCTCCCGGCCGCCCACTGAGAATCGCTGCCGACCGTCGTCGTCCAGCTCGGGTTCAGGGCTTTCGCCTGTAGTTTGTGAAACCTCTGGCCGAGGCCGTCGAGATCCTGACGCTTCCAGCCCGAGAAAGTTCTTTCGAGGGCGCGGGCCGAGAGGGCGGCGTTGGTTACGCCCTGGCCGTAGGAGGGGTTCATGGTGCAGGCGGCGTCGGCGGCGACCAGGAAATTGTTGGGGAAAGCCTTCATCCGGTCGTAGTGGCGGCGGCGGTTCGCCGTGCGCCGGTAGCCGTATACGGGGGAAGCCGGCTCCGCGGTTTCTATGGCTTCCGCTATGACGGGGCTCGGGAGGCTGCGGGCGAAGTCCAGGAAGCTATCCGGGTCCGTGGGTGGCTGGTGGCCTTCGCCTATCCCGATCATTACCGCAGTCCATAGTCCGCCCTCGACCTGCCGTAGGGTGCCGCCCCGGGGTTTCTCCGGCCAGCCCGGCAACACCGCCAAACTCTTCCAGCCTCCGGAGAAGTCCTCCGGCACCCGGTACCAGCGCGTCGCATAGCCCAGGCCGGCATCCACCAGCGTCTCGGGGGCCTCGCCGTAGCCGATCTCCTCCAGCCACCGGGACGACCGGGAGGCTTGACCGCCGGCGTCCACCACGAGGTCCGCCGCGAAGTCTTCTTCGTCGAGGTTGCCGCCGCGCGCCCGGGTTCGGACCCCCGTTACCCGACGGGAGGATTTGTCGTAGAGAAGGCCTGTAGCCTCGCGGGCCGAAACGAACCTTATATTCCGGATTTCTTCCAGGCGTCGCCGGATGCTCCACTCCAAAAGATCGCGGCTTACGGCGCGCATCACGATCCCAGACCTGAACCGCGGCAGTCGGCCGGCGGGCGTCACGGTAATGGTGTCCAGCGCCTGATCCACCTCCGGACACCCCGCCTCCGCCAAATCCGCGTCCAGGCCGGGGAAGAACCCTTCTAGAACTTCGGAGCCGCGCACGGCCAGGCTGTGCAGATGTCGGGCCTGAGGCGCACCCTTCCGGGGCGCCGGGCCTTCCGGGAGCCGGTCCCGGTCCAGTACCGTCACCCGGTCGAAGTACCCGGAGAGTACCCGCGCCACCAGCAGTCCTCCAACGCCCGCGCCCACGACGAGGGCGCTTCGGTCAGAGAATTGCGTGTTAGAGGCTTCTCTTCGCGGGGTGCTGAGCATTGGTAAATTGTATGCGCCAGGAGATACGGCGTCCGCGAAAGGTTACACTAGCCCGCATGCAGCCAGAATGTCTATACGATGGGTCAAACGGACCAAGAGGAACTCGGGAGGGTAAGGTTTGAGAGAGAGCATCCGGCGCCGGACGCTTTTCGCACGCTCCATGCTGGAGAACCCCCGGACCGTGGGCTCGGTATGGCCTACCTCGAAGTGGGCGGTGCGGGACTTGCTGGGCATGACGGACCTACCGGCGGCGCGCCGGGTGGTCGAGTTCGGGGTCGGGACGGGCGTCTATACGGGTGAAATAGTAGAACGCCTCGGGCCGGACGCGGAGTTCCTGGCTTTCGAGGTTGACCCGCGCCTCGCCAAAGCCGTCTCGGGCAAACTCCGGGACCCCCGGCTGCGGGTGTTGCATGAGTCGGCCGAAAACGCGGAGCGGTATCTAGAGGGCGAGAAGGTAGACGCGCTCGTGTCGAGCCTACCTTTCACGACCTTCCCGGCCGGGCTCCGCGAGGAGATCCTGGACGTCTCGCGGAGCATCCTGGCCCCCGGCGCCCCCATGCTGGTCTTGCAGTACTCGAAAGCCGTGCTGCCACACCTGGAGAAACGATTCTCCCGAATTCGGCGGCGCGTCTCACCGCTCAACGTACCGCCCGCCTTTCTCTACGCTTGCGAAAATCCGGTGGAGCCGAAGTCTTGACGGCCCGGAGCTGGGGCGTCGCCCGACAATACGTGTTCTGGCCCTTGCTGGTCGGCCTCTTCGCCCTGCTGGCCGGGCTCGTCGCGGGGCGGAAGCGTCTGCGGGCCTTTGGGTGGTTATCCCTGGGGGCCGCCGGGCTGACGGCGCTATTCTTCCGGGACCCGGAACGGCGCCTGGAGCCGGAAAACGGCGTGATCTATGCCGCCGCCGACGGGCTGGTAACCGACGTGGATGAGGTCGACGAGCCCTGGATATCCGGCGGTCGGGCCGGGCGGGTGAGCGTCTTCCTCAACCTGCAAAACGTTCACGTCAACCGGAGCCCGTTTGCCGGGAGGATCGAGAAGATGGAGCAGAGCGACGGTGGGTTCTCGCCGGCGCTCTTCGGAGGGGTCGAAGACAACTACAGCAACCGGACGTTGGTGGACGGGGAGCGGGGGCCGTTCGTGATCGTGCAGCGGGCGGGCATGATCGCCCGCCGCATCTCACCCTGGGTCGAGGAAGGACAAACCGTGGATACCGGTGAGCGGATCGGGATAATCCATTTCGGCTCCCGCACGGACGTCCTGCTGCCACCAGGCGAAGCCACGTTCCTCGTCGAACCCGGGGACAAAGTCCGGGCCGGCCTGACGCCCATAGCCCGCTACCGGAATACCGACTGAGATGAAGCTCTCGGCGATCCCAACCCTCGTAACCTGCGGCAATTTGGCCGCTGGTTTCCTGGCCCTACTCGTTGCTATAGGAGGCGATTTTTGGTTGGCGGCGGCCCTCGTGGCCGTCGCCGCCGGCCTGGACCTCTTCGATGGCGCCATCGCCCGCCGCTGCGGCACGGACGACGAGTTCGGCTGCAACCTCGACTCCCTGGCGGACCTCGTCTCGTTCGGGGTCGCGCCCGCCGTGGCGCTCTACCTCAGCCTGCTACACGCTTTCCCGGTGTTTGGTGTCGTCGCTTGCGTCTTTTACGTGGTTTGCGGCGCTTTGCGTCTCGCCCGGTTCCCGTTGGTCAAAGACGAGCAAAACTTCGTCGGGTTGCCGATACCACCCGCCGGCCTGTTGCTAGCCGGGGTCGCCGCCGGAGTCCCGGAACCAATCCCCGCCCTGATACTGGCCTTTTTGCTCGGCGTCTTGATGATCGGCGAGCTACCCTACCCCCGTCGCCCCTGGAACTTGCTCCGGCGCCCCGGGAAAGGCGCTTCACGGAAACATCGTCCGGCAACCACCGCCAGCGGTCGGGAAGGCGTCGAAGACCCCGGCTGAGGAGCCTGTATCGTCTACATTCCTGTCGCTGCGAATAAAAGCACAGCCGGTCAGTCTTTCTTCGATCCCAGATAAGAAACCAGCGGGAACAGCGACGAGTAGATCAGGTAAACGGGCCTTCGGCGTTTTATCGTCCACCCGGCCGCCGCCAGATACTGCGGAAGAAGCAGTAGGATCGGCAGCCGGCTCCCACGCCCGTTCTCCGGGAAGAGTCGCGTGTAGGCCAGCACGACGCCCACCACCACGACCAACCAACCCCAGTAGTTCAGGACCGGCACGCCGCTCTTGCCGTTCGTGCCCCGGATCTCTGGTGCGTAGGCCCCGTCTACGTTCCACTCCCACAGTCCCGAGTCGAGGCCGAAGGGGTCCATCATGAGGTCCAGGCTCGTGGCGACGGCCGCGGTAGCCAGAGGAAGGGCCTCACGTTGCTGGTTTGTGCCCAGCGGCGACCGGGCCAGGGTGCGTTCCGTCGCGGCGTAGGAGCCGCAAATGACGTTGTACCAGAGCAGGAGGATGGCGACCGGCACGCCCTTCACCCGGGGCTTGGTGCGATGGCGCAGGAGTCCGAACGGCCCGGTGACCAGCGCCTCTCCGAAGGCCGGAAGCCCGGTCGAGAGCGCGAAAAGTGTGACGGCGCGAAGTGGGCCTCGCGTACGGACGGAATCCGCGAGGTTTAGTATGGCGGACAGGGCTCCCGCGAGCAGCAGGGCCTTCGAAACTCTGGGGCTTGCGTCTCCTGGAGTCATGGCTCTTCCTCGCTTCACGTTGTTTCGTCAGGGTTCTCTATCTTCGGTCGCGTTGGGTTTGCGATCCATCATACCTCGGGTATACTACCGGTAATTGGGGAGTAGCCGCCCGCTGGAAATGCGGGAGGATCGGTCGTCAATACGGAGCGAAGCTCCCGGCCGGCCAACGACACCCCGGCGCGGACGCGGCGGGTGTCAAGAGCGAGACCATCGGCAGGTAAAACCGGCCGCGATGGCTCGCTTTTCGTCTTTCGCGGCCCGTCTTGAGAGGAGATGGGTTTATGTTGTTCGTATGGTGCGGGGTGGTCTCGTGACGGCATTCCCTCTGTGGGCCTGGATCGGGTTTACGGTACTGGTCGTCGCGTTGTTGGTGCTGGACCTGTTCATCTTCGCCCGCAGGTCACGGGAGATATCCTTCCGCCAGGCCACGTTGATGAGCGTGTTTTGGATCGGGGCGGCGCTGCTCTTCGGGCTGGTGGTGCTCTTTGTCGCCGGCCCTACCCGCGGGGGCGAATACTTCACCGGTTACGTCGTGGAAAAAAGCCTCTCGGTGGACAACGTATTCGTTTTCGCCCTAATCTTCACCTACTTCGCCGTACCCTCCCGGTACCAGTATCGGGTTCTTTTCTGGGGCATTGTTGGGGCGCTCGTGTTGCGGGGCGGGTTCATCGCGGTCGGGGCCGAGCTCTTGAACCGCTACGAGTGGATCGTCTACATCTTCGGGGCGTTCCTGATCTACACCGGCATCCGGATGGCGATGCACCGCGACACCGAAGTCCACCCGGAGCGCAACCCGGTACTGCGCCTGACACGCGGGCTCGTCCCCATGACGAACGATTTCCAGGACGACAACTTCTTCGTCCGGCACAAAGGGAAGCTGATGGCGACGCCGCTGTTCGCCGTAATTATCGTGGTCGGGACGACGGACGTTGTCTTCGCCGTCGACTCGATACCGGCGATCTTCGCCATAACCTCCAGCGCGTTTATCGTATGGTCGGCCAACGCGTTCGCGGTGCTCGGCTTGCGGCCGCTGTACTTCATGCTGGCCGGCATGATCGACCGCTTCGTCTACCTGAGCCTCGGACTCTCTGTAGTCCTCATATTCGTCGGCGCCAAGTTTATTTACTCCGGCCTCCTGGACACGAAAGTCCCCATCTGGGTCTCACTGCCGTTCATCCTGATCGTAGTGACGACCTCTATCCTGGCCTCGCTCTGGAAAACCCGTGGGCCGGAGCGTAAAGAATAAAGGTGCGCCGGACCCGGAAGAACCGGAGAAACGCACGAGATAGAAGCCGGGTTGGTGAACCTCGCGCATCGAAGCCCTCGCGCTGGGACGGTCCGCAGGGCTGAAGAAGCCGTTGTCGCAGGGACGGTCCTCCTGTACCGCGCTGCCGCCCGGCCGGTGCTCCTTTCAACGGCTGGCGAACTTTATGACATGACCCGTGAGGTTTTGCCGCGCGGTGTGGTATAAGGGTTTCCGACAACTCTTTGAATCGGCAGACGAACTATGAGGAGATGCTCGTGCTGGAGAGCGTTTTAGAGTTTGTGGCAACGAACGCGGCGGCGGCGCGATCCACATTCGGGATGACCCTCGTCTTCCACATAATCTTCGCTTCTTTGGGCGTGGTCATGCCGTTCATGATGCTCGTCTCGCAGTGGCTGTACCTGCGGCGTAAGAACCCGGTATACGAGGCGCTAAACAAGAAGTGGACCACGGCCTTCGCGCTCACCTACGCGGTGGGAGCGGTCTCCGGAACGGTGCTGACGTTCAGCTTCGGCCTTCTGTGGCCCAACTTCATGAACGTCGCCGGACCCCTGATGGGTTATCCGCTCGCGATAGAGGTAATGTTCTTTCTGCTCGAAGCCATCTTCCTCGGCATCTACGTCTTCGGCCGCGACCAGCTCTCGCCCTGGCTTCACTGGGCGAGTGGCGTCCCGATCTTTTTCGGCGGGCTCATGTCCATGATCGTCGTGGTCCTGGCGAACGCCTGGATGAACACACCCGTCGGCTTCCGGCTGGACGAGGCCGGCAACGTCGTGGAGGCCAACGTGTTGCGGGCGATGTTCTCACCCGCCTGGTGGTACGAATCGAGCCACATGACCCTCGCCGCTTTCGAGGCCGTCGCCTTCGCCTTCGCCGCCGTCTACGCCTTCGGCATGTTGCGGGGCCGGCGCGACGAGTATCATCGCAAAGGTTTCTTTCTCGCCATGGCGGTGGCGACCCTGGTAGCGCCGCTGATGATCGTCAGCGGCGACAACACCGCCAAGCAGGTCGCCCAGCAGGAGCCGGCGAAGCTCGCGGCCATCGAACCGAGGTTCGAGACCGAGAAGGGCGCCCCTCTCAGCATCGGCGGTTACCCGGACGTCGAGACCGGCGAGGTACGCTACGACATCGAGATTCCGTACCTGCTCTCTATCCTCGCCTTCGACGAGCCGAACGCGAAAATCCAGGGCCTCGAAGCCTTCCCGGCCGACGAGCGGCCGGACCCGAGGGCCGTATGGTGGGCCTTCGACACGATGGTCGGGATCGGCTTTTTCCTCTCCTTTCTCGTACTGTGGTTCTGGTTCGCGTACTGGCGGGCGCGCGGGGTGCCGACGGGCAAGTGGTTGTTGCGGGCCACCGTGCTCTCGGGTTTCCTGGGATTTATTGCTATCGAGCTCGGTTGGATCACCACCGAGGAAGGGCGCCAGCCGTGGGTGATAAAGGACGTGATGCGGACCGTGGAGGGCTCCACGCCGGCGCCGGGTCTTATAGTCGCCTTTTTCGCGTTTCTGACCCTCTACATCATCCTCGGGACTTTCTACGTGCGCCTGCTGCGAGGTATGGCGACCGGCGCGCCGGAGGAGTTGGACGACGGATCGCGGGAGGGGGACGCTTCGGATGCTTGAGGTCGCGGTCGCCGGGGCGATGGCCCTCGCGCTCTTGATCTTCGCCCTGGCCGGCGGCGCGGATTTCGGTGGGGGAATGTGGACGTTCGTCGCCTCCAGGGAGCGCGCCGGACGGGAGATGCAACTCGTGGACCGGGCGATAGGCCCCATCTGGGAGGCGAACGAGCTCTGGATCGTGGTCGCGATGGTTATCATGTGGAGCGGTTTCCCCTCGGTATTCGCCGTCTACGGCATCTCGCTTTTCGTTCCTTTAGTCTTCGTGCTCGTGGGCATCGTTCTGCGCGGAGGTTTGTTCGCCCTCCAGGAGCACGCGGAGTTCTCCCACGTCCGCCAGGCCTTCGTGGTCTTCGGCCGGGCATTCGGGGCGGTCAGCGTGATCGCGCCGTTCTTCTTCGGCCTGGCGGCGGGGACTATCGCCTCGGGCCGGCTCCGCTTCGAGCGCCAACAGGAGGACGCTGGCTTCGCTGTCGGCCGTCCGGTCGGGGGATACTTCGAGTCCTGGTTCGGTCCTTTCCCCATCATGGTCGGGTTCCTGGCCGTCGTCATCTGCCTCTACCTCTCGGCGACTTACCTGACCCTGGAGGCCGAGGACATGCCGGACCTGAGGGACTCCTACCGCCGGCGCGGCATCGCGACCGGCGCGGTTTTGGGTCTGCTGGGCGTGGCCGCCTTGCCGGTCATGAGCTTCGACGCGCCGTACCTGTGGCGCGGAGTCCTGCAGTTCCCGGCGATTGCCGTCCTGATAGCGGCCGCCCTGGCCCTGATCTCCTCTCTCGCCCTGCTCTACACGCGGCGTTACTGGTGGGCGAGAACCGCCGCGATAACGCACGTGGTCGGGGTCTTCCTCGTCTGGGCCGCCGCCCAGTACCCGTACCTCCTCGTCCCCGACATCACCATAAGCTCGGCCGCCGCGCCTTCCTCGGTGCTCGTTGCCCTGCTCGTGCTCTCTTTTTTCTACGCGGCCGTCCTCGGTCCGTCTCTGGCGCTGCTCCTGTACATCTTCAAGCGGCATCCTTCCCGGGTCGAGGACCCCGCCCGGACCGAAGCTGAGGGGGAGTGACCGTGGAGGCCGGGAGAGGGAACGTGGCGGAAGGCTTCGCGGGCAAGATCCTGACGTGGCTCGGGACTTACCTGATCTCCTTCATCGGGATCGTCCACCTGCTGTTGAGCGGCGAGCAGTTCGGATACGCCGCCTATCTCGGGCTCCTGTTTCTGGCGAACTTCGGCGCTTCCGCGGTCGCGGCTCTGGGCATCCTGTGGACTGGAAAACGGTGGGCGTGGCTGCTGGGGATCGTTGTCGCCGGCGGGTCGCTCGCCGTGTTCCTGGCGAGCCGCCTGTTTGGCCTGCCCGATGTACCGGAGCTCGAAGGCCAGTGGTTCAACCTCCCGGCGTGGATAGCCGTCGCGCTCGAGCTCGCCTTTCTGGCGACCGTGCCGCTGGCCCTGACCCGGCGGGGTGAAGACCTGGTGGAGACGGAACAGGCCAGGATAGACCGGGAGAAACTTCCCCCGGCCCGGCAAGAGACGCCGGAGCACTTCGGGCTCTTGGAAGACGAGATGCGCGAAATTCGTAACCACATGGCCCCGGATGTCTCGGACCTGCGGGCCCACCTGGAGCCCCGGAAGGTGGGGGACCGGGCGAAAGAGAACGTCCGGGCGCGGGTGGGTGATTTTCTGCGGCGGATAAGAGGAAGGGGCCGCCGCTGAGGGCTGGTTAGCGGCCCGCCAGCATCCGGTCCTGGGTCTCGACCATCTGTTGGTAGGGGCCGCTCGCGGAGATCAGGGTTCCGTGGACGCCGCGCTCGGAGATTCCGCCCCCGCCGAGCACCAGGACCTCATCCATCCGGTCCAGGCCGACGAGACGATGGGTTATGAGCAGCAGCCCGTGCCCGCCCTCGTCTACATGGTCGTGGACTGATTTCATCAGCCGGCGCTCGGTCCCGGCGTCGAGGTCGGCGGTGGGCTCGTCCAGCACCAGGAACGGGGCGTTCTTCAAGAAAGCTCTCGCCACCACGAGCCGCCGCTGTTCGCCGCCGGAGAGCCGGGTTCCGAACTCCCCGACCCGGGTGTCGATCCCGGCGGGCAGGCCGTCTACGAACCCGTCGAGTTGGGCCTTTCGCAGCGCCGGCCAGAGATCGTCTTCCCCGGCGTCCGGGTCGGCGAGGAGCAGGTTCTCCCGGATGGTGGCGTCGAAGAGGTGGGCGTCCTGGGCGGCAACCGCGAAGGTTCTTCTCACGGCATCTTCTTCGTAGCGGCGCAGGTCTTCGCCGTCGAGTCGCACGGCGCCGGTGGACGGGTCCCAGAACCGGAGGAGCAGGTCGACCAGCGTGCTCTTCCCGACGCCGCTGGGGCCGATCACGGCGATTTTCTCTCCCATCCCGAGGCGGAAGGAGATGTTTTCGAGGACCGGCGGCTCGTTCCGCCCGTAGCGGAAGGTGACGTTCTCGAATCCCAGCGTTCGTCCGGCGGGCGCGGGAATTGGGTTGACCGGCCCGGCGACGGCGGGTTCGGCGTCGGAGACTTCGAACAGGCGTTCGCCCGCCGCCGTGGAGCGTCCGAGCGCCTGGTAGGCTTCTCCAAGCGGTCGTACGGCCTCGAAGCTCGCCAGCGTTACCATAGCGAGCAGCGCCAGGTAGACGCCACCGATCCCGCCCGCGTCCACGAGCGGTACGGCGAAGGAGAGCACCGCCCACATCGCGAGGCCCGCCGAGAGGTCGTGGAGGCCTTCTCTCAGGCCGGTTGCGAACGCCGTCCGGCGTCCTTCCGCGCCGAGCTTTCGTCCGATCTCGCGCATTCTCCGCTGTTTGTCCCCCGCGCGGCCGAAAGCGAGCAAATCTCTCATGCCTTCCATGGTCTCGGCCAACTCAGCGCCCAGGGCGCCCCGGAGACGCGCCTGCCGGCGTCCGAGGCTGCGTTCGAAAAGGCCCACGAGCAGCGGCGCCCCGAGGCCGGCGAACGTTAGTAGCAAGAGCGCCGCGAGCGCGAGCGAAGAGTCGAAGGTGTACAGCAGGATCAGGACGGGTGTCGTGACCGCCGCGGCCGCGATGGTGGGTGAGACTACGCCGAGATAAACGTTCTGGAGTTCTTCCACGTCGTCCACCATGCGGGATAGTAGGTCGCCGCCCCGGAGTCGGATGAGGCGGGCGGGGGCGAGCGGCACGAGACGTTCGTAGAGCCAGACGCGCAGGGTCGCCAAGAGGCCGAAGGTGACGTCGTGGGAGACGAGCCGCTCGAAGTAGCGGGTGATGCCCCGCGAAGTACCGAGTACCTGGATGAGCACCGCCACCAGGATCAAGTCTCCCAGCGGAGGCTTGAGCGCGGAGGCGGAGATCAGGTAAGCCGAGGCGGCGAGGAGCCCCACGTTGGACGCCACCGTCCACGTCCCGAGCGTCGCCGCGAGCAAGACCCGCCAGCGATGCGGCCGCAAAAACCCGAGCAACCTCCACAGTACCGCCCCCCGGTGACGGCCCCGCCTATCCCCCTCGGGTTCTTCCGGGACCGGCCCGGTCGTGTGGGCCCCGGCCTCGATGGCCCCGGCTTCGATGGCCCCGGGGTCGTTCTGTGCAAGGGGTGGAGTGGGTCTTTTTAGAAGGTCTTCTCGCGGGCCGGGTTCGTTTTTCGCGGACCCAAGGAGCCGGGCGTACGGTCCGTTCTTCTTGATTAGTTCATCGTGGGGGCCGGACTCCGCCAGACGTCCGGCTTCCAGCACGGCGACCCGGTCCGCGCTGCGGGCCGCGCCCAGGCGGTGGGCGACGACCAGGACGGTCCGGCCCCGGGAGAGACGTTCGAGCGCCTCTTCGATGCGACGTTCGCTTTCGGGGTCCAGGTTGGAGGCCGGTTCGTCCATGACTAGCAGGGGAGAGTCCTTGAGAAAGGCGCGGGCTATCGCGAGGCGCTGGGACTCGCCCTCGCTCAGACGGGCGCCGCGCTCGCCGACCTGGGTATCGTAGCCGCGGGGCATCCCCCGAATGAAGTCGTGCGCCCCGGCGAGCTTCGCTGCCGCTTCGACCTCTTCCCGGCCGGTGCCCGGCCGGGCGAGCCGGATGTTCTCCAGGACGCTGTCGTGGAAGAGATACGGCCTCTGGGGGACCAGGGCCACGTTCTCTCGCCAATCCTCCGTCGTGAACTTTTCTATCGGGACGCCGTTGGCGAGGATTCGTCCTTTTTGTGGGTCCGCGAAGCGGAGGAGGGTGGAGATCAGGGTGCTCTTACCCGCCCCGCTGGGACCGACGAGGGCGGTGCGGGTCCCGGCGGGCAGCGTAAGGTCCACGCCGCCGAGGGCGGGGTTCTCGCTTCCGGGATAGGCGAAGGTCAGGCCTTCGAGTTTTATGGTGAGGGGATCGGCGGGGAGGGAGCGTGGAGCTTCGGGTTCGCGGGTAGGAGATGGTGTGTCCAGGATCCCGTCTATACGTTCGGCGGCGGCCTTGCCTTCCATGCCGGCGTGGCGGCTGGCGCCGAAGTCCCGGAGCGGCTTGTAGAACTCGGGCGCGAGCAGGAGCGCCGGCAGGGCGACGGCGAAGGACAGGTCCCCGAACAGCAGGCGCACGGCCAGCAGCACGGCCACCAGCGCCACCGAGACCGTCGCGATGAACTCCAGGGCGAGGCCCGAGAGAAAGGCTACCCGCAGCACGTCCATCGTCCGGCGGCCGAACTCGCCGCTGGTGCGGGCGACCCGTTCCCGCCCGGCTTCCGAGCGTCCGAAAGCCTTGAGCGTGGAGAGGCCCCGCAGCGTGTCCAGGAAGTGTGATCCCATTTGTGAAAGAGAGTTCCATTGCGAGCGGGTGCGCTCTTCGGCATGATGCCCGATCAGGACCATCAGCACCGGTATCGCCGGCCCGGTGAGGAGCAGGACGACCCCGCTCCACGGGTCCAGCCAGAGTACGCTTACAGCGATAAGGACCGGAACCAGCCCGCTCAAATACACCTGCGGCAGATAGCGGGCGAAGTAAGCCTCCAGCCTCTCCACGCCCTCCACGGCCGTCGTCACCAACCCTCCCACGCCCTCGCCACCGGGACGGGCCGAATGGGACGCGCCGAGCGCCGGAAGGTGCTCGATCAGGCGTTCTCGTACCCGGCGTTTGGCGACTACCGCGCCGCGCAAGGCGGCCACCTCACGCAGCCACACGAACACCGGGCGGGCCACCACGGCGCCGAGCAAGAACGCGAGCGAACGCGCAACCTCCCCGGCTCCGGCCCCGTCCAGCAAAACCCGGGAGACTATGGAGCCCAGAAGCACCATCTGGGCGACCGTGGCCCCGGCGGCCAGCAAACCGAAAACGACGGCCCAGGCCAGGGGGCCCCTCGCGCGCGCCGCGCGTAAAATCTTGCTCTCGTTCATGGCGCTTATTGTAGGCCCCCGACAAACCTTTGGGGGCGGCGACCGGCGGCGGGTTCCCAACATTCTTCCCGGCCCTGCCCGGCAACCCGGCGGGTAGACGGAAGACGGGGCTGACGGGCTACCGCTGGGGCCGTAGAATAGCCTCATGTTGGGACGATACGCAGAGCTAAAGGCGCAGCTTCCGCCGGAGACGATCCTCTTCTACCAGGTCGGGACTTTCTTCGAGACGTTCGAGGAGGACGCGAAGAAGATCTCCCAGGCGCTCTCGATCCGGCTGACGAGCCGCGAAGCCGCCGGCGAGGGCCGCGTCCCGCTCGCCGGCGTGCCGGGACACTCCATCCAGGAGCACCTGGCGACGCTGCTCCGCAAAGGACACTCGGTCGCGATCGCCGAGCAGCGGCCGCACCCGGTAAAGCCGAAGCAGTTTACCCGCGAAATATCCCAGGTCCTCACGCCCGGGACCGTCATCGAGGACAACGTCCTCTCCGCCGGACACGCGAACTATCTCGCGGCGGTAGTCGTCCGGGACGGCACTGCGGGCGTCGCGGTCGTCGAAGCCTCGACCGGCGAGTTCACCGGTACGGAAGTACCCGAAGACAACATCGCCGCCGAACTGGAGCGCTGGTCGCCGCGAGAGCTGGTGGTGCCGGAGCGGACGATGGCCGAGAACCTGCCGAAGATAGAGGCCAAGTTCAGCCCGGCGCCGCGCTGGACGTTCGAGCCTTCAGCCGGGGAGCAGTCGCTGAAGAAGCATTTCGGGGTATCGAACCTGAAGGGCTTTGGGCTAGAGGGGAAGCCCGCGCTCGTGGGTGCTGCGGGAGCCCTGATCCAATATCTCGGTTCCCTGCGCGCCGGTACGTCCCCGGAGCAGGTCGTCGCCTTCCGGCTCTACAGCCCGGACGCCGGGATGGTCCTGGACTCGACGACCCGCCGGAACCTAGGCCTGGAAGACCTGATCTCCACCACCGACCGGACCCGCACCCCGATGGGCCAGAGAATGCTGCGCCGCTGGCTGGAGCGTCCGCTCCTGGAAGTCGAGCGTATCGAGCAGCGGCTTTCGGCGGTGGATGCCTTCGCGGGTGACTACATGCTCCGCGAAGAGACCCGCGACGTGCTCGGCCGCATCCCGGACATCGAGCGCATCGCCACCAGGATAGTGCGTCTCTCCGCCTCGCCGAACGACCTTCTATCCCTCAAAGGCGCGCTGGAAGCTATAGGCCCGCTGAAAGCGTCGTTGTCTCCGGCCTCCGAAAGTAGCCAACTGCTCTCGCGGGTGCTCGGGGCGATGGAGGAGCCGCCGGGGGTACGGGAGCTTATCGTGGCGGCCATAAGCGAGGAGGACGGCGAGATCATCCGGGCCGGCTACTCCACGGAACTGGACGAGGCCCGCGAGTTCCGCGACGGCGCCCACGAGTGGCTTACCCGCTTCGAGGCCGAAGAACGCCTGAAGAGCGGCATCAAGACGTTGAAGGTCGGATACCGGGACGGCGAGGGGTACTTTATAGAGGTGGCGGGCAAGGATACGGGCTCGGTGCCGGGGCACTACCAGCACCGCAAGGCGCTCAAGCACAACGCCCGCTACGTCACCACGGAGCTAAAAGAGCACGAATCAAAAATGCTCGGGGCCCGCGACGAGGTGGACCGGCTGGAGCGCCAGATCCTCTCAGAGATAAGGGCCGCCGTAAAGGAGGCCGCCCCCGACCTCCAGCGCATCGCCCGGGCCGTCGCTGTCGTGGACGTAACGGCCTCCTTCGCCGCCGCCGCGACCGAGCTCCGCTATTGCCGCCCCGCCGTATCGGAGGAGCGCGGCATCCACATCATCGCCGGACGCCATCCCGTCGTCGAGCACAACACCGGGACGCCGTTCGTGCCGAATGGCACGGAGATAGAGGGCGGTTCGCGGTTACAGATCCTCACCGGCCCCAACATGGCCGGAAAATCCGTCTACCTCCGCCAGGTCGCCCTCGTAACGCTCCTCGCCCAGACCGGCTCCTACGTCCCGGCCGATAGCGCGACCTTAGGCGTAGTGGATCGCATCTTCACGAGGGTCGGCGCCGAAGACCGCCTGGCGAGCGGCGAGTCCACCTTCATGGTCGAGATGACCGAGGCGGCGAGCATCCTGAACAGCGCCACGGAGCGGAGCCTGGTCATCCTGGATGAGGTTGGGCGGGGGACCTCGACCTACGACGGGATGAGCCTGGCGTGGGCCATCGCCGAGTACCTGCACGACGACGTGCAAGCCTTAACGTTCTTCGCCACCCACTACCACGAGCTGACGCGGCTGGCGGAGATACTGCCCGGCTGCCGCAACTACAAGGCGAGCGTCGAAGAGATCGGAGGAGAGATCGTCTTTCTCCACCGCATCGAAGAGGGCGCCGAGTCCTCCTCCTACGGCGTCCACGTGGCGAAGCTCGCCGGTCTGCCCCCGCAGGTCACGGAGCGGGCCGGGGAGATCCTGGGCCGCCTGGAGACCGAGGGCATCAAGGACTTTGCGGGGTAAGCCAGGATGTTAGGATAATGGCATGAGCGAGAAAAAAATGGGTCTGACACCCGAAGAGCAGGAACTAAAAGAGCGGCTGATGCGTTCAGGTGAGTCGGTAATACGCACGAAAGGGACCGGTAAGATCCCGGAAGACTTCTGGGACCTGCCCAGGCCGAAAGACCCCGAGGGGCTGGCTCTACGCTACCTTTTAGAGGACCGTAGAGAAGGTCGCTAGAGTTTTTGAGGTTCTGGGACAGCTCCGCAGTGATACCGCTCATCTTCGAAGAACCGACGTCGCCAGTGCTGAACGAGCTTTTGACGGAGGATGCGGACATAGTCGTTTGGTGGGGAACCTGGATCGAATGCTCTGTTACCGTGAGCAGGCTCAGACGCGAAGAAATACTGGATGATAACGGCCAGGAGGAAACTCGCGCCACGCTCAATAGACTCTTGTCAAACTGGCTGGAGATCGAACCCGACAACGATCTGCGCCTTCTCGCTATGCTGATCTCCAAAGCCCACCCGCTAAAAGCCGCCGATTGTCTCCAGCTTGCCGCGGCGCTCCGTTGGCGCGAGGGAGATACGGAAGAATCGGGCTTCGTATGTCTGGACAACCAGTTGCGCCGGGCCGCGGAGGACGAAGGCTTTCAAGTGCTACCCGAGGACGTACGGCTTTGAGGCTCTTCCCCCAACTCGTCTCCGAGAAAGCGGTGGAGTATGGTGGACGAATCCACGTGCTGCCGCCGGAGGTGGCGCACCGGATCGCCGCCGGGGAGGTCATAGAACGGCCGGCATCCGCCGTGAAAGAACTGGTCGAGAACGCTTTAGACGCCGGGGCTTCGCGGGTCGAGGTGGAGATAGAGGGTGGGGGAGTTACTCTGATCCGGGTCCGGGACGACGGATCGGGGATGTCGCCGGACGACGCCGAGCGCGCCGTGGCCCAGCACGCGACCAGCAAGATCCAGACCGCCGACGACCTGGCCCGCGTCCTCTCACTAGGCTTTCGGGGCGAGGCGCTTCACGCCATAAGCTCCGTCTCATCCCTGACGCTCACCACCCGCGAACGCGGCGCGAGGACCGGCGTTGGCCTCCAGGTGTTCGCCGGTGAAATATTGGAGACCGCGCCCGACGGCCGGGAACCGGGGACGACGGTCGAGGCCCGGGATTTATTCCTGAACCTGCCCGTCCGGCGAGGCTTTCTCGGGACCGTCCGGGCCGAGGCGAACGCCGTCTCTTCGGTGGTGCAGTCGCTCGCCCTGAGCCGGCCGGAGGTCGGGTTCCACCTGCGTTCGGATGGACGGAAGATATTGGTGCTGCCGGCGGCCGCGGACCTGCGGGAACGTCTCTCTCAGGTTCATGGTCTATCGTTGGCGCGGTGCCTGATCCCCCTGGAAGACTCGCTGGTCTGGGGCTTCGTGAGCCCGCTATCGGTAAGCTTCCCGACCCGCCGCTACCTGCACGTCGCCGTGAACGGTCGGGTCGTGGACACGGACTCGTTCGCCCCGGCGGTCGCCAAAGCCTACGCGGACCTGTTGCCGAAAGGCCGGCATCCGGCGGCTTTCTTGCGGTTGGAACTTGGTCCCGGAGAGGTGGACGTGAACGTACATCCGGCCAAGAGCGCGGTCCGGTTGCGGGGCGGTCGCTCCGCCTACCCGCTGGTGGTCGGCGCCATAAGAAGCGCGTTGTCCGGGGAGCAGGGGCCGGGTGTCGGCCCCGCCGAGGAAGAAGTACGGACCGATCTGGAGCTTATAGGCCAGTTCGCCGGAAGGTGCATCCTCGCCCAGGAAGGAGAGCAACTCATTATCCTGGATCAACACGGCGCCCACGAGCGCATCCTCTCCGAGCGACTTTTGGAGAGCGTACAAAGCGCGCCCGCGAAACTAGAGAATCCGGTGGTCGCGCATCTGCCCGAGGACCTCGCGCCGGAGGTCTGGAACTTCGAGGTCGAACTAGGAAAGTTGGGTTTCGAGGTCGAGCCGTTCGGCGAGGGAGCAGTGCGAGTATTGGCGGCACCGGAGACGGCCACATACCCGGAGGCCGCACTCCTGGCCGCCGTCGAGGCGTTGGCCGGTGGAGAGGACCTGGCGAAGGCTTTGGCCTGTAAAGGCTCTACGAAGTTCGGGGAAAGCCTGTCCCGGGAGGAGATGGGGCGTCTGCTAAAAGAGTGGACGGCCTGCGAGTTCAAAGAGGTCTGCCCGCACGGCCGCCCGATAGTGAAGCGTGTAGCCCTCGCGGACTTGCTCCGCGAGTTCGGTAGGGCTTAGAACGACAAAGTCAAAGATCATTCCTCATTCAGAGAGGCTTGGCCTTTCTGAACGTTACCCTAGTCGTCTTCCAGCAGCGTCTGGCCGAGGTTCAGGATGGTCGGCGCCCAGAGCCCGACGAAGATACCCTCGGTCCGGTTGCCCCGCAGAAACAGAACCAGCGACAGCACGATCGAGACCAGCGTGCCGACGACGTACACTTCTTTGCCCACGACTTACCTCCTACGTAGCTTACCCCACGCAATTTAGCCTCTGTCGAACCTGTAAACTGTAAGTGAGGTCTCACTATCGGTGGAGGGATGCGTTTATGGAGAGAAAGAGAGCCCAACGTCCCGACCTGGGCGGCCGTTCGACGGTCTTTGGACGCCGGGGCGCGGTGGCCTGCGAACACCCTGACGCGGCGCTCGCCGGCATCCGCATCCTGGACGACGGGGGAACCGCCGCCGACGCCTGCGTCGCTATGGCCGCCAGCATGGCCGTCCTCTCTCCGATGGCGACCGGGATGGGCGGCGACGCTTTCCTGCTCAACTACGAAGCCGGCACGGGCCGAATAACCGGCGCGAACGGCTCCGGGCGCGCCCCACGCTCCGCCACGATAGAGAAATTGCGCGATCAAGGCGTAAATGAAATGCCCGAACGCGGCGGCCTCTCCGTTACCGTTCCCGGCGCCGTCCGGCTCTGGGAGGACGCCGCGAACTCTTTAGGACGCCTACCGCTGCCGCGCTTGCTGGAGCCAGCGTACGAGATGGCCGACGAAGGGTACCCGGTCTCCGAAGTCGTCGCCCGCTACTGGGAGATCAACGAGCGGGTCCTGCGGCAAAACGAAGCCGCCACGGAGGTCTTTTTGCCGGATGATCGCCCACCACAGCCGGGCGAAGTCTTCCGGCAGCCGGACCTCGCCCGTACCCTGACCGCCGTCGCCGAAGACGGGGCCGACGCTTTCTACACCGGCGAGATAGCCCAGAAGATCGCGCGTTCCGTGCGGGATGCGGGCGGGTACGTTACGGAAGAAGACCTGGAAAAGCACGAATCCACCTGGGTAGAGCCGATCTCCACCGACTACCGGGGCATCCGGGTCCACGAGATACCGCCCCCCGGACAGGGCATCGCAGCCCTTCAAATGCTAAACATCCTGGAAGGCTTCGATCTCTCCGGGTTGTATCCACTGGGCGCCGAGCGTATACACCTCGAAGTCGAAGCAAAGAAACTCGCCTACCGGGATCTACACGACAAAATAGGCGACCCCGAGTTCGAGGAAATCCCAACCGAAGAATTAATCTCCAAAGACTACGCGGCGGCCCTGCGCGAGAGAATATCTTCCACAGCCGCCGCCTCCGTCTCACCGAAACTCGGCGACGACACCACGTACCTGTGCGCCGTTGACGCCGAAGGAAACGGCTGCTCGTTCATAAACAGTCTCTACATGGGCTTTGGCAGCGGCGTGGTCGCCGATGGAACCGGCGTTTGCCTCCAGAACCGGGGCCACTCGTTCCGGCTCGACCAAGGCCACCCGAACTCCCTGGCCCCCGGCAAGCGCCCGCTCCACACCATCATCCCCGGCCTCGCCACCAAAGATGGTGCCCTGTGGGCCACCTTCGGTGTAATGGGCGGCCCGATGCAGCCCCAGGGCCACACCCAGCTCCTGGTAAACCTCCTGGATTACGGCATGACCCCGCAAGAAGCCGTGGACCATCCCCGCCACTTCCACAACGACGACGCTTTGCTCCTCGAAGGCCGCGTCCTCGAAGCCGAGGCCGAAGCGCTCCGGAGCCGGGGCCACCGTGTGGAGGCCGGACCCAACTACGTCATACAGACCGGCGGCGCGCAACTCATCCGCGTTTTGGACAATGGCGTCCGGGCCTGCGGCAGCGACCCCCGCAAGGACGGCTGCGCCCTGGCCCAGTAAGAGTTCGCCGAATGCTTCCGGCCAGAACTTTAGGCCCGGGCCCGGCTTTGGTTTGCTTCTAAGGCGCGGGTGTTGTGTAATGCAGGCTTAGGGAAGGTGGTAGCGACGGGAGGAGTGCCCGGTGTCGGAGGCTACGAGGGACTTTGGTGGACCTGGAGACCGGGAGCAGGTTCCTTCTAGTCTAGGCGGACGTTTGAGGCTCGTAGGACCGGGCCTGGTCATCGCGGCGACGGGCGTGGGGGCCGGTGACCTCATATCTTCTCTCGTCGCCGGGACGCGGTTCGGTTCGGTTCTGCTCTGGACCATAATACTTGGCGCGGTCATCAAGTTCTCGCTGGTCGAGGGGATGGGCCGCTGGTCGATGGCGACAGGCCGGACCATCTTCGAGGGCTGGCGCGAACTGGGGCGTTGGGCGACCATCTATTTCGTCGTTTACCTGTTCCTCGTGACTTTCGTCTTCGGCGCCGCCGTCACCTCGGCCTCCGCGCTGGCGGTGGACGCCATGTTCCCCGGCGTGTTGCCGATCTGGGCCTGGGCCGTCCTCCACGGCATCTTCGGGTTTTTGGTCGTGGGGATCGGGCGCTACGGTCTCTTCGAGCGCGTCATAGAGGTCTTCGTGGGCCTGATGTTCGTGACCGTCGTCGGGCTCGCGATACTGCTCACCCCGAACCTCGGAGAACTGGCTATCGGGCTCGTGCCCCGGATACCGGA
>JBARZM010000032.1:0-3222 GCA_049650095.1 Rubrobacteraceae bacterium | reverse complement strand
ACCCACGGCGCCTGGCCGATCTCGTTCATCTTCCGTAGCTGTTCGTTCACTGTTCTCTCCCTCGCTCTACGCCTTTGGTTTTCGACCTTTGCCTCACGCTGACTTGTCTAGGAGTGTCCTTCTTCGGGCGCGGTGTCTTCGACCGCCGGTGTTCCACCGTCCTCGCCGATTCTCTCGGAGCTTCCGAGCAACTCCAGCGCGTGGTTTGCCACGTTCTCGGGCGTTATGCCGAGCTCTTGGAGCACGGTCTCGCCCGGGGCCGAGGCCCCGAAACGGTCTATCCCGACGGCCGTCCCCTTGAACCCGGTGTAACGCTCCCAGCCCACGGTGACGCCGGCCTCTACCGAGACCCGGGCTTCGACGCTTGGCGGCAGCACGGAGTCTTTGTAGTCCTGATCTTGGGCGTCGAAGATCTCCCACGAAGGCATGCTTACCACGCGGGCGTCCATCCCCTTTTCCGCAAGGCTCTTTCTAGCTTCGAGAGCCACGGAGACTTCGGAGCCCGTGCCGATCAGGACGACGTCCGGCTCTCCGCTTTCGGCATCTTCCAGAACGTACGCCCCGCGCAGGGCTCCCTTTGCTTTTTCCGGGTCGAGGGTCGGAACGTTTTGGCGGGTGAGGAGCAAGGCCACCGGACCGTCGGCCTCGAAGGTACTCCTCCAGGCCATCGAGGTCTCGTTCGGGTCCGCCGGCCGGATGACGGTCAGGTTCGGTATGACTCTGAGGGCCATGTAGTGCTCGACGGGCTGGTGCGTCGGGCCGTCTTCGCCGAGGCCGACCGAGTCGTGGGTGTAGACCCAGGCGACCTTCGCCCCCATGAGCGCCGAGAGCCTTACCGCCGGGCGCATGTAGTCGCTGAAGATGAGGAAGGTGGACCCGTAGGGACGCAGCATGCCGCCGTGGAGGTAGATGCCGTTCACGGCGCTGCCCATGCCGTGCTCCCGCACGCCCCAGGGGACGTTTCGCCCGACGTGGGTGGCGGAGAACATGCCCGCCCCGTCGAACTCGGTGCTGGTGGAGGCCACGAGGTCGGCGGCGCCCCCGATCATGGTCGGCGTGTAGTGCTTGAAGGCCTCCATGACCGCCGCCCCGGCCTTGCGGGTGGCGAGCTGCTCGGTCTCCGATGGGTCCCAAATTGGCAGCTCGTCCTCGTAGCCGGGCTCGGGCTGGCCGTTCCAGGCCCGGTCCCACTCTTCCGAGAGCTCGGGGAAGTCTTCCTGCCAGGCGGCGAAGCGACCGTTCCACTCTTCCTGGAGCTCGCGGCCCCTCTCCCGGCAATCCATGTCCTCGTAAACCCCGTCCGGGACGTCGAAGTGTTCGTCGGGGTCGAGTCCCATCCGCTCCTTGGCCGCCCGTACTTCCTCTTCGCCCAAGGCGGCGCCGTGGGCGGCGGCGGTGTCTATGGCGTTCGGCGCCGGGTAGGCTATGTGGCTCCGCAAGACGATGAGCGTCGGACGCTCTCTCTCATCCCGGCCTTCCAAAAGCGCGGCCTCCAACGCTTCCAAGTCTTCGGAATCGTCGACGTGGAGCACGTGCCAACCGTAAGCCTCGAACCGCCTGGCCTTATCTTCCCGGTCGAAGGAGATGGCGGTCGTGCCGTCTATCGAGATGTGGTTGTCGTCGTAGACGTACACGAGCTTGCCCAAGGAGTGCTGGCCGGCTATGGAGGCGGCCTCCTGGGCCACGCCCTCCATCAAATCCCCGTCGGAGCAGAACGCGTAGATGTTGTGGTCCACCACTTCGTGGCCTATACGGTTGTAGCGGCCCGCCAGGAAACGCTCGGCGAGGGCCATCCCGACGCCGTTTGCGAAGCCCTGCCCGAGGGGCCCGGTGGTGGTCTCGATGCCGGGGGTATGGAAGTGCTCCGGGTGCCCGGGGGTACGGGATTCCCACTGCCGGAAATTCTTTATGTCGTCCAGGGTGAGGTCGTAGCCGGTGAGGTGGAGCATCGCGTACTGGAGCATGGAGGCGTGGCCGGCGGAGAGTATAAAGCGGTCCCGGTCCGGCCACTGGGGATCTTCGGGGTTGTGGCGCATGACCTTCGTGTAGAGCGTGTAGGCCAGCGGCGCCAGGGCCATCGGCGTCCCGGGATGCCCGGAGGCGGCCTTCTCCACCGCGTCCATCGCCAGGGTCCGGATAGTGTTTACCGACAGGGCTTCTTGACTCTGGGCTTTGAGATCCACATTGCCTCCTGGTCCGTTTTTTTCGCGTCGTCCTCGTATTGTAAGCCGGATCGGGGGGTTCATGCATGATGACCTCGTTGCCGGCCTCTCTCAACAACCTTCTATGCCCATTTTGGAGGTAAGCCTAACGGCCGAAGATCGCAGGGCGCCAGGCTCTTTTGAAAATCGTCTTCTTCCAAATTCGAATGCAAAAAGCACCAGCGGAACATAAAAAGCCCCCATCTTGAGAGGCTTCGAGAAGCTGCCGGACCAGGATTCGAACCTGGACTAAGTGATTCAGAGTCACCCAACGACTTTCGCCGTTAGCCGCCGGGGTCTACCATGGACTGTAACGAAGCGGAAACGCCCGAGCCTCAAAGAGACTCGGGCGTCGTTGATCGCCATAGGTGGCGGCTCAGTCTTGGTTAACCGATCGTTGCCTTTTCGGCACGAGTATTACGCTCAACTCTTATGTTAAGCGACGAAGTCAATGCCACACTCGAAACCGTACACACCGACATTGCCAGGTAGCAATAATGCCAAACTCTCCGGGATCTCTCGAGAACCTGGATGCCATCTGCAAATAGGTATTATTGTTACGATAGCATCGAAATAATCTTACACAAACACTGCTCATTTCTATCTTTCACTGGACGCAGTGGACTAACAAAGCGGTTACATTCTCTGTATTTAGAACAGGTGAGGCGTTCTGGGGCAAACACGTGTTGCGTAAGGTTAGGGCAATAATCTTACGTAATGCGTGCCTTACCTTACGAAACAAGAAACTCCATGCCGATAATTGACCATCAATAGTAAGCTGGCCATTTAGACTAGGCTCAAGACTAGAACAGCGGTCTGTTCCTGAGTAGTTTAAGCAATACTTGGTAAAGATTCTCGTGCCGGTGGTTGAAGCGAAACTCACACTCCTTTAGATGTAAATAGAGTAGCTCTTTCCTTATTCCCCTACGCTTGGCTAGCCGTGTCTTCACCGTACCCCAGAATGCCTCTATCCCGTTTATGTGGGAGTGTTCGTTAGAAAACCGATCTTCCTGTTCCTTGT
>JBARZM010000031.1:0-4298 GCA_049650095.1 Rubrobacteraceae bacterium | reverse complement strand
TGCGCCGCATGCAGACCAGGGCGGCCTCGCGGCAGAGGGATTCGAGGTCCGCGCCGGAGTATCCGCCGGTTATCTGAGAGATCTGGGAGAGGTCCAGATACGGGTCGGTCGGCATGTCGCGGGCGTGGATGTTGAGGATATGAAGCCGGGCTTCGGCGTCGGGAAGCCCGATCTCGATTTCGTGGTCGAAACGGCCCGGTCGCCGCAGCGCGGGGTCCAGGGCCGACGGACGGTTGGTCGTGGCTATGACGCATACCCGTCCGAGGTCGTTCATGCCGTCCATCAGCGAGAGCAGCTGCGAGACCAGCGTCGCCTCGAAGCTCTCGCTCATCGCGTCCCGGGATGAGGCGAAGGAGTCTATCTCGTCGAACAATACGACCGAGGGAGCCTTCATCCGGGCTTCGTTGAAGATGTTGCGCAGGCGGGCCTCGCTCTGGCCCCAGTATTTGTTGAGGATCTCCGGCCCCGAGACGGCGACGAAGTGGGCCCCGCATTCCCGCGCCACCGCCCGCGCCAGCAGGGTCTTACCGGTGCCGGGAGGGCCGTAGAAGAGGATGCCCTTGTTTGGTTTGATGCCGAGCCGCTTGAAGATTTCCGGATGTGTTATGGGTAGCTCGACGGCTTCCCGGACCATCGCCACGGTCTCGCGCATGCCGCCGACGTCCTCGTAGCGAGTCTCGGGAACGTTGCGGCTGCCCGGCGTGGCCCCACTCGCCGCCGCGACGCCCGCCCCGCCGCTCCGCACGCTGCTCGCCAGCCGCTCCAAAAGGCTCTGACGTTCCTCCGCGGGAGAAGTCTCAGGCCCGGCGTCGTGCCGGGCTTTGCTTACGGACCAGTTCTCCAGGGGTCCGTCTTCCTTGTAGCGCCACCCCTCGTCTTTACCGGGATCTATGCGCTCCGGTAGCCGCGCCACGATCTCGGCCGTCGCGTCGAGGTCCAGGATCGGGCACCGCACGCAAGGGCCGAGGTCGGAGAGGACCCGCTCCGTTATCGCGTCCTTATCCACCTCGAAAGCGCCGCTCTCGTCCATCTCCCCAAACGAATACCAGGACTTGCTGGTAAGGTGGTCGTTATCGTAGACGTGAACCTGCTTGCAGGGAAATAGTTGCCTACCCTCCAGGGACCGCGGCGTACACCACTCCTTCGCCGAAACCCCCGACCGCTGCTTTCTGAAGAAACACCGCAGGCCGGGGAAAAGCTCGTCGCCGGCCACAACGGCGCCGTCCACCACGTACTCGGCGGACTTCTCCGAGCGCAACAGCCTCGAAAAATCCTCCAGCGAACGCCAGTCGCCGGGTAGTTCGAGGTCCACCGTTACCCGCGCCGTCCCGTGCCGGTCCTCGACCCGGTACGAGGGATGGCTGGAGGCCACCGAGACCGCCCGTCCCAGGGCGCCCTCGCTCTTCAGGGGGAAATTTGCCTGTACCTTCATAGTCCGCAGATTCTACCCCACGCCTCTCGGCGGGGGCGGGGCTTGCGCCGATGAAGGTTCCGCGCTACGGTGCTGGGTGCTTTCTTATTCGACCCTAGGAGACCGTCTCAGATTGGATTTCTTTAGAGAGAACTCGCGTTTACGGGAATTAGTGGCTATCGTCCAAGCAAATGAAGAGTTTTTCCGAGATTTTCAGTCGTTTCTCCGTGAAAACGGGTACGCGCACGTTCGAGGATTTATTCTGGAGGACGTTGATCACAAGGCTCTCGATTTTTTGGACAGGTACATGCTTCGTCGAAGCAATGCGTCGTTATATGATGGACTTCTTCGCCCTTACGCTGAGCCAAAAGCGCAATGGTACTTACTCTCTTGGATGATGCGAGACGCGCCAGCCCAAAGACTAAATCCGTTACTCCGCAATATAGTAGGCGAAAACTTGAATGAACGTCGCGCCCTACTCTTGAACGAGATCAGGAAGTTCGTAGCACCTCTTTTTCCTGATCGAGAGAGCTGGGAGTGGCCCGCTATCTCAGAGGTAATGCTTGCGCGCCTTGAAGGTAGCAGGCGTGCTCTCAAGGGCACTCTTTTCGAAGGAATCGTGCGTAGATGCCTGCAAAACCTATTCGACTCCGAGAAGCTTTCTTTGTCTGTCACAGATAGGGAAATCCGTCTTGGAGGTGAAACCTACGACGTTCAAGTAGAAGGTGGTCGAGGAACCATTCTCTTACCCGTGAAGACGAGAGAAACCATGGGTGGAGGTCATGCCTTGCTATTTACGAGAGACATCAACAAGTCCATCGACACCGCAGAAGCAAGCGGATACAGGTGTATACCCGTCATCATTGCCGAATCCTGGGCGGGTGATCTGGATGCGCTTTCTAGCGATAACTATGTCTGGGTCAAAGCCAATCCCAACGAAGTAGTCAGGATAGAGTTAGAGTTAGCGGATAGATTGAAGGAACTAATCTCCGTCTTCCGAAGCGTGGTCTAAGTACTCAGTCAAAACGAGTTGCTGGCCGATTCTCTTTTTAGCCATGTCGCAGTATTGGGGGTTGCAGTCGATGCCTATGTAGTTCCTTCCAAGTCTTCGGGATACAAAGGCAGTGGTACCACTCCCAGAGAAAGGATCCAACACGACGCCGCCTTCGGGAGATCCCGCTTTCACACACAGCTCTACGAGTTTCTCCGGGAAAACTGCGAAGTGAGTGCCGGGAAACTTGGAAAGCGGGATCTGCCACACGGTGCGCCGGTTTCGGCCTTTCGGATGGAAGGCTTGGTCCCACCGCGAATTATGCAAGTTGGGGTTCCCACTATTCTTTCCTAACTCTGGGGTTCCTCCCCTCTTGTTAAAGTGGTTGCGTCCGCCTTTCATCTTACTTTGCTCGGTAAAGGTAACGTGTGGCTCCCGTATCGCGTCAGCATCATAGTAGTAGTTGGATTTCTTGGAGAACAAGAAAATGTACTCATGGTCGGTGGTAGGCCGCCTTCTTACAGAGGAAGGCATGGCATTTGGCTTGTGCCATATTATGTCGGATCTAAGGATCCAACCATCGTCCTGCAAAGCAAACGCCACCCTCCAAGGTAAACCGAGTAGCTGCCCGTTGAGATACTTGTCTCCGAGATTGAGCCATAGTGTCCCCTCGTCTGATAGCGTTCGACGACATTCCCGAAAGATTTTCACCAACTTTTCCACATACATCTGTGGCGACTTTTCATTGCCTAGTTGCCCCGGAGAACCATAGTCCCTCTGCTTATAGTAAGGGGGACTGGTTACTATGACACTCACAGATTTTTTCGATATGCGCTTTGCTCCGCGTTCAGCATCGTCGCAAATAAACTCGTTGACCAGCCCAACAGATGCCACGCTAAACGTCCTCCCTGTTTGCTACTGCTGATGATGCCGAATCGTACGTCGGTACACTGCGTTCTAAAACTTCGACTACGTAACTCTGTATGGTCTTATCCTGCAACGCAGACTGTACTCTGAGTCGCTTGTGCAAAGACGCAGGCAGCTTGATGTGTATCTGTTTCGTACTGTCCATATCAATAAATACTACAAGTACACATATACTAAATGTACCAGAACTTCTCGATCAACACAGCGTCCGTTTTGATATAGGATTGCCAGGTAGATTTTTACCTGTCGTGGTGTTTAAGGGTCAATATGCAGGAGAAACCATGAGCGAGAGTAACCCGCCGGTCTCGACCGGCCGCGGCGATGATGGAACGACGACCCTTCTCGGGTCCGGGAGGATGCCGAAGGATGATCCCCGGATAGAGATCCTCGGCGACGTGGACGAGGCGAGCTCCTTCCTCGGCCTGGCCCGCGCCGAAGCGAAAGGAGCCGAAGAAGGGGAAGACCTGGGCAAAGTCCTGCTAGAGATCCAACGTCTCCTGTACCGCATTATGGGCGACGTGGCGATGCCCAAAGAAGAGAACTTCGTCGTAGAGAAAGACCTGGAGTTCGTCGCCGGCGCCCTCGAAGAATGGCGGGGCCGCACGGAGATACCAAACGAGTTCGTGATCCCCGGTGAGAGCCGTCCCGGCGCGCTCCTCGACGTCGCCCGCTCCGTCGTCCGCCGCGCCGAACGAACCCTCGTCGCCGCCGGATACGACGAGGCCCATCCCTACGCCCTCCGAACCGTCAACCGCCTCTCAGACCTGCTCTTTATCCTCGCCCGAAACGCCGACGGCCACAGCCAACTATCTAAAGGCTCTTGAACTCGAAGAAACTCTGACCGGTCCTGGTGATAATGGGCTGCAGAGCCCAACAAGACGCCGGCCGAACGTCGTCGCCGTCCGCGGACGAAACCCGGATCACCGCCGGGACAACGGCCCGGTACCCATCCTCTACGGTATCCAGGCC
>JBARZM010000030.1:0-21879 GCA_049650095.1 Rubrobacteraceae bacterium | reverse complement strand
GGGAGAAGTTGCCGCCACCCTCCGGCGGCCCGGCGTCGCCAGGCTGAATGGAGAGTTGCGTAACGCCGGAAGCCCCGGAAATTTCTTCTATTTGCAACACGAAGGACGGCACCTCGGGCTGCGTCGGCACCCGCTTGGAGAGCTCCAGAAGTTGACGCTCGACGTCCGGCGCGTTGTCCGCTATCGCCTCCAACTCCGCCACCTCTTGTTGAAGCTGCTGCAGTTGAACCTCTTTATTCTCCCGCTCTTCGGTGCGGGCCGCGAACTCCGCCCGCAGCGGACCGAGCAGAAGAAAATAGAAACCTACCAAGACGAGGAGTATTATGAGTATACCGAGGATCAGGGCGTTGCGATCGTTCGGGTTCATTAGGGCGCGCTCCCTGACGGTAGTTCCCCTGAGGGCGGGCCTCCGGGCGAGCCTCCGTACTGGCTCTGGCTGGCCGGGGCGCCTTCTATTTCGGTGGCCGCTTCTTCGGGTTCGGGGCCTTCGATCCGCACTTCGGTTCCGCTTTCGCCCACGACGGTGATGAGCTCCGAGACGACCTCGAAATTCAGGACCGGCTCGGCGAGCGTCTCGCGGTCCAGCTCCGCGGAGACCAACTCGGTGTTGGATAAGAAGCGGAGGCTATTCATGGTGACGATAAAGTCCGACACGTTCCGGTACTCGGGGAGTGAGATGCCGGTGAACGTCACCGCTCCCGGCGGGCTCAGCGGTTGCTCGACCGGGGCCTCGATATCTACCGGGGCCGCCTGGGCGGTGAGGGTATCGAGAGACGTGGTCTCCGGTATCACGAAAGCCAGCCCCTGGAGAAACTCATCCCACGGAAACCGGGACCGAAAAATACCATCGGCCACGGGCTTCTTAGAGTCCAGCCGGGCTTGCAGGTCCCTGAAAGGGCTCAACTCCGCGATGCGGGCGTTCTGGTCGGAAATCTGTTGGTCGAGTTGGGCGATTTGATCTTCCTGGTTGTTGAGCCGCACCAGGTAAGAAACGTAGATTCCTACCAGGATCAGCAACAGGGCCGCGCCAACGATGAGCAGCGCGCCGAGTATCCCGCCCGGAGCCTGAAGGGCTATTCCCCGACGGCGTTCCTCCGGGGGAAGGAGGTTTATACGTCTCATGCTTCCTCAATAGCCAGCCCCAGAGCCACGGCGAGGACCGGCTCCATCATCCGGAGTTGCTCGTCGGAGACGTTCGAGCGGTTCGCGGCGAGCTTTTGCAAAGGGTTGGCGCGCCGCGTAGGTATGTCCAGCAACTCACCGATATAGCTGTCCAGCCCGGATACCAGCGCCCCCTCTCCCGACACGAAAACCTGCGAGACCTCCCGAGCCCCCGGCTGAGAGTAATGGTACTCGATAGAGCGCTGCGCATCCTCCGCCAAAACCTGGACCGCGTCTTCGAGTCCCCGCCGGATATCGAACATCAACGCCGGGTCCAGTTCGTCCTGGTCTTCTTCGGAATCGTCCCCGAGGCTGTTGCTGGTTTCGTCCAAAGAGCTTCTTTCTTCACCCTCAGCGCTCTCTCCAGGATCTTGCCCGGTATCGTCGGGTGTTTCGCCTATAAAGATTCGAGGGTTCATGAGATGCTTTTCGGCGTCCTCCTCCGGGATGTCGGCGACCTCGGCTATGGCCCGCACGAACTCATTGGAGCCACCGAGAACGAACCTGGTGAGGGACGGTGCGCCATTTTGTGCGACGACGAGGCTGGTTATCTCCGAGCTAACGTCCATCAGGAGCACCGCGCCTTCGTCGAAGAAGGACTCCGGCAGCGCGGAACGCATGAGCGAGAGCGGCTTCACGTCCACGCCGACGGGATAGAGCCCGGCCTCCCGAATCGCGGCCGTGAAACCGCCGATCATGTCCCGCTGGGCGGCCACGATCATGACCCGGTCCATGTCCTGGTCTTCTTCCCGGGGACCGATCACCTGATAGTCCAGTACGGCCTCTTCTAAAGGCATCGGGATGTGATCCTGGGCCTCGAAACCGATCGCACTCTTCAAATCGGCCGGCTCCATGCGCGGCAAGTCGAGGACCCGGATCACGACCCTCTGGTTCGCCACGCCGAGCACCACCTTCTTGCCTTTGAAGCTGTGGGTCTCCCAGAACTCTTTTAGCTCCCTGACGAGAAGCTCGTAATCGGCGACTTCTCCGGCTTCGATCAAACCCGCCGGAAGCCTCCTGTACCCGACGTGCCGTAGCGTGTAGTCTCCGCCGCCACGGGATATTTGGACGGCTTTTACCGCGTTGCGGTCGATATCCATGCCGACCGCCTGCGACCTGAACCGGTCCAAACTCTCAGCCCCCTCCGACGAGGTTCAGGTACAGGCCCCAGACATCCGGCCCGACGAATAGCGTCACCAACCCGCCGAAAGACATAAAGACCCCGAAAGGAAGGGCTGTCCGGCGGGGCATCTTCCCGGTCGCTATTAGTATGCCGCCGGCCACGGACCCAACGAGGGCGCCCAAAAACACCGCCAAAGCGGCGTAAGGCCCGAGGAAAGCCCCGAGCATGCCACCCATCTTCACGTCGCCCATGCCCATTCCGCCAGGATAAATGATCGCCAGCATAAAGAGCAATCCGCCCAGGACCAGCGTGGCGACCGGATAAACCCACCACCAATCCGGCCGCGAAAACGCCGACAACCCGAGCCCGAGTATGGCGGCGGGGACGACGATGACGTTTGGCAACAATCGGTGCTCGTAATCCGTGCCGGCCAGGGAGATGAGCACTACTATAAAGACCAGGGCCACGAAGAACCGGAGGCCAAACCCGAAGGCGTAAATAGCGGCCGCGAACAACACCCCGGTCAGCGCCTCGACCACCGGGTAGCTAACCGGTATGCGCATCTTGCAGTTCCTGCACCGGCCACGAAGCAGCAGATATGACAGCACGGGTACGTTGTCGTAGGCTTTGATCTCCGCGCCGCAACCCGGGCAGTGCGAGCCGGGAGACACGACGGACTCGCGCAGGGGAACCCGGTGGATAACGACGTTTAGAAAGCTACCTATAACGAGCCCCAAAAGACCGGCTACGATAACGCTCAATTCACGCTCCCGGGCTCTCAGACGTAACGGCCCGCAGCGCCCCTATCTCCTCATCCCCGGCGACGGTGGCTTTCCTGCCAACGCAAGAATTTTGCCCGAGCACTACCCGGGCGCCTATTTTGGCGCCGGAACCAACTACGGCCCCGGCCGAGATCCAGACACCCGCCCCCACCTCCGCGTCCCGGTCGACCACGGTCTGCGGCCCGGCGTAACAATGACTCCCGAGAACCGCGCCGGGATGGACCACCGCCCCGGCGGCGATCACGGACCCATCTCCCAACGAAGCCTTGTCCGAGACGTAAGCCATGGGGTGTATCGCCGTAGTGAACTGGCCGCCCAAACCCCTTATAGAGTTTGCGATCCTTAGCCGATCCTGGTTGTCGGTGATCGCCACGATCACCTGAACCGTTTCGACGGACAACATGCTCTTCAACATGGCGATGTCCCCCAGAACCGGGAAACCCCTTATCCGCTCCGCAAGAGCTTTGTGGGCGTCATCGTAGAAGCCCAGGATCCAATGCTCGAAACCCGCCGACATGAGCACGTCCAGGGCCAGACGACCGTACCCTCCAGCGCCAACAATGACTATCCTGGGCTCGTCGTCGAGCACAGCTCTCTCTACCTCTACTTCAGGTTCGGGTACATCTAAATTGATTTCCGGTTCTCTTATCTCGCCCCTCCGAGGTAAAATCGCACCATTTTCCGGGGTAGTCTAGCATTATACGGTGGTTCTCGCGCCCGGACCCGTAACCGGAGCTAACGGGTGAAAGTTCCTCCAAAAGAGTTACCCCTGAGAAACTCGCGGGCCTTGAGTGGTTTCTTGCCGGGCGCCTGGACTTCCTCCAGCTCCAGCAGGCCGGTTCCACACCCAACGAGGATGCATCCCTGGCTCGAATCTATCTCCCCTGCAGCGAGTGGACTGTCGTGCTCTCGGTACACGCGGGCCCGCAGCACCTTTATCGGGCCGTCGAAATCCGGGTGTTTAGCGCGGGCGCCAACGTGCGGAGAAAGGGCCCGGATATGGTCTTTCACCTCCGGCGCTGTCCGGTCCCAGCGGACCTCCCGGTCTTCCGCGGAAATCTTGGCCGCGTAGGTGGCCCGGGTTTCGTCTTGTTCTTGGAACTCAGCGGTGCCGGCTTCTATCATGGTCAGCGCGTCTACCATGGCCTCTCCCCCCACGCGGGCGAGGTTGTCGGTCAGCTCTCCGGCGTTCATGTCGGGGGGCACGGGAACCTCCCGGCGGAGAACCACGGGTCCGGTATCGAGGCCTACGTCCATTTGCATTATGGAGATCCCGGTCTTTTTTTCACCGGCCATCAGGGCCCGCTCCACGGGCGCCGCTCCACGGTAGGCGGGGAGCAACGAGGCGTGGACGTTGTAGGCGGCGTGACGCGCCGCGTGCAGGGTGTCGCCGCGGAGTATCTGGCCATAGGCGGCGACGACCAGAATATCGTGGCGAGAGATTTCGCCCGATACCTCACCGATGCGAGCCGGCTGGATCAGGGGCAGGCCTTGCCCGGTGGCGAACTCGGCTACAGCGGTGGGAGAGGTTTTGCGGCCCCGGCCCCGGCGAGAGTCCGGCTGGGAGATTACGAGCCCCACCTCGTGCTTTGAGCCGATCAGGGCCCGCAGAACATGGGCCGCGAAGGGCGGGGTTCCGGCGAAGGCCAGGTTCAAAAGCGCTCCACAGAACGCCTACTGCTGGGCCATCAGCCGCGTGCGGAACTCGCGCATAACGGCTTTGCGGGACTCGCGGTCCGTACGGTCCAGTATTAACACGCCGTTTAGATGGTCCATCTCGTGCTGCAGTATCCGGGCAAGGAGGCCCATCGCCTCCAGGCGAATCGGCGCGCCGGTGAGATCCTGCCCGGAAACGGTCACGGCGGTGGAACGCTCTACCTCTACCTGAATCTCAGGTATAGACAAGCATCCTTCGGAGTCCGTCTCCAGTTCCCCGGTCTCAGCTTCTACAACAGGGTTGACGATTACGAACTCTTCGTCTTCCAGGGCGGCGACCAGGATGCGCTTGAGGCGTCCTACCTGGTTTGCCGCGAGGCCGACGCCCTCGTGGGCGCGCATGGTTTCCAGCATATCTTCCGCCAACCTCGCGAGCGACTCATCGAAGACCTCGACCGGCGTCGCGGAAGACTTCAACACCGGGTCTCCGAAAGTCCTTATTTCGAGCGTCAAAGTCAAACCTCCTCGGGATCTATCTCGATACGAATCTTCAGCTTGCGGTTTCCGTGCGCCAGCCGCGCGGCATGGGCGCCTGCTTGCGTGACCGCCTCGCGGTCTACGGCGCGTAAAAGCACCCGCCACCGCGATGCTCTATCCGCAGAGGCCACGGGTACGAGGTCCGAAACCGCGACCCCGGGGGCGAGGTTTGGCCTCAGGCCAGATTCTACCGCACCCCGGGCGACATCTTCTTTGCCTTCGAGGGTGATCACGGCCAGGTGTCCGTAGGGAGGGTAGCCGAGGGCGCGAAGCCGGGGAAGTTCCGCTTTGGCGAAAGCCACGTAATCTTCACGGAGCGCGGCCTGCAACGCATAGTGTTCCGGAAAGCGAGTCTGTATCAGCAAGCGTTCGCGGGCGGCTTCGACGGCACCGGAGATTAGACGGAAAGCCCGTTCGACCGTGCCCAAGCCGCTGCCTTGGAGGAGCGCGTCAACGTCGGCGATGGCTACTACGTCCCACCTGCGGCGGACGACGTGCCGGGCGGTTCCGACGACGATCCCGGCGTCGGCATGACTTTGCTCCGCAGACGTTGCGAGTCCGACCGGAAGATCCAGGGCGCGCGAGACTTCTTCGCGTACCCGTTCGGCGGTTAGTCCCGTGGGCGTGAGGCGGCTAGAACCACAGGCCACACACCCATCCGAGAGCTTTCTGGAAAAACCACACCGGGAGCACACGAGCCGGGGTTTATGCACCGTCAGCGGTAAATCGCAGTTCGGGCAGGATTGGACGGCGCCGCACGAGTTACAGGTGCAACTCGTGGCGTAGCCTAGCCTGTTAGCTACCAATCCGACGCGCTTGCCGGTCGCCACGGCCTGGCGGAAGGCTTCGATCATGGTCGGACTCAGGGAGACTCCGGAGCCCCGGAGGTCCAGGATGCTGGTGGAAGGCCACCCGGGGGCAGTGCGGGGAGGAAGCTCCCGGACGCCGGGCTTCTCCGCGTAAAGCCTTAGCGAGGGGTGAGGCGAGAGAAAAAGCGTGCCCGCGCCCTCGATCCAACCTCGTTCCCGCACTATCTCCCTGACGTGGATCGGCAACCCCTCGTACCCCGGCTCCGCCCGGTGCCCCTCGTTCGGTTCGTCCACCACGCAGATAGCGCCCAACCGGGGCATCGGGATCACGGCCGCCGACCGGGTACCGACCAACACGTCAGCCAGGCCGCTCCGGGCGGCATCGTAAACTGCGGCCCGGTCGCGTCCGAGACCGCTATGGTACGCGACGACCCTGTTTCCTTTCGGCAAAAGCTCTCGCAGCTTGCGGACAAGGTCTTTTGCGGACTCTATCTCAGGGACGAGCACGAGCGTCTGCTCTTTGCCCTCGATAGCAGCACGGGCGACGGCGGCCACCGCCGGACCCTGATCTCTCGTGGGCATCCTCCATATCCAGGCTCCGCCAATGTCGACGATGCGGCCGGCCGGCCGGTCGTAAGGTTGCAACAGTTCACTATCTGGCACACCCTCGGTGTTTGGTGGAAGCGGTGGTTCGGGCAGGCGTTTCAAGGCGACGGCGCCCCGGCTCACCAACGCCCGCAGCGTGGCCCTGGAAGCCCCGGCTTCGGATAGAAGTTCCCTGGCCGGCAGACCTTCCGGTCTCCGTCGCAGCGCGGCGAACAATTCCTTTTGACGCGGCGCGCGGTCCAGATCCGGCACGGCCGCCGAACGCAAGAAAGCCCACTCTACCAGGCGCCGTTCCAGCTTACCCGCGGTAAGCTCGACACGCCCTTCTCTCTCCGCCCTCTTGAGCCCATCTCCTCGCAGGACACGCCTCAAAGCCGAACGGCTAACGAGTTTCCCTGCTTCCCAGGGCCAATCCGGAAGCGGGTCCGTTACGCGATACTGCCCGGCGCCCATACCCGGCGGCAAAGCCGCCCGTATAACGTTGGAGAGAGGGACCGAAGCGGCCTCCGAAGCCCAAAGGCAAAGCTCGACGGTCTCCGGGGGAAGGAAATGCGAGCCGGAGACGCGCCGGAGATCCTCACTGGCAAGGTCGTCCGCCCCGAAAGACACCACCACACCCAACCTGGAGTAGCCCGAGAGAGGAACCACGACCACGGTCCCAACCCGGACCCGTTCCTTGAGATGCTCCGGTATCCGGTAGCTCAGGGGTGGTAAAGCGTGGGTTGGTATCAGGAGGCTGACCCGGGCTTCCGGCGCGGAGGCTTCCGGGATGGGGTCCTCCAACACGGGATACGGGTCTAACTCGGTACCGCTCTCAGCGGGTCGCCCCAACTACAGGCCGGCGGCGCGGCGCAAGTCATCGGCCCGGGAAGTGTCCTCCCAGGTAAAGCCCGGCTCGCTCCGGCCGAAGTGCCCGTAAGCCGCCGTTTGCGCGTAGACTGGCTGCCGGAGGTCTAGGTCCCTTATGATGGCCCCCGGACGCAGGTCGAAAGTCTCTTCTATCGACTTGCCGAGCGTTACAGGGTCTACGCTGGCCGTGCCGAAGGTCTCTACCATGACGCTGACGGGCTTCGCGACGCCTATAGCGTAGGCTACTTGCACCTGGCACTTGCGGGCGAGGCCCGAGGCCACGACGTTCTTTGCTACCCACCGGGCGGCGTAGGATCCGGAGCGGTCTACTTTCGTCGGGTCTTTGCCCGAGAATGCCCCGCCGCCGTGGGGCGCGGCCCCGCCGTAGGTGTCGACGATGATCTTTCGTCCCGTTAGACCGGTGTCGCCTTGCGGTCCTCCTACGACAAATCGTCCGGTCGGGTTTACTAGTATCTCGGTCGCGGCGGGGTCGTAGAGGCCTTCGGGCATTACCGGCCCTATGACGCTTTCTAGTAGGTCGTCTTTTATCGCGGCTTCCACGCCCTCTTTGTGCTGGGTGGAAATGAGGACTTTCTCTATGGCGACCGGACGAGACCCTTCGTAGCGGACGGTGACCTGGCTTTTCCCGTCGGGACGCAGGTAGTCCAGGATGCCTTGCTTTCTTACCTCTGACAGCCTTCTCGTAAGGGCGTGGGCCAGGGTTATGGGCAGGGGCATTAGCTCTTCGGTCTCGTCGCAAGCGTAGCCAAACATCATGCCCTGATCCCCAGCCCCGATCTCCTCTAGCTCGTCTTCGCTGAGGTCCGCGTCGCTAGCGTGGTCGACTCCTTGGGCTATGTCTTGAGATTGGGGGTCTATGGTGGTGATCACCCCGCAGGTTTCGGCGTCGAAGCCGAACTTGGCCCTCGTGTAGCCGATCTCGGAGATTTTCTTTCGCACGAGCGTCGGGATGTCCACGTAGGTATCGGTGGTTATCTCACCGGCCACCATCACGAGCCCGGTGGTTACGAGCGTCTCGCAGGCGACGCGGCTCATCGGGTCTTTTTCGAGGGCGGCATCCAGAATGGCGTCTGAAATTTGGTCGGCTATCTTGTCCGGGTGTCCTTCCGTTACCGACTCCGAGGTGAAGAGATGCGAGGTCTTTGGTTTCTGGTCATCCGCCGCGTCTCGCGTGGTCGTTCCAGCCGTTTTCTCCACCATTTATCTCTGTCGCTCCTTCTTTATTTCGGTCTCTAGCTCGTCCAAGATTGCGCGGGCTATCTCGCTTTTGGAGGCCTGGGGAACGAAACGCTCGCCTTCCGGCCCGACTACGTAGACCTCGTTCTCGTCAGCCCCGAAACCTATCCCTTCTTTAGAGATATCGTTCCCTACCACGAGGTTGACGCCTTTGCTTGCTAATTTGTCCCGGGCGTCCGGAACGGGGTCTCCGTGCGTCGCCGCGAATCCTACCATAAAGAGGTCCGGATTCCGCTCCCGGAGGCTACCGAGGATATCTTCGGTCGCCACGAACTCGACGTTCAGGCCTTCTCTGCGTCGCACCTTTTCCGTCGGCGCGGTTGCGGGTTTGAAGTCCGAGACGGCGGCGGCCATAACGAGCGCGGTGCTTTCCGCGGCGAGTTCCACTGTCGCCTCCCGCAACTCGTCCACGGTCTCTACGGGCACCCATTCGACGCCCGGCTCCCTGGCCTCCACGTTGGCCGCAATCACGGTAACCTCCGCCCCCATCTTGATGGCCTCCCGCGCTACGGAGCGTCCCATTTTTCCGGAAGACCGGTTCCCGACGAAACGCACGCTGTCGATGGGCTCCCGGGTTCCGCCGGTAGTGACCAGTATCCGCATCCCGCTTAGCGGGCCTCCCAACCCTCCCAAAACAGCGGTAACTGTTTCATCCACCGGGTTCAGGTTTTCCTCGCCGGCCTCGACGATCCGGCAGCCGTCTTCTCTTAACTGTTCGAGGTTCTTCCGCACGGCGGGGTGTTCTAGCAGGCCTTCCTCCGGAGACGGCACAATGATCGCCGGTCTGATCCCGGCGGCGTACACCTCTTCGACCGGAGTTTCACCCATACCGTGAGCCAGCCTGGCGAGCGTACCGGCATTCGCAGGAGCGAACACCAGCGCCCGCGGAGATTTCGTGGGTTTGCGGACGACCGCGGCGTGGCCCACAAAGGCGGCGGCGCCGACGAAGTTCTTCGTTCCCCGTTCGAGGATCACCTCAACGAGATGGCCCGTCTCTGCAAGCCCGCGGCAAACCCGGGGCATGGTCAGGGCGCCCGGCCCCGGGGCCACTGAGCAGAGGATCATCCGCTAATCCAGGTTAGGCGGCGCCTTGGTCCGAATCGGTAGCTTCAGTGTCGCCCTCGGTCGCGGCTTCGCCCTCGGCGTCTTCCACGGCCTCATCTTCGGCGACTATCACGTCCGCTTCGGTCACTTCGGTCTCGGGCGACTCCGTATCGGAGGCCTGCGCCTGGGCGACCGCGTCCTCCGGCAAGACCTCGTCCCTGAAGCCCACGGTTAGCTTGTCTTCCCGGAGCTCTTCTATGGCTATGCTCAGGGGATGCTGGGATCGGGTGTGGACCTGCGGCCCCGGTATGCCCAGGGTATCGTTGAGGCCCAGGGTCGCGGTGTACTCGTTGATCTGCCGGGCACGCTTGGCGCTAGCCATCGCCAGCCCGTAACGGGAATCGACCTTGCCCAACAACTCGTCTATCTTGAGATCACTCAGCATCGTTGCCTCCTTCGGCTATCTTGGTCATGAGGTTTATCATTTCCTCCCGAGCCTTGTCCGGCTCGCCGTTGACGACCTCGTAATCGAACTCGTCCCGGGCGGCTACCTCCCTAACGGCGGTCTTCATCCGGCTCTCCAGCGCCTCGACGGTCTCGGTCGCCCGGCCTTCTAGGCGTCGTCGGGTCTCTTCCAGCGAAGGCGTCCTCACGAAGACCATAACCGCGTCCGGCCGCTTTTGGCGAACCTTTCTGGCGCCTTGCAGCTCGATCTCCAGGATAACCGAGCGGCCGAGATCCAGCAGTTCTTCTACCTGGTCTTCGGGGGTTCCGTAGAGGTTGCCGGAGTACTCGGCCCATTCCAGAAACCGTCCGTCTTCGATCCAGGACTCGAATCTTTCGCGGCTGAGAAAGACGTAGTGCTGGCCGTTTACCTCACCCTCCCGAGGCTTGCGGGTCGTGGCGGACACCGAATAAGCCAAATCCTGCACCTCGTCCAGCGAGGCCCGGATGAGGGTAGACTTTCCGGCTCCGGAAGGCCCGGAGACGACGATCAGCCTTCCTCGCAACCCAAAACCCTGATCAGGCGGTCCCGTTGCCCGTAGGTCAACCCAACGAGTGTCTTCGAGGAACTAACCCCGGACTCGCGGAGTACCCGCGTCACTTTTATCCGTCCCATCCCGCGCATTGCGAGCAACATTTCCTCGACTTTCGCGCCTTTGAGCTCCTCGGAGGGGTCCATGAGCAGGTCGTAGATGTCCAGGTCGCCGCTTTTGAGGTCCCGCTTGGCGGCGGCCCGGGTAAACCGCACCCGGTTGGCCTCTTCGAGCGCGCTCCGCCGCTCCTGTACGGTTCTGTCGGGTGCTTGCCTAAACATCGGTCCAGTAGTATATCATCCGGCCTTATCACCCGTCGTTTCTCGATGAGAAGCCTGCAAAAGCCCGGTCAGATCCCCCGCCCCGAGCTCCTGTTTTTCCAGATAATCCACGAGCTCTTCCAGAACCTGTCGCGGCTCCCGAACGAAGCTCGCGGTGCCGACCTGTACGGCGGTTGCCCCGGCGAGCATGAACTCGGCGACGTCCGTGCCCCGGGTGACGCCCCCGCAGCCGATCACCGGTATTCTTACTTCTGCGGAGACTTCGTACACGGCCCGGAGCGCCACGGGCTTTATCGCCGGACCCGAAAGACCGCCGCGCAGGATGCTCCGGCTTTTCGGGTCGACGGATATGGCGGGGATTGTGTTTATGAGCGTGAGCCCGTCGGCCCCGGCCTCTTCGGCGGCCAGGGAATTAGCTTTGACCCCTTCGTTCGTTAGCTTCACGAGCACCGGCTTGTCCGGCAGCGCGGCGCGACAGGCGCCGACGACCTCCGCCACGCTCGCGGGGCCGGCGCAGAAAGTGAGTCCGCCATGCTCGACGTTCGGACAAGAAAGGTTTAATTCGACGCCCGCCACGCGCCCGTCGTCTGCGAGCCGGGCGCACAAAGTGACGAACTCGGCGACCGTGTCTCCCGCCACCGAGATGATGAGCGGCGTCCCAATTTCGTAAGCGTCCAGGTCTTCGATAAAACGTTCCATGCCGGGGTTTTGGAGTCCTATGGAGTTGACCATGCCGGCCGGAGTCTCGGCGAGCCGGGGAGGCGGGTTTCCGGCGCGCGGCGCCGGGGTAACGGTCTTCGGCAGCATGGCGCCGTATACGCCCCGCGCCTCATCCAGGGCTTCCTTCGATAGGGTCCCGGAAGCCGGGATCAGGGGTGTTTCGAGCGGTATGCCGCATAGCTCCACGCCGAGATCCACGCTGGTCCGGATCACCACGCCAGCGACTCCGCATCGAAGACCGGACCCTCGATGCATGACCGGACATAACCCCGGCCCCGCACCGGCACCACACACCCATTACAAGAACCGTTTCCACACCCCATTCTTTCCTCGACGGAGAGTTGACGGAGACCGCCGGCGCCCGCGGCGCGCTTGACGGCCGCCAGCATCGGGTTCGGGCCGCAAGCGTAGACTGCGTCGTAGTTTTCCAGATCCTCCACGAGGTCCAGCACCGTGCCCGCGACGCCGTCTGATCCATCGACCGTAGCAACGCCGGCGCCGGGGAAGTCGCGGGAGGTGCGGGAAGCGCGGGAGTCGGCGAAGCCCAGGAAGACGTCGTGTTCCACGCCGAGCCCGCCCAGCCGCCGTGAAAGTATCTTCATCGGGGCGACCCCGATTCCGCCTCCCAGCAAAGCGGCCCGTCCTTCGAAGCCGTCGGTTGCAAAGCTCTTGCCGAGCGGCGCGCTGACCTCTATCTCGGCGGAGCGGTCTAGAAGCGCCGTGCCACGGCCCCGGACTTCCAGGAGCAGGCTCGCCACCTCTCCGTCGTAGTCGTAGAAAGAGAGCGGCCGCGCCAGAAGCGGGTCCAGGGTATCCAGGAAATCCGAGGTGCGGGCCATGACGAACTGGCCGGGCTCTATGGGTCCGTCCCACCGGTAGCGAAGCAAGGTGTAACCACCGATCTCCTCCCGCTCTTCGACCGGTACGCTGTAGAACTTCACGCTTTAGTCGCGTAGAGGCCCTGAAGCGGGTTGACGCGTTGGATGCCGCCCCGAATCTTCGACTCTATACCCTGCACCGCCGCCGTGGCCCCCGCGAGCGTCGTTATACACGGCACACCGTGCATCAAGGCTTTACGTCGGATCAGGTACCCATCCGTGCGGGCGCCCCGGCCCCAGGGCGTGTTCACGATGAGATCCACCCCCCCGGCCTCGATGGCGGCGAGAACGTCCTCGCCGAGATCCCCTATCTTCGGAACTACCGCGACCGGTAGGCCGTTGTTCCGCAGCACGTCCGCCGTGCCCTCGCTCGCGGATACCTCGAACCCCAGATCCGCGAAAGCCCGGGCGATCAAAACCACCGCCCGCTTGTCCCGGTTCGCAACCGAGATGTAAACCCGGCCCGACTCCGGCAAAGTTTGGCCCGCGGCCGTGAGCGCCTTGGCGAACGCGCCCCCAAAAGTCCGGTCCACACCCATCGCCTCACCCGTCGAGCGCATCTCCGGTCCCAGCAGTGGGTCCACATCCGCGAACCGGTCGAAAGGGAAAACCGGCGCCTTTACGCTGAAATGACCGCCGGCCGCGCCACCCGGCCGAATATCCTTCAGCTTCTCGCCGAACAATACCCGGGTCGCCAACTTTGCCAGCGGCACGCCGGTCGCCTTCGAGATAAACGGCACGGTGCGCGAAGCGCGGGGGTTGCACTCGATCACCATTACGTCCTCTCCCCGCACCACGAACTGAACGTTCATCAGCCCCACAACCCCTACACCAAACGCCAGGCGCCGGGTGTACTCCTCTATCCTCTCCAACAACGCCCGGTGGATCGTTATAGGCGGCGTGACGCAAGAAGAGTCCCCCGAGTGAACCCCCGCCTCCTCGATGTGCTCCATGATTCCACCGATGTAGACTTCCTCACCGTCACACACGGCGTCAACGTCTACCTCAACGTAATCCTCCATAAACTCGTCCACCAGCGTCGGGTAATCGGGGCTCGTGCTAATGCTAGACCTTATGTACAGGTCCAGGTCGTCGTCGTTGTACACGATCTCCATCCGGCGGCCACCGAGCACGTACGACGGCCGGACGACGACCGGATAGCCGAGTTCTTGGGCCACTTCGCGGACCTCTCTGCCGGTCACCGCTATACCGTACCGCGGGTGCGGTATCTCCAGGTCGATAAGTAGCCGTCCGAAGCGGGACCGGTCTTCGGCGAGGTCGATGGCGTCCGGAGACGTGCCGAGTATGTTGACGCCTTCCTTCTCGAGCTCGCGGGCCAGCTTCAGCGGACTCTGGCCGCCGAACTGCAGGATCACGCCTTCAGGCTTCTCACGACGTATCACCTCCAAAACGTGCTCGGCGGTGAGGGGCTCGAAGTATAGTCGGGTGGAGGTATCGTAATCGGTCGAAACGGTCTCGGGGTTGGAGTTGACCATGACGGCGTCGTAGCCGCCCTCGATGAGGGCGTAGCTGGCGTGAACGCAGGCGTAGTCGAACTCGATGCCCTGCCCGATACGGTTCGGGCCGCTGCCGAGCACCACCACGGATGGGTTTTCGCCACGTTCGATCTCATCCTCGGTCTCGTAGGTCGAGTAGTAGTACGGGGTCTGGGCCGGGAACTCACCGGCGCAGGTGTCCACCGACTTGTAGGTTGGTGAGATACCCAAAGCCCGCCGGACGCCGCGCACGACCTCGGTCGTGGTACCGGAGCTGGAGGCTAGATCCTCATCCGACAGGCCGAGTTTCTTCGCTTCCAGCAAGTCCTCCCGGCTCCAGGACCCGGACAGCGAGCCTTCACCGGCGATGATGCGGGCTATGGAGGCGATAAAGAACGGGTCTATCTGGGTCTTGGCGAAGATCTCTGGTATATCCATGCCGGCGCGCAGGGCCTCGAATACGGCGAATATTCTGTACGGATTCGGCTCCTCCAGGCTGGGGAGGATATCCTGAGGGTCCAACTCCAGGGAGCCTATAGCCTTTAGCAGGCTCTCCGTAAACGTCCGCCCTATCGCCATTACCTCGCCGACGGAGTGCATCCGGGTGGTGAGGGTCGGGGCGGCGCCGGGGAACTTCTCGAAGGTGAAGCGTGGGATCTTGGTAACGATGTAGTCCAGCGCCGGCTCGAAAGAAGCCGGGGTCGCCCGGGTTATGTCGTTCGGGATCTCATCCAGCGCGTACCCGACCGCGAGCTTCGCGGCGATCTTGGCGATCGGAAACCCGGTGGCCTTGCTCGCCAACGCGCTCGACCGGCTCACCCGCGGGTTCATCTCGATCACGTAGAACCCATCCCCCTCCGGATCCACCGCGAACTGGATGTTGGAACCCCCGGTCTGAACCCCGATCTCGCGTATTATGCGTATAGAAGCGGAACGGAGGGTCTGGTATTGGCGGTCTGAGAGGGTTTGGGCGGGGGCTACGGTTATTGAGTCACCGGTGTGGACGCCCATCGGGTCCACGTTCTCGATGGAGCAAACGATGACGACGTTGTCGGAGAGGTCGCGCATGACCTCAAGCTCGAACTCTTTCCAACCGGCCACGCTCTTCTCGACCAGCACGCTGTTTACCGGGCTGGCGTCGAGGCCGTCGAGGACGGAGCGTTTCAGTTCGGTGTGGTCGCGGGCGACGGAGCCACCCTTGCCGCCCAGGGTAAAGCTCGGCCGGATGATGAGCGGGTATCCGATCCTGGCGGCGAGCTCCTCGGCTTGTTCGAGGTTCTTTACGGTGCGGGACTCGGGGACCTGCAAACCGATACGGTCCATCGCTTCGTGGAAGAGCTGGCGGTCCTCGGCCTTCTGGATCGACTCTATGGAGGCGCCGAGTAGTTCCACGTCGTACTCGTCCAGGACGCCGGCTTCGTCCAGCTCGATGGAGAGGTTCAGGGCCGTCTGGCCGCCGAGGGTTGGGAGGAGGGCGTCGGGGCGTTCGCGGCGGATAATCTCCGCGACCGTCTCGACGGTGAGCGGCTCGACGTAGGTGACGTCTGCGACCTCGGGATCGGTCATTATGGTGGCCGGGTTCGAGTTTACGAGGATAACCTTATAGCCTTCGTCGCGCAGGGCGCGGCAGGCCTGGGTGCCGGAGTAATCGAACTCGGCGGCCTGGCCGATCACTATGGGCCCGGAGCCGATGATCAGGATGCTCTCGATGTCGTTGCGGCGTGGCACCCTAGGCCCGCGCTTTCTCGGAGATGCTCTCCACGAACTCGTCGAAGAGGTAGCCCGAGTCTCGGGGGCCGGGGCTCGACTCGGGATGGTACTGGACGCTCCAGGTTCGTAGATCCGGGCTCCAGAGACCCTCCACCGTGCCGTCGTAGAGGTTGCGGTGGGTGAGTTCGACTCCGGCCGGGAGCGAGTCTTCGTAAACCGCGAAGCCGTGGTTTTGGGAGGTGATCTCGATCCGGTTCGTTTTTAGGTTTCGCACGGGATGGTTCGCCCCGTGATGCCCGAAAGGCATTTTGTAAGTCTCACAACCGAGTGCGAGCCCGAGGAGCTGATGTCCGAGACAGATGCCAAACGTCGGCACTTCACCGAGTATGGGCTTCAGTGTATCCACAGCCTCGTTCAAGGCCGCCGGGTCGCCCGGTCCGTTGGAGAGGAAGATCCCATCCGGCTCGGAGGCGAGTATCTCCTCCGGGTCTGAGGAGCCCGGGATCGCCATTACCGTGCCCCCCCGGCTACGAAGCTCTTTGTAGATCGAACCCTTAACCCCGTAATCCAGGGCCGCGATTCGGCACCGCTCTTCGCCGTAAGCCGGTAGCAGGGTGGGCTCGCTGAGCTCGCTGCCCGCGGAAGCCAGGTCTAGGCCGAGCATCGACGGGTGGGCGTTGGCCTTCTCGCGCAGGACGTTTGGGTCGTGTTCGACGGTCGAGATAAAGCCTCGCATCGCCCCCCGGTCCCGGAGGTGACGGGTGAGGGCGCGGGTGTCGATACCTTCTACTCCCACGACGCCGGCCTCATCCAGCAAGGATGCCAGGGATTGCTCGCTGGCCCAGTTACTATGGTACGGGGTGTATTCACGGACGAGAACGCCGGCGGCCTGGACCTTGTGGGATTCATCGTCGCCGGGGATGACCCCATAATTCCCGATCAGAGGATATGTGAAAAGCAGGATCTGACCCCGGTAAGACGGGTCGGTCAGGGTCTCCTGATATCCAACCATGCTGGTCGTAAAGACTACCTCACCGGCCACCTCACCTTCCCCGGTAAAGGTCTTTCCCTCGAAAGCGGCCCCGTCTTCGAGGACCAACGTCGCCCGTTTAGGCCCGTACTCCAAACTTCGCTCCAATCTTATCGTGCACCAGTTCTCCACCGACCAAAGTACCCACGACCCTTCCCGCCAGCTTCTTTCCAAGATACGGCGAGTTGGACGAACGGCTGACCATCGTCTCCCGCCCAACGGTCCATTCTTCGCTCAGGTCCATCAACGTAAGGTCGGCCGGGGCGCCGGAGGAGATGTTTCCGCCCTCGCCGACCCAGCGACCCGGCGCGCAACTCATCGCCTCGACCAAACGCGGGAGCGAGAGTTTACCGTGCTGAACAAGCTCTGTATAGATGGCCGCGAAGGCCGTCTCGTGCCCTAGAAAACCAGGCGCCGCCTCTTCCAACGGCAGCTCTTTCTCCTGGGAAGCGTGGGGCGCGTGGTCCGTGGCTACGAAGTCCAGTACGCCGTCCTTCAGGGCTTTACCGACCCCCTGGCGGTCATCTTCGGGGCGCAGCGGCGGGTTTACCCGGTATGCGCCGTCGAGAGTCGAGATCAGGTCGTCCGTCAAGGTCAGGTGGTGCGGCGTGGTGTCACCCGTGACGTCCGCCCGTTCCTTGAAAAACGCGACGAGCGCCGCCGAAAGCGCCGTCGAGACGTGGGTTATGTGTACCTTTGCCCCGGTCTCGGCGGCGAGTATTAACGCCGTCGCGGTCGCCACATCCTCCGCGCTCGCCGGGGAGCCCGGTATGCCGGCCAGGGCGGCGGCGGCCCCGTCGTGGACGACTCCGGTCGCAAGGGTATGGTCTTCGCAGTGCAGGATCACTGGCAGCCCCGCCGTGCGGGCGTAGAGCATCCCGTTCCTGAGCACCCCGGCGGAGGCCGTGCCGAGCCCGTCGTCCGAGACGCAGAATGCTCCGGCTTCTTTCAGAAGGCGCATCTCGGTGAGCCGCTCGCCCGCGAGCCCGACGTGAAGGGCGGCGGAGATGTAAGTCCGCACGCGAGATTCCTGCTCTATGCGGCGCGCAAGGCCACTGACGATGACCGGCTTATCGACTATTGGGTCCGTGTTCGGCATCATCACGACGCCCGTGAAGCCTCCGGAGGCGGCGGCGGCCGATCCGGTCTCTATAGTCTCCTCGTCCTCGCGGCCTGGCGTGCGCCAGTGGGCGTGGACGTCCACGAAGCCGGGGAACAGATGCAGACCATCGGCGTCCAGTTCCCGGGGGCCCCGGAGGCCACTTCCAACCTCCGCTATCCGGCCGGAGGAGATCCGCACGTCCATGACACCGTCTATTCTGGAAGCTGGATCCAGCACGTGGGCCTGGCGGATGACGAGGTCGTCTCTTTGGCCGCCTCCGTTCAAGCCACCACTTCCTGAAGCGCGCCGGTCGCGATAGTAAGAACCGCGGACCGGACGGCAACGCCCGCGGCGACCTGGTCCGGGATCAGAGAGGCCGCATCGAGGACCACGTCGCCGGAGATCTCGACCCCCCGGTTTACCGGGCCGGGGTGCATAACGAGTATCCCGGATTCCAGATGCCGCCGCGAGACGCCGTAGTACGCGGCGTACTCGGCTACCGACGGCACGCGCGGCGAGTCGCCGACCATCCGCTCGTTCTGGAGCCGCAGCGTATACAGGACTTCCGCCCCCCACTCTAGCGCCTCATCGACCGAGGACAGTATGGGCACTCCCCACACGCCTTCCTGGCCCGGCAGCAGCGTCTGGGGGGCTACGAGCGCGACTTCCATTCCGGCGGCCTGGAAAGCGGGGATCACGCTGCGCGCCACCCGGCTGTGCAGCACGTCGCCGACGATAGCTACCCGGCGTCCAGCCAATTCGTCGAAACCGCCTAGAGCCTCGCCGAGCGCGTAGAGGTCGAGCAATGCCTGCGTGGGATGCTGGCCGCAACCGTCGCCCGCGTTTACCACGGCGGCGTTGGTATGCCGGGTGGCAAGTTGGGCCGCGCCCGCCGCCGGATGCCGCAGTACGATCGCGTCGGCCCCGAGACTGTCCAGGGTTACGACGGTATCTATCAACGATTCGCCCTTGGCTATGGCGGAACTGCCTTCGGAGAGTGAGATCACATCCGCCCCCGCCCGCCTAGCGGCGAGCTCGAATGACGACGCCGTCCTGGTCGAGGCTTCGAAGAACGCCAGGCACACGGTCTTGCCTTCGAGTGGTTTATCCAGGCTGCCTTCCGCGTAGTCGTGGGCGAGGTCCAGTATCGTGCGTAGCTCCTCGCGGCTCGTGTCTTCCAACGTCAGCAAATGCTTACTCTCCAACGGTGATCACCCCATCCTCCCCATCGGTCTCCATCAACCGCACCGAAACCCGCTCCCCGGGCGAAGTCGGTACGTTTTTCCCAACATAGTCAGCCCGGATGGGCAACTCTCTGTGTCCCCGGTCTACCAGAATGGCAAGCTGTATCGCCGACGGGCGGCCCAATTCCAGCAGGGCGTCCATGGCCGACCGGGCCGTACGGCCCGTAAATAGAACGTCGTCCACCAGGATCACGTTGCGCCCGGCGACTTCGAACGGCACGCTAGTGCCGTGTACTTCCGGCTCCACATCGCCTAGATCGTCGCGGTGAAGCGTGATATCGAGTGATCCAACCGGCACGTCCAACCCCTCGAACTGCCGGATGTTCTCCGAGATCCTTCGCGCCAGCGGCACGCCCCGGGTCAGCACACCGACGAGCGCCAACCTGTCGAGGTGGGAGGCGTTGCGTTCGAGGATTTCGTGAGAAATTCGCCGGAGCGAACGTTGTAGCTGGTCGGGCGAGAGTAATTCGGAAATACCGCGTTCGCCCGAACGCTTATCGGTGGCTTGCAAGGCCAAGCCTTCTACCTCCTTCGCGTCTCACGGGACGCCGTTAAAGGTTGGTATGTAAACTGCGTTTAACCTAGCAGAACCGCCCCAGACCGTCAAGTCTTTGCGCGGCTTTGCGAAGGTCTTCCGGTATATCCGCCCCGAACTCCATCGCTTCCCCGGTAATAGGATGCTCGAAGGCCAGCCGTTCGGCGTGCAGCCAAAGCCTGGCGTCCGGCACGGCGTCTCCGTAGAGTGGATCGGCGTAAACCGGATATCCGATGGCTGATAGGTGGACCCGGATCTGGTGCGTCCGGCCGGTTTCGAGCCTCACGCGGAGCATGGTGTGACCGTCCGCCGTTTCCAGCACCTCGAAATGCGTTACCGCCGGCTTCCCTACTCCGGCGGTCATCAACGTCGGGTTCTCCGGGTCCCTACCGACCGGCGACTCCACGGTCCCGGTATCGGGCAAACCTTCACCCACCACGATAGTCCGGTAAATACGCCGGACCCGCCTTCCGGAGAGCATCTTCACCAACCCCGTGTACGCTGGCTCGTCTTTTGCCAGCGCCATCAACCCCGACGTATCCCGGTCGAGCCGATGCACGACGCCGGGACGTACGGGGTCGGAGCCCCCCGAGATCCCACGTTTCAACAAAGCGTTTACGAGCGTGCCGGAAGCGTTCCCGGCCCCGGGATGCACCACGAGACCGGCCGGCTTGTCCACCACCAACAGGTGCTCGTCCTCGAAAACTATCGGTACGGGTATCTCCTCGGGCTGAAGACCCGGTTCCGGCAGGTGGGCCTCCACCAAACTCCCCGGGCGAGGCTTGTGCGAAGGAGAAACTTCCTTTCCCTCTACGAGTAGGGAACCGTCCTCGATCATGCGCCGCACGAGGCTGCGGCTGAGCCTCAGCTTGTGGGCGGCGAGCCGGTCCAACCTATCCCCGGACTCTCCAGGTCCCACCTCGAAACTCTCCACCGGCATCTTATCCGGCCCCCGGGAGCCTCTCGACCTCTAAAGTCCCGAATTTCCTACCGACGATCCCCTCAGCCACGCCGGCGCAAGAAGCGGCTGGCGCGGGAAGCACGATTTTCCTCGTCCCGAAAGTTACCCGCATCCTCTTGCCCGGAGCTACCCTCGTCTTCTAACGAAGTTTCACCATCCTCCACTTCACCGGACGCCGGGCTATCCCCGGACATCGCCTCCGGTTCGGAGCCGTCTTCTACGCTAGAAGGCTCGACCTCCGGTTCCTCTACCTCAGGTTCAGGGTCATCTTCCCCCGTGCCGTCGCCGGGACGTTCGAGGCTCCGGGTTGCGGTGTCGTTTTGTGAAATTTCTTCGGTGGAACCTTCGTGCTCGGGGCGTTCTGAGGCTGCTTCGCGGGCGGCGGTGATCGCCTCCCAGTCGAGCCGCTCGCGGAGGGAGGCTTCTATGTCTTTCGCGGAAACGATATCCACGTTGTCCATTACATCTATGTACGACCTCAGGAGGTGCCGGAAGTCCGCGCCGAAGTTCTGCTTGGCCGTTTTTAGTGCTTCGTACGACTCTTGCGCCCGCTCCACCTTCGAGGACGAGTCGGCCAGCGTCTGTTGCGCCCGTTCCTGGGCTTCCTTTATAGTCAGTTCGGCTTCCCGGTCCGCGTTGTTTCGGGTATTCTCCGCCTCCCGGTTGGCGCTGGCGCGAAGGTCTTCGGCCTCCCGGGTCGCGCTATCGCGCAGGTCGTTTGCGGCGTGTTCGGCGTGAACGAGGGCTGATTGTATCGAGTCCTCCAGCTTCTCGAACTGCTCTAGCCGGTCCCGAAGGCTCGTAATTTCGTCCCGCATCCGCAGGTTTTCGGAGTAGGTATGTTCGAACTCGTCCGCCACCGTATCCAGGAAATCGTCCACTTGGTCCGCGTTGTAGCCCCGGACGCTGTGCTTGAACTCCTTGCGCCGGACGTCTATCGGTTTGATCGCCACGTTAAATCACCCCGTAACAGGTCTGATGAAGTTTTCGATGATCAAGGTCAGAAGCCCCCGGCCTATGTAGAGGCCGAATATCGCCACGATCGGCGACAAATCCAGCGC
>JBARZM010000029.1:0-2017 GCA_049650095.1 Rubrobacteraceae bacterium | reverse complement strand
GTCCACCGCCCCCACCACGGTCGTCGCCAGCACGGCCCGCGCCCCGAGCCGCGCCAGCGCCGCGAGGTTGGCCCGGTACTGTATCTGATGCGGCAGAAAGCGATGGCCCGGACCGTGACGCGAGATCACCCCGACCCGCCAGCGCCCCACCTCCCCCACCTGCACAACGACCTCGCCAAACCCGGTCTTCACCCGCTGCTCTTGCACTTCGCCGGGGAACGAATACAGGCCGGAGCCCGTGATGGCGCCCACGTCTATCTTCCGCTTCGCCATCGCAACCCTCTCTAGAAACGCTTGGGACGGAGAGACCGCCACCCCTGATATCCGGCACGAGCCTGGGATTCGCGTGGGTCTATCTCACAAAGCACACGTCCTAAATCCCGCAAAGAGGTCCCGGCGGTCGGGGGGTCCGAAGTTGCGCCAGGTGTTGCGGAGCATTCGGGCACGGGTGGCCCAGGAGCCGCCACGCATCACTTTATGACCCGTGAACCAGGGCTCGGAGTAGTCTTTGTACGGGTCCGCCACGAAGCCGGGGAAAGGCCCGAAGTCGTCGGCGCACCACTCCCAGACGTTGCCCATCATCTGCCGCAACCCAGAGGCACTGTCGCCTTCAGGGAAGGCGGCTACGGCCACCGGGCCTGGCAGAACGGCGTCCATGTTGGTTTTTTTCGGTGTCGGGGGCTCGTCGCCCCAGGGATAGAGTCGTTTGTGCCCGTCCGTCTCCGACCCGGAAGCGGCCAGCTCCCACTCGGCCTCGGTCGGGAGGCGGCGTCCGGCCCAGTTGCAATAGGCTTCGGCCTCGTACCAACTTACGTGGATCACGGGCCGGTGCGGCGGAAGAGGCTCGACTTTATCGAAGTGGCGGTGATGCCATTCGCCATCCTCTTTGGACCAGTAGATGGGATGCTCCGCGCCGGCGTCCTCGCGCCAGTTCCAACCCGCTTCGCTCCAGAAGTCGCGGTTTTCGTATCCACCGTCGTCCACGAAGGCGGCGAACTGCGCGTTGGTGACGGGGGCTTTCGAGATGCTGAACGGTTGCACCTGTACGGGATGCGCCCACTTTTCGTTGTCGAAGACGAAGCCCATGTCCTCCGTCGCGCCGAGCATGAACTCGCCGCCGGATATTTCCACGTCGCCTTCCAACGGGCCGGCCGGCTGGCCTTCGAGGATTGAGGGATCTTGGTCGGAGATCCGGGGCGCCGGTAGACCGTGGGTCTGGCGGGTGTAGGTGAAGGCTTCGCCGTGCATGTCCTCGTGGAAGGTGGCGAGCCGGATGAAGTAGTCTATTTCAGGGGTTGGGCCTTCGGTTTTGAGGAGGTGGATGGTTTCGTCCAGTACCTGTTGCATGTATTCCAGGGTCTTCTCGCGCTCGACCAGCGGCAGGTCCCAGCGGATATCGTGGGCGACTTTCATCGAGTCGTATAGGTCGTCGGTGTTGGCGAGTATCTTCGAGGGGGCGAACTGATCCCTGGTGATGCGGCGGAGGTTCCATTGCTCCTGGAACCAGGCGAGGTGCCCGATCTCCCACAAGGGCGGGTTTACGATGCGGAGCTGCGGGCCGAGCATCTGCTCCTCGTCGAGGTCGCTGATAAGTTCGAGGGTGCGCTTGCGCGCGTCCACCATCATCTCTATAAGTTGCTGTTCCCGTTCCTGGGTAGTTTGCACGATGCACTCCTGATCTCCGGCTGCACTCCACGTCCCATATTAGCGCAACCAGGTTCTTTTGTGAGATCATCCCGGACTGCATGAGGATTACCATCGTAACCCCGGCCGCCCCGAAGTCCCTTAGCGGCAACCGCGCCACCGCCGATCGCTGGGCACGCTTCCTGGAGGAAGCCGGACACGAAGTGATCGTCGAAGAAACCTGGGACGGGGCGGAAGCGGAGCTCGTGATCTCACTCCACGCCCGCCGCAGTCACCCTTCCATCTCCGCCTTCGCCACCCAGCACCCGGACCTTCCCCTCGTGGTCGTCCTGACCGGCACGGACCTGTACCGGGACCTCCCCGCAGACGAAGA
>JBARZM010000028.1:0-2662 GCA_049650095.1 Rubrobacteraceae bacterium | reverse complement strand
CGCGAACAGGTCGAGAACGGCGCCCAGGTCATAGACGTGAACATGGACGAAGGGATGCTCGACGGCGAGGAGGCGATGGTCACGTTCCTGAACCTCGTCGCCGCCGAGCCGGACATCTCGCGGGTCCCGGTCATGATCGACTCCTCCAAGTGGTCCATCGTCGAGGCGGGCCTCAAGCGCGTGCAGGGCAAGGCCGTCGTCAACTCCATCAGCATGAAGGAAGGCGAGGAGCAGTTCGTCCGGCAGGCGAAACTGCTGCGGCGCTACGGGGCGGCGGTGATCGTGATGGCCTTCGATGAGGAGGGACAGGCGGACACGAAGGAGCGTAAGGTCGGGATCTGCAGCCGCGCCTATAAAATCCTGACCGAAGAGGTCGGTTTCCCACCGGAGGACGTCGTCTTCGACCCTAACGTCTTCGCCATCGCCACCGGCATAGACGAGCACAACAACTACGGGGTGGACTTTATCGAGGCGGTGCGTGAGATTCACCAGAACCTCCCCCACGCCAAGACTTCCGGCGGCATCTCGAACGTCTCGTTCTCGTTCCGGGGCAATAGTCCGGTGCGCGAGGCGATCCACGCCGTCTTCCTCTACCACGCCATAAACGCCGGCCTGACGATGGGCATAGTGAACGCCGGCCAACTCGCCGTCTACGACGCGCTGGACGATGAACTGCGCGAAGCCGTCGAAGACGTGGTGCTGAACCGCCGCGACGACTCGACCGAGCGGCTGCTAGAGCTGGCCGAGAAGTACCGCGGTTCGGGCGACGTTTCCGGGAGTGAGAAGGATTTGGAGTGGCGCTCGTGGCCGGTTTCGCAGCGGCTGGAGCACGCGCTGGTCAAAGGCATCGCGGAGTACGCGGAGGAAGACGCGGAAGAGGCGCGCCAGGAGGCCAGTCGTCCGCTGGACGTGATCGAAGGCCCCCTCATGGACGGGATGAACGTGGTCGGCGACCTGTTCGGGGCGGGCAAGATGTTCCTGCCGCAGGTCGTCAAGAGCGCACGGGTGATGAAGAAGGCCGTCGCCTACCTCATCCCGTTTATCGAGGAAGAGAAGGGCGAACAGCGCAAACCGAACGGCACGGTCGTCATGGCGACGGTAAAGGGCGACGTACATGACATCGGGAAGAATATTGTTGGTGTAGTGCTACAATGCAACAATTTCGAGGTCATAGACCTCGGGGTAATGGTTCCGTCGGCCAAAATTTTAGAGATTGCGAAGGAGAAAAACGCGGACGTCATCGGGCTTTCAGGGTTGATAACACCCAGCCTGGACGAGATGGTCCACAACGCGAAGGAGATGCAGCGCGAGGGCTTCGACATACCGCTCTTGATCGGCGGGGCGACGACTTCCAAGACGCACACGGCGGTCAAGATTTCTCCGGGCTACGAAGGTCCGATCGTCCACGTCAAGGATGCTTCGCGGGCCGTCGGCGTGGTCCAGAACCTCATAAGTGAGGAGCACCGGGAAGGATACGCGATCCAGATCGCCACCGAGTACGAAGCGGCGCGGACCAAGCACGCCGGGCGCCGGTCGCGGTCCAAGATCACCTCTATCGAGAAAGCCCGCGCCAACGGCGTGAAGATCGACTGGAACGGCTACACCCCGCCTAAACCGAACGAACTCGGAGTCCAGACGCTAGAAGATTATCCGCTGGAGGAGATCCGGCCATACATAGACTGGACGCCGTTCTTCCACTCCTGGCAGCTAAAGGGCAGCTACCCGAAGATTTTCGACGATCCAGAGAAGGGCGAGGAAGCCAGGAAGCTCTTTACGGAGTCTCAAACCCTGCTGGAACGCATGATCGAGGAGAAGTGGATCACGGCCAACGCCGTCTTCGGCCTCTTCCGCGCGGGGCGGCTGCCGAACGATTCCGTCGAGGTCTACACCGACGGGTCGAGAAGTGAGGTGCTCACGAACCTCCATTTCCTGCGCCAGCAGAAGCAGAAGCCGCCGGGCCGCCCGAACCACTCCCTGGCGGATTTCATCGCCCCGAAAGAGACCGGGCTCGAAGACCATATCGGCCTCTTCGCCGTGACCGCCGGGATCGGGGCGGATGAGATCGCCCGCCGCTTCGAGGACGAGAACGACGTCTACAACGCCATCATGGTCAAGGCGCTCGCCGACCGTTTCGCCGAAGCCTTCGCCGAGTTGCTCCACGAACGCGTCCGCAAGGAGTTTTGGGGCTACGCAACAGACGAGAACCTGGATACGGAATCGATTATTAAAGAGGAGTACCAGGGCATCCGGCCCGCCCCGGGCTATCCGGCCTGCCCCGAGCACACCGAGAAGCGCACCCTGTGGGAACTGCTCGACGTGGAGAAAAACGCCGGCATCAGCCTCACCGAGAGTTGCGCCATGAACCCCGGGGCGGCCGTCAGCGGCTACTACTTCTCACACCCGGAGTCCCGTTACTTCGGCGTCTCCGAGATCGGCCGCGACCAGGTCAAAGACTACGCCGACCGCAAGGGCATGTCGCTCCAAGAAGCAGAGAAGTGGCTTTCCCCAAACCTCGGCTACGATCCCGAGCGGGAGTAACTACTACTGCTCAAACCAGTGTCGCTCCGCAATCGGTGCGAAAAACTGCTATCCAGCCCTTATTAGTTCTCGTGCTACGTTCCGTGCGACATCCAAGGGCTCTCTACTCTTGCGCATGGACGCC
>JBARZM010000027.1:0-21258 GCA_049650095.1 Rubrobacteraceae bacterium | reverse complement strand
AGGCGGGTTACTTCCGCGAAACGGAGGACGAGAGGATAATGGAGAAGGTAGACACGGAGGGCAACGTCCTCGGATTCTCTATCATGAAAGTCAGTTCGCTCAAGGGCAAACCGTTCGAGGTGGCGCTAGCCTGAAACCCGGACGGACTATCTTTCAGCGGGCAAAGAAGAGCGCCCCCGGAGGGGCGCTAGATGTTAAAGTAACTATGTTTGATTACGGATTGAAGTTGGCCCAAGTAACCGTACCATCAGGTTCATCCCGAGAATAGGAAACTTGTCCGTCGGCGTTTGCTTGCGCTCGGAAGGCAGCGCCTGAATCAGAGTAAGTGTAAATGCTGTACGTGCCACGGCTCGCCCCGGCGGCAGGAGCACTACCTTCAGCGTTGACAGTACCAGTGGCAGTTGGGGGCGCGGTACCAGCAGCAAATGTTATGCTCGGCTCGATGTCATTCAATCGATTGATCATGGTTGCACCACCACTGTAATCATAAGCTGGAGAGGTGCTGCTTCCATAAGCTTCCATTGCAGTAACACCGTTGCGCAGGTTAGACACAGCTGATGCATCCCGAGCTCTTTCCCTCTGACCAAGAAACGTAGGAATAGCAATAGCCGCCAATATACCGATGATGATCACGACGACGAGCAGTTCGATGAGGGTGAAGCCCCGTTCGTCCCGCTTCACCTCTTGCATGTACCTAAGTCTTCTTCCAAAGAATTCCAGCATGTGTTTCTCCTTCTTTTAGTTTCGTGCCTATATTGTCGTTAGGCCCACTTTTTTAGACTCTAGACATCTTTCTCGGAGAGTTTTCGGAAAACTTTAGGATTTCCTGTCGGAAATTTGTTTGACGGTTGTTCCTGTTCAGTGTGGTCCCTACACGGATCACGTTTCACTGACGTGACAAGGTCGGTAAGTGTATGCGGGTACATTGCCGGATTCCGGCACACCGGGGAATGGTAAACTTTCCAGCATGGATTCCGGTGTCGTAAGGCTCGGCAAAAAAGGACAGTTGAGCGTGCCGCGTGAGATAATGGAGCGGCTCGGGTTGCGTGGGGGGGAGATGCTCGTGTTGGAGGTGACAGACGAGGGGGAGATCGTGCTTCACCCGGCTGGGGTCTATCCGTTGGAGGTATACGGCGATAGTCGTGTGAAGGAGTTCCTCAACGCGGACCGCCTCTCCGATGACGAGAAAGAGAAGCTCGCCCGGGTCGTGGCGCGTGATGAGCCTTAGTTGTCGCTTGTCCGGCTGTTCCTCGATGCTAACGTTCTTTTTAGCGCGGCCTACGGACCAGCCGGACGCGCCGCTGGCCTGTTGAAACTCGCGGAATCCGGCAGGTGCGTACTCTTTACTTCGCCCCATGCAGCGGCCGAGGCCCGGCGTAACATCCGGCTAAAGCGACCGGAAGCCGAAAAACATCTGGAAGATGCGCTTGCCTGGGTCTCGCTCGTTGGAGAGGCCCGGGCGGAAGACGTGAACGTTGGTCTGGAGCAAGGGTTGCCGCTGAAAGACACCCCCATATTCGGCGTTGCGGTACGGTCGGACGCGGACTACCTCGTAACGGGAGACGTGCGTCACTTCGGCCATCTATTCGATAGAGTGGTAGGTGGGGTGCGAGTAGTGACGCCGGCGACGGCGCTCGCGGTTCTGCTGGAGGAGTAGGCCCGGCTATCCGCCGTACTCCATCGGGGTGTCGAAGTCCGTGAGGATGCCTGGAGAAGGCGGGGAACTACCTGCATGCTAGGATGTATTAGCCGGTAATGGTGGTGACGACCGATTCGGGAGATGCCTTGCGAGCCCTGGAGTTCTACAATAGGATCACCTCTGGAGGAGGCGCTTTGATGGAATCGTTGTTCGCCCTCTTCGAGGAGGAAGGCATCCGGTACTGCGTCATAGGCGGTCAGGCAGTCAACTACTACGTCGAACCGCTGGTTAGCCTGGATCTGGATTTGGTCGTAGCCACGGATCAAATCTCCGACGTAGAAACTTTGCTGACACAACGGTTCCCGGTTCGACGTTTTCCGCACAGCATCAACGTGAAACTCGGAGAGAGCGACTTGCGGGTGCAGATACAGACCGACCCGCGCTATGCGGACTTCGTAGAACGCGCCGACCGGGGAGAAGTTCTGGGGATGACCATGCCGGTTGCCACCGCGCGCGATGTTCTTACAGGTAAGGTCTGGGCCGCTCAAGACGAATCTCGCCGGGCGAGCAAGAGGCGTAAAGACTTACTGGATATAGAGCGTCTTATTGAGTCGATCCCGACGTTGAGAGAATCCGTGCCGCGGGAGATCCTCCAGAGAATAGAGTCTTAACCACCGTACTCCATCGGGGTGTCAAAGTCCGTGAGGATGTCGGCGGGGCGCTTGAGTTCGGAGGCGACGACCTCGCCGAGGTATACGGTATGGTCCCCGGCCTCCATCTTGCCGACCACCCGGCACTCTAAATGGGCGAAGGCGTCGTCGAAGAGCGGGGCCCCGGTTTCTTTGCCCGGCTTGTACGCCGCGCCGCCGATCTCACCGCTCCCGGCCTCGCCGGGTTCGAGTGTTTGGGTGAAGGTGCGGGCGAGGTCTTCTTGTTCGGTATCGAGGAAGTTGAGCGAGAAGACGCCGGAGGCTTCGATCAGGTCGTGCGTGCGCTGCTCTTTCTCGGCGGCCACGATGACCTGCGGCGGCTCGAAGGATACCTGTGAAACCCAGTTGGTCGTGAAGCCGTTCGCCTCGCCGTCGTCCCCCAATACCCCGGTGATGTAGAAGCCGTAGGGAATGGTCTTCAGGATCTCACTCCGCGTATGCGTCTGTTCTTCCATGCGAACCTCTCTCTAGCTTGCGAGTAGGCCTTACGCTTACCCGGCGGACATATCGGACAAACTTTGTATACAGATTTTGGTTGTATAGTATCGTCTAGTCTAATAGATCGAAAAGCGGGGACGAATATGGCCGATGAACGTATAGGGACTCACGAGGCGAAGACGCACCTGTCGGAGTATCTGAATCGGGTACGCTACGGGGGGCACGGATCGTTGTAGAGCGTCACGGAAAGCCGGTCGCCGCGCTCGTGAGCACGGGAGACCTGGAACGTTTGAAAGCCTTGCCGGAGCCCCGGGAGACTGCCGAGGAACGTTGCCGGCGCGGTCTTGAGGAGGCCGGTATAGAGATTACCTATCCTACCGGAGAGCGGACGCCTAGAAAGCGGCGACGGGTAAAGGTCGAGGGAACTCCTCTGTCAGAGCGGGTGATACGGGACCGGCGTTGAGAGCGTGGCCGTCGAAGACCCGGCGGCCTGAAGCGAAGCTACAAACGGCCCGAGCGGATAATGTCCACGAGCAAGGCCAGGCCGAGGACGGCGGCGAATACGAACCCCACGAGCCCGAAGACGCTGATGCCGAACAAGGTCGCGCCGGCTTCGGAGAAGATGCCGAGCATGGAGGAGCCCAATATTAGGGCGGCTATGAGGACGGCGAAGACCAGCCGGTTGGCGAGTATGTCTACCTTGGAGAGCAGGTTGTCCAGCCCCCCGTGCCGGAAGCGAACCTCCACTTCACCGTCCTTTAGTTCGTTTAGGAGGGCGTGGATCTGGCGCGGGTAGTCGGCGTAGGTGTCGGGCTGGGCGAGCCGGCGGAGGGTCCGGGATGCCACGTATGCTGGGTCCCGGAAGCGTGAGATGACTTCTTCGGCGCCTTCGGCGGCGGCCACCGTGCCGACGTACCCGGGGTCCACTCCCCCGACCTTGCCGAGCTCTTCGGCCCGCGCCAGCGAGTCGAACATTTGGGCGGTCTCGGCCTGTAGCCGGGCGCTTCCCCGGCGGGCCGCTTCGAGGCCGCTGTCCCGAATCCTTGTCAACGAATGTTCCGCCCAGAGCGGGCCGCCGAGCGTGCCCATCGTCTCGCGCAGTTCGCGCCGCAAGCTCGAAGCTTCCTGGGGGATGCTCGCCCCGGTCAAGGTCAGCGCCCGCACCATGCCGTCCACGTCCCCCCGACGCATCGAGGCCAGGGTCTCCGCCACGCCCCGGAGCAGCTCGGGGTCCAGCGCGAAAATCTCCGTGGGGTCCGCGAGCCAGACCTCCTCGCCGACGGCCACGAACCGCTCCGGGACTGGCTCGGCCAGGAAGATCCCCTCCCGCAGCGCCATCCGGATCAACTCTCCAGCCACCGCCTGGTACTGCCGGGGCTCCGGAACTTTCGCCTGGCGCGTATCCGCCGCGTTCGGGTCCGAGGGTGGCGCCTCGAAAGTGATGCACCGGCCCATCGAGTAGTCGCGGTAGACCTCCGGTATCCGGAGCGTCCCGTCCATCTCGCGCAGGCGCCGGACGGTTTGGGCGGTAAAGAACATATCCCGCCGGTGGGAGGCGTGGTCGGCGAACTCGGCGACGATCTCCGAAGGGTTGAGCGGCAACCGGTCCCCGAGACGCCGCCGGATGAGGTCCGCGACCGGCCGCATCGCCAGAAGGTCCCGAAACATCGAGGGCCGGTTCACCACTACCAGCGCCGGCCGGTCTCCTGGCAGCGTCGCCCGGTGGGATTGGGTAAATACCCCGATCCGGGTCGGTTTCTCGTCGAAATCCAGGAACAGCCGCTCCAGCGTGTTGCCGAGTTCCCGCTCCACCGTGTTCCGTACTTCATGGATCGGGACGGGCCGGAGCGCCGCCGCCGAGCGGCCGATCTCCGCCGCCACGTCCGGCGGCAAGAGGTCCCTGCGGGTGGAGAGGTAGCGGCCCAACTCGGCGAAGTTCGGACCCAGGTCCTCGAACGAAAGCCTGAGCCGCGTCCCGACCCGGGCCGGCTCCGCGCGCCGCTTGGAGAACAACCGCCGCCGGAAAACGAACCCGAACCCGTAGCGGGCCCCGACCCGGGCGATCGCCGCCACCCGCCGGGCCGAGCCTTCCGGAAGCCCCCCTGTAACCTTTCTAAGCACCACTCTCGAAAGCATAGCAGCCATTAGCCGGCGGCATTCAGCAAAAAGAAACGCGCGGAACCCCGCAACCGCTAAAATGATACGGATAGTAAAAGCTGACGGCTGATACCTGAAGCCTGAAACCCAGCGACAAAGGAGCGACACATGAAATACGTCCACACCTGTTACCGGGTCTTCGACCTCGACAAGAGCATAGAATTCTACCGCGATAAGTTGGGCCTCGAACTGGTCCGCAAGACCCCCATCGGCGACGACGCCACAAACGCCTTCTTCGGCGTCCCCGGCGACCCCGAGCCCCGTCTGGAACTTACCCTGAACCACGATCAGGAACAGCCCTACGAGCTCGGCGACGGATACAGCCACGTAGCCTTCGCCGTCGAAGACCTCGACGCCCTCTCCGACAAGCTCGAAGAAGCCGGCGGAGTGGATTTCGAGAGCAAGCCTCACGCCATGGGCAGCGGAACCCGCCTCTTCTTCGTAAAAGACCCCGACGGCTACCGCATAGAATTCATCGAGCGCAAGTAGCAGTTCCCAAGCACGAAAGCTCCACGAGGCTTCGACGTTCCAGCCGCATCCTGAGGGCTAAAGGCTGACCGTTATCGTGCCGAAAACAAAAACATGTACGCAGTTTGGTCGAGGATAACCCGTGCCTACGAGGACGAGCGAGGCTTCACCCTGCCCGAACTCCTCGTCACCATCGCCATCCTGGGCATCCTCATAGCCATCGCCATAATCATCTGGCTCGGCATCCTGGAGCAACGCCGGGTGGATGCCGCCGCAAGGCAATTCGCGGCTGACTTGCGTTTGGCACATTCAAGCGCCACCAACCAACTAGCCGAATGGAGGATAACTTACAATCGTGGTACACCAAACTATGAGCTTCGCAAGGTGGGAAAATCGGACGTAACTTCGCGCTCGCTGCCCGAGGGTACTAAAGTACTTTCCGCATCGAACATGCCTAGCGCGAACAACACCGCAACCGTCGAGCTCAACCCAGATGGATCGGGAACAGCCTTCTACGGGTGTAGCACTACGATCAGAATAAGTTCGACGGATGGTAATCCGTACCATGACATAGGCTTCGTGTGCGCTACGTCGAAGGTTGAAATTGACCCATAGAAGACTACAGAGCGAATCCGGCTACTCACTGGTCGAGGTGCTGGTGGCTATCGTGATACTCGCCATCGCCATCATCCCGATGGTGGGGATGTTCGACGCAGGTCTCAGGGCGGCCAGTACGAGTGGCAATTACGATAAGGCAAGGTCCCTGGCTAACGCCAACCTAGAAACGATCAAGGCGAAGACCTTTTCCGACGCTGGGAACGTATCTACCTGCCCGGTAAGCAGGCCGAGCTTCACGTGCTCTGTAAACAAGGCTTATGTTTACCTACAGAACACAGGTTCTGATACCGTGGTGTTCAAGGATTCCGGGACCGGTGACCCTAAAGATATGTTGAAGGTGAACGTAACCGTGGAGTGGGGCAGCGGTAACTCGTACAGCACTGTCGGAGTCGTGTCTAAGTGAAAGCCGCACGTTTGAGGAAGCGTTTTTCGGAAGAGGAGGGCGGATTTACCCTCACCGAAGTGCTGGTTGCTATGACGATGATGATAACAGTGCTTTTCGCTCTCTACTCGATCTTCGATATGAGCATCAAAGTCTTCAGCTTTGGCAACGATAAGGTCGAGGCCACTGAGAATGCTCGGGTAGCCCTGGAGAAAATGGAGCGGGAGATAAGAGCAGCATATCCTTACAATCCACCTACGGACAACCGCATCCTCGATGGCTCGACGAGCAACAGCAATCAAATCACATTTTGGAACAAGCTGGATACTGGTACAGTAGCAATCAAATACTACGTCAGCAACGGAACTCTGTACCGCAACAACAGCTCCTCCGCCGTAACGGACCTTGGAGCCGGCGGCGCACTGGCATTCGAGTACTACGACAAAAATGGTGCTCTCGTAACTCCCTCTGTAGCCAACGAACCGAAGATAGTAATGGTTCGTATAAAGCTCGTGGTCGAACAGGATGGACGCAAGCAAGAGTTGATAACAAATGCTGCCTTGAGAAACAGGATAGGTTGATGAGCAGACGACTTCTAAGAGAAGAGTCGGGCGTAGTATTGCCGCTTGCGATCATAATGATCGTACTGATCGCCGTGATGGGAGCAGGTTTACTGACTTTCGTCACTACGGACCTGAACGCTGTGGTGCAAGTCAACCAGGGACAAAACGCCTTCGATATGGCTGATGCCGGAATCAAGGCGGCCAAAAAACAACTCTCCGATACGCCAAGTACGACCAAATATAACGACACCAATTCTAGCGGCGATGACGTGCAATGGTCCTCGGCCAAAGGCGGTAAGAACGTATCGTTTCCAGATATCTCCGGGCGCTCAGCCAACGTCCAGATCCGCTATAACTCTTCCACTGAAAGGTTTGTGGTCGAGTCATTAGGTACATCCGGTAGCGCCAAGCGCAAAATCGAAGCCACCTATAAGGTCACCCCTGGTATCAGCAGTAGCATACCTGCAGCTCACTTTGCCTGGGGCAACATAACGCAGAACGGTGGCGGCGGCGATTGTAATATCAACGGTACGAGCATGTTTGCCATGGGTGACGCTAGTTTCGGGGGCAGCTTTGATATCTGTTCTAATCCGGATCAGGCTTACGGAAAGTGGGCCGCAACCAGCGGGACTGGACCCTATCCTAATTCAGTAGGCTCTTACCCAAACCCGTACAATTCCACCCCAAGGCAGGACAGTGTGGCCGGTATTGGGGCGAGAGGCAAAATTAGTACCAAGGGCGGCGCTGCCTCGGAGGTAGCCAAAGGCACCCGCAGCTTCGATTCTACGACTAATCCCAAAGTCGTCTCTGGCTCGCCCGCCAACAGCGGCCAGATAGCTTTCCCCTTTGGAGTGGCGGGCAGCCCGCCCGCTTCTGATCTGGAAACTCTGCGTCAGAGAGCGCTCTATCTAGAGAAGCAAAACCCTGGAACGGATTACTATATGGATAGCAACCCGGGTAACGGCGTGAACGATGCCGGGCTCACCTCTGATCAAAGCATCACCTCCTGGCCCACCGGCTCCAACTATCAGACGGTCCGCTTCTACGAGTTCGCCACCAGCGGAAGAGAAGTTGGGTGGGGTATCAAAAGTTCCTGCTCCTCCACCGACACGAGAAAAGGCGTCATAGCCGTAGAGAATGGAGACTTCACCATAGGCAGCAATAAAGGCGGCTTCAACGGCGCGATCGTGATCCGGGGTGGTTCGTTCTCTTCCGGCGGCGGAGCGTGCATCACTGGGTACGTTAATTCTGGTGGCGATATAGATATGAGGGGCGGTTTCGGAGCCGGCACTGTGCCACCACTAACTAGCTTGCCAGCTTTCCAGAGCGGTAGCGTGGAACTGTTGGGTTGGAGAGAACGTTACGAGTAACTACTATTCTTCGTCCTCGAAGGGGTTGTCCACGGGACCTTCGGGGTCGAGGGCATAGGATTCCACCCGGGCTGAACCGCAGTTTGGGCACTGCATCTCATCTTCTTCGGGGTCTTCGAGCTTTAGCCGGGCTTCGTGCTCGCTGAACACGGTGCTGCACACGCGGCATACCAATCTGCTCTCCATGTGGCGCCTCTGATCTATCTCGAAGGTGTAAAATGAGTATGACACATAGACACAATGTATCCACATTTTGGAGGTGTTTTCAGGTGGCGCGGGTCAGGTTATCGGTTGACGTGGATCCGGAGTTGAGACGTCGGGTGAAGGTTGTTGCGGCGGCCAGGGATCAGTCGGTAAAGGAGTGGATAGAGGAGGTGGTCCGGGAGGCTTTGATCCGGGAAACCCGAGAGGCCAAAGAGTACGCGCCAGACGAGACGGGGGCTGGGCGGGATCTGGCGTGGTTCGGAAGCGATCTCTCCAGGTTGGGGGAGTTCGAGACCTATGAGTGGGAAGAAGGAGAACTAGAAGAAGGTCGGCCCGTGAACTACGAACCGGGTGTAGGCTTCGTCGTGGAGGGTGGCAAGCGGCTTGGCTGACGGCGATGCGGAGTCCGGCGAGCGGCTGGAGATCGGGGACGTCATCTCCGCATTGTTTCCGCTACATCGGCCCGGTGGGCGCGAGCAAGAAGGTTACAGGCCGGCCGTAGTCGTCGGGCTGCCCGAGCTCGCGGGAACTCCGCGCTTTGGGGTCTTGATCGTCGCTCCCATGACTACCGACCGGAGACAGGAGTGGGTGGAGCAGAGTCCGGAGCTATATCCGCGCTATCCGTCAGGAACCGCGAACCTCCGTTTGTCTTCGGTGTGTCTGTTGGATCAGGTTCGGGCCTTGGACGTCAGCCGGGTACGTAGCTATCGTGGGACTTTGAACGCTGAGGAGTATGAACCTATTCACAACGGTCTTGCGAGGGTGTTTGGAGGCCATTCTTATAGGTGAAGGTCCCGGACTTCAGGCCATCCCCGGTTCTTCGTCCTCGAAGGGACTATCCACGGGACCTTCGGGGTCGAGGGCGTAGGGTTCCACCCGGGCGGAGCTGCAGTTGGGGCACTGCATTTCGTCTTCTTCGGGGTCTACCAGCTTTAGACGGGCTTCGTGCTCGCTGAATATGGTTTCGCAGACGCTGCATACCAGCCTGCTCTCCATGCGGCGCTCCTTTCGGTCGGCTTTACGGGCGCGCCGCCAATGTTACACGCTGCGCGTGTTTTCGCATCCTTGTCCGGGACGTTAGAATGTAGGCGTGGAGCCAGAGCAGAAACAAAAACAGCGGGGCGCGGTTCGGGTCGGGATGGTCTGGGGCGGGATCGGTGGTGTGATCGGGTTTCTGGTCTCCCTGCTTGGCTCTATCGCAGGGATCATCTTCGCGGGTTTCGTCGGGTTTTCTTGTGGAAGACGGGCCGCAGCGGCGGACGCTACGGTGGATGCCGCAGCTGAAGACGGTCGGCGTTCGGGGGCGGTGTCGGGGCTCGTGGGGGGCTTGGTGGCGGCACCGGTGTTCGTGTTGGGCGCCACCCTGGGCTCCGTGGTGGCGGTACAGCGCGTGGGAACCGCTGATATAGCGGTTACGCTCTCGGACATGCTGGGACAGGAGATATCGGCGGATCAGGCCTGGCAGTTCTTTTTGCTGAGCCTCGTAGTCGCGGCTTTTGTCCAGGCGGGACTTTTGGTCCTGGCCTCCGCCGCGGCCGGCGCCTGGGCCGTACGCAAGAAGACCGAAGGCCAGGACCGGAGGGCCGACTAGCCTTCTTTGGCGGCCTCCGAGGCCCCTTCACCGAAGACCAGACCGCCGCCTTCATCCGGAGCGCCCGGCCGGCTGACGCCGGCTTCGTCGAGGCGTTTGTCGCGCTGGTATTTTCTTATCGCGGCTTTGAGGGTGCCGAGGCCGAGGGTGGCGCACTTTGGCCGTGAGGCGACGACCTGACGACCGAGCTTGTCCATCATCTCGTTGTAGTCCATCTCCAGAACCTCGTCCATAGTGAGGTTGTCGTCGTGGATCTGCTCCAGGAGCATGCTCGAAGCCGCCATGCTGATGGTGCAGCCTTCGCCCTCGTAGGTGGCGTCTTCGATGTGATGGTGGTCCTCGTCGCCCTTCAGGTACACCGTTACCACGTCGCCGCAGCCGGGGTTGCCGCCCGGCATCGCAACGTCGGCGTCCTCGATCTCCCCCCGGTGCCGGGGCTTCTGGTAGTGATCCAGGAGTATCTGTATCTGTAGCTGCCGGTCCAAAAGTTACCTCTCAGTAATTACCCGTAGTTGCCGCTCGTGCCCGGACGATTCTACCGCACCAGCATAGCTTCGCAGCCCGGACGACAAGGCTTGCTACCCTTTGATACGATAGCCCCCATGAGAGTAGGAATTGTAGGACTGCCGAACGTCGGCAAGTCGACGGTATTCAACAGCCTGACGCGGGCCGGGGCCGAGGCCCAGAACTACCCGTTCACCACCATAGACCCGAACCTGGGCGTCGCGGTGGTGCCGGACGGACGGCTGGCGTCGCTATCGGAGACGATGCACAGCAAGAAGACGGTGCCCGCGACGGTAGATTTTGTAGACATTGCAGGGCTGGTGAAGGGCGCGAGCGAGGGCGAAGGGCTCGGGAACCAGTTCCTGGGGAACATCCGGGAGTGCGAGGCCATAGCCCACGTCGTGCGGTGCTTCGAGGATGAGAACGTCGTACACGTCAACGGCAAAGTTGACCCGACAGGCGACGTCGAGACCATCAACACCGAGTTGCTGCTGGCCGACCTCTCGACCGTCGAACGCCGAATGGAGCGGACCGGCAAGGCCGCGAAGAGCGGCGACGCCAAGCTGAAAGCCGAGGCGGCGGAGCTTGAGAAATTGCGGGATCATCTCTCCGGTGGAGACCCGGCCCGCACCTACCCGCCTTCCGACGCGCTGGCCGAGGCCCTCGGCACGCTCATCACGGCCAAACCGACGCTGTACGTGGCGAACGTGGACGAGGAATCCGTGGCGGAGGGCAACCCCTTCAGCGCGGAGGTCGAGAAGCTGGCCGAGACAGAAGGGGCGGAAGCCGTGCGGCTCTCGGCGGCGCTAGAGGCCGAGGTTGCGGAACTCGAAGAGGATGAGGCGCGAGAGTACCTGGCGATGCTCGGCGTCGAGACCACGGGTTTCGAGGAGTTCGTCCGGGCGGCGTACCGGCTGCTGGGGCTCATCACGTTCTTCACGGCGGGAGAGAAAGAGAGCCGGGCCTGGACCATCCGGGAGGGCTCTACGGCCCGGCGGGCGGCGGGCCGCATACACTCGGACATGGAGCGCGGCTTCATCGCGGCGGAGACGGGGGACTGGCAGGATCTCGTGAAGGCCGGCTCCTGGGCGAAGGCCCGCGAAGAGGCCAAAGCCCGTCTCGAAGGCCGGGATTACATCATGAAGGACGGGGATACCGTTCTCTTCCGTTTCAACGTCTAGGGGGGTCTGGTGGCGCCCTTTGCCCGTTTCGACAAGCCGCTCTCCGAGGTCCGGTTGGCGTTAGTCACCACCGGCGGGGTTCATCTGCCGGGGCAGCCGCGCTTCAACATAGACGATCCTTCCGGGGACTGTTCGTACCGGGAGATCCCGACCGGGGCGCGAGAACTTACCTGGACCCACGCCTACCACCGCCCCGACGAAGGCTCGGACCTCGACGCGGTTTTCCCGCTGTGGACGCTCCGGGAGCTTGCAGAAGAGGGATTCCTCGGACTCAACCACCGGCACTTCAGTTTCATGGGCGCTATCCATGATCCTGGTCCGCTGGTCGAAGAGACCGCGCCGGAGGTCGCGGCGGTGCTTGCGGAGGACGAGGTGGATGCCGTCCTACTCACGCCTTCCTGACCGCTGTGCCACCGGTCCGTCGGGCTGGTAAGCAGCGCCATAGAGGACCTCGGCATACCCACCGTAACGCTCGCGATGGAGAAGGGTATTGCGGCTTCGCGGGTAGGATATGTGCCGTTTCCGTACAACTTACCCCTGGGAGAGCCGGGAGATAGCGAACGTCACCGGGAGGTCGCGCTGGCGGCCCTGGCGTTGCTGTACGAGTTAGAGGAGCCCGGCGAGGTAGAGTTGCCGTTCGACTGGCGCGGGTGAAAACTTTCGGTGCCTGATCTTTGTTCAGGGGTATACTCTGTGTTAGATAAAAACCTGTGTCAAAGGCGGTAAAGTGGCTTTCGTATTCCTGGCGTTTCTGGCGGTCCTGTTCATAGGGTTTCTTTTCCTGTTGCCGATCCTGTACTCGTTGCAGGCGGTCGGGAGCCTCTTCGTATATCCGAAGCAGCTAAAAGCGATGTTCGGCAACAAGATCCTGCGCCGCAACCACGCCCTGGAACACGCGACCATCGTGGTTATGATGGAGCGTCAGCCGGGCCGGAAGTTTAACGGATTCTCTACGGACGACGGCTTTTTCGTGCAAGGCGTAAGGTCTTTGGAAGAGGTGGACAGCGCGGCGCGGGAGGCTATAGAGCGGCTAAAGGGCGGGGAGCGGAAGCTCGCCATCCACCGCAACTGCGGCACGACCATCGTCGCGGCCAACCTGCTGGCGGCGGTCTTCTTCCTCGCGGCCCTGGGCGCCGGGCTGTACATGGGCCTCTCTTTGGGCAACCTCTTTCTGCTGGTGGCGGGCGCGATGTTGCTCTCCTTCGTGTTGCGGGTGCCGCTGAGCCTCTTCCTGCAGCGGTTCGTAACCACCGAGCAGGACCTCACGAACGCCGAGGTCGGCTGGGTGGAGGCGGCGAAACCAAACGAGCTCCGGGGCGGTATCTTGGGTGTTTTGCTCGCCGCTTCCACAGCCCAGGTAAGGGTCTTCCACACCGACCCGGACGCCGTCGAGATACTCCGCGACGATGGGGCAGTAGTCAGGTAATATTTCCCGCACGCCGGGTTTCTCGCTCCGGGGTTTCTGATCTTAGTATGGCCCGCGCACGGGTTGTGGCGGGCGTGTAGCAGTCTAAAAACAATCCAAATTTTCAAGGGAGAGGCGCATGGCGGAGGGTACTGTTTACGACGTCTTGATCATCGGTGGCGGGCAGGCGGGCATCCCGCTAGCCTACGCCCTGGCGGCCGAAGGGAAGCAAGTCGCTCTTGCCGAGCGCAAACAACTCGGCGGGTCGTGCGTGAACTTCGGCTGCACGCCGACGAAAGCGGCGATAGCCTCGGCAAAGGTGGCGCATCAGGCCCGGCGGGGGAGCGAGTTCGGCGTCGAGATCCCCGAGGTGAGGGTGGATTTTCCGGCGGTGATCAAACGTGCAAAAGGCATGGCCGAGAAAGGCCGCAGCGGCATCGAGAACGGGTTCGAAGACTCTGAGAACCCGGTACTGGTCCGGGGCCACGCCACCTTCGAAGGCCGGGACGAGGAGGGCTTCCGGCTTCGGGTCGGAGAGCAGACTGTTGTCGCCAAAGAGGTCGTTCTGAACACCGGGACTCGCACCCTGATCCCCCCGATAGACGGCCTCGAAGAGGTGGGTTACATAGACTCCGGCAACTGGCTGGAGCACACGGACCTCCCGGAGCACGTCGCGATAATCGGGGGCGGGGTCATCGGGCTCGAGATGAGCCAGTTCTACCGGCGGATGGGCAGCCGCGTAACCGTCGTCGCCGGCGGCGCGGGCCGCGTCGCCCCGGCCGAAGACGAGGAAGTATCCGAAGCCCTCCAGGACCTACTCGAAGAGGAAGGCATCGAGTTCCGTCACAACACCCGGGCCGAGAAGGTCGAGAAGACCGGCGCCGGCATAAAGATAACCCTCGGCGGCGAAGAGCCTTCGGAGTTGGAGGCGTCGCACCTCTTTATCGCGACGGGCCGGAGGCCGAACACCGATGACTTGGGCCTCGAAAAAATAGGTCTCGAAACCGAGAAAGGCATAGTCGAGGGCGACGAACGCCTCAAGACGGGCGTCGAAGGCGTCTGGGTTGCGGGAGACATCCGGGGCGGGCCGCAGTTTACCCACACCTCCTACGACGACTTCAAGGTCATCCTCTCTCAGATGACGGGTGACGGTTCGCACACGACGAACCGGGTCGTGCCGTACGCGATCTTCACCGACCCCGAACTCGGTCGTGTGGGCATGACCGAGCGCGAGGCGCGGGACGCCGGACACGAGGTCGAAGTCATGCATTTCGATATGAAAAAAGACGGTAAAGCGCGGGAGATCGGGGAGACCAAAGGCTTCATAAAGGTCGTCGCCGACGCCTCCAACGACCAGATACTAGGCGCGGCCATGCTCGCCGCCGAGGGCGCGGACCTCGTCCACGTCTACATAGACCTCATGAACGCCGGCGCCCCCCTGGACGTACTCCGCGACGCCGTCCAGATCCACCCAACGCTCGGAGAGGCGGTCCAGAGCGCCGTAGCTTAGACCAGATTGTTCTGTGAGAGAGACTGGAGAGTTAGAGGCCCTGGACGCGGCCTCCCTGCCGGGCGGAGTTCAAGAGACCGCCTATGGCCCGGGCGTTGCCCAGGATCTCTTCCGGGCCGACCGCCGGCTCCCGCTCTTCCTGAATGGCGGCTGCGAACTCTTCCAGTTCGGAGGTGTAGGGATTGCCGCCTTCGAAGCTCTCGGTTTCGGTTTCGTCGGCGCGGGTGACCTGCATTTCTCCGCCGGTCTTGTCGGCCCGAAAGGGGGCTTCCAGCGTGATCTTCCCTTCGGAGCCGATTATCTCCAGTCGCTCCCGGCGGGCGCTGGAGAGGCTGCAAGAGACGATCCCGACGCCCTCGTCGAATTCCAAGAGGCCGGCGAGCTCCCGGTCTGCGTCATCCTCATCGAAGCGGCCGAAGGCCGAAGCCCGGCGGGGCTCGCCACCGAAAGCCAGCCGTACGCCGCTGACCGCGTAGCAGCCTACGTCTCCGAGCGCGCCACCGCCGAGGGATCCGATGGTCCGCACGTCTTCCGGGTCGTCCAGCCGGTGCCCGAACTGGGCCACGACCTGCCTCACGGTTCCGACGGCGCCATCTGAGAGCAACTCCCGGAGCCGCAGCGTCTGCGGGTGTAGCCGGAACATGAAGCCTTCCATGAGCGTGAGGCCGTTGTTCCGCGCCGTCTCAACGGCTTTCTCGGCCCCGGCGGCGTCTAGCGAGAACGGCTTTTCACAAAGGACGTGCTTGCCGGCTTCCAGCGCCTTCAAGGTCCATTCGACGTGCAGGGAGTTGGGGAGGGGGATGTAGACGGCGTCTACTTCGTCGCCCTCCACGAGAGATCCGTAATCCGCGAAGAGTTCGGCTTCGGGCGTCAGTTCCCGGGCTTCGCCGGATTTGCCGCCGTCGCGGGTGGCTACGGCGGTTATCTCGATCCCGGCCGCTTTTTCGGCGGCGGGGATGATCTCTTTTTTGGCGATGCCGGCGAGGCCGAGTATTCCTAGTCTCAGCGGTGAACCTTCCATCAAATTGCTCCCATCCTCGATCGTTCCCGGATTCTACTCCACGGGCAGCAAGGCGGGGTCCAGGATCCAACCTTCAAGAGGGTCGCATTCATTGGGGATTCCGTAGTTGTCTTTCCGCCGCGCATAAGCCCAGGCGGCCTGCACCGCGCACAAGAGCGAGTCCAAAGCGTCCGCGCCCGGCTCTTCGATGAACCTTTCTTTCCAGGAATCATCCACCCGCACGGTGAAACCGTACTCTCTTTCTAGTTCGGGAGATTGCAACTTGGCGAGGAGCCTCTCACGGGCGGACTGTTGCTCCGGCGTCTGCTTGCGGCGATCGTCGTTCTTGTAGCTCGTCCGGCCCAGAAACCGGCGCGCAACCACGGCCGGATAGGCTTCGACTGCTACACGGTCGTCGCCGTTCGGGTGGCACGGGACGACGCTTACGCCCGAGGCGAGCAGGCGCGGCGCGCCCTGAAAGAACATCTTGCCGACCGGTACCCGGAAGAGCATCATCGCGCTGCTAGAGCCCGAGCGTTTGTCCGCGAGTCGGTAGCGCCACTTTTTGCCTTTCGGCCTCTGTGCCATGTCTGCCCGAATTGCGGCTTCGAATTTTTTCTTCGGCATTCGGGCCACTTCGCCGACGTAGCCTTCCCAGGTCGTGGGCCAGCCGAGCGCTTCGACCAGCGAACGCGGTTGCCCGAACGGGAAGTCCATCCCGCAAACCCAGGGACCGGGAAAACGTAAAAATTCCTCAAAGCCGTCGAAGTCTGTCATCTCGTGTGCGTCTTGGACGCGCAGCACGTCCGCATCCAGCGTGCAGCCAAGGGCTACGAGCGGTTTGCGTTTGCCGGGGGCGCTGGTGAAATCCAGACCGTAGATCCTCATCCGGGCATTCTACAAAACGCCCCGGGTGTACCTCGTAGAAGTAGTCTTCGTCCTCTACCGGAGGGCCGTCCCCGGCCCGGCCTACCTCGCCAGCAGGTTGCGTTCCGCGAGTAGCTTCGACGCCTGGCCCGGCGTGGGTATCTCCTTCACGAGCATCGTCCGTCTCCGGTCCCGGTCGGCTAGCTCGAACCAGCACTCGCCGGTTGCGTCGTCCCAACTGTCGAAAAGTATGCAGTAGTCACCGTTCCAGGCCACCAGGGCGGGCATATCCCCGTACCTCGGACCCGTCTCCCACCCTCTTTCTTCGAAAGTCTCGGCGAAGTCCTCGAAGCACCTCAGTAGCCGCCATTCCCAAACCATTACACGCCTCCTTTTGAACCCAAAGTGGCAATCCCCGTATGCTGTATACCACAAGTGGGTACATTGTGAAGCTTCTGGGGGATCGGCTCTATGGACGATGGGCCGAAAAAGACGCCTTGCGAGACGCCCGTGTTGGTCCGACCGTTCAAACGTTTGAGGCCCTTACTAGCCAGACACCCGGTCCTCGAGGTCTTCGACGAGGGTCTTGCGGTCCCCGTGCTGCTTCTCGTAGGACAGTATGCTTTCTACCTCGTCATTCGAGAGGCCCCGAATCTTTGATTTCACTTCCTCGACGCCCAGGTTGTCGTAGTCGTTTAGTGGCAGGTCTTGCCGCGCCTGTTTGCGGGCCTGCTTCGCCTCTTCGGTGTTCTCGACGTACTGTTGGCCCTGGCGGGAGCCCTCGCGCTTCTTTTGCTCGGTCTCTCGTTTCTCTTCCTCGCCCATGTTCTCCCAGGCTTTCTTCGGGAGGTAGCGGGCCGTCTCGTCGTCCCCCCGGGCTTGCGCCTCGCCATCCTGGGTCTGCCATTCTTCTTCGGTCCACTGCTGCAAGTTCTTCTGGGATTCGTCCTGTTCGCCTTTGTAACCACCGCCACGCTTCTCGTATTCTTGGGTGAGGAGTTGGGATTTGCGGGCGCTCCACTGGCCCGGGTTTCCGCCCTTGTCGCTTTGCTTTATCTCCTCTTTGATCTCTTCCCGCATCTCGGGATGGGTGTATTTTTCTTCGTACTCTTTCTTCGCCACGACCGGGCCTCGCTTTCTCGGGCTTTCGGAATATGGGCCGAGTATCCCGCAGCCGGGGCTTCGGTCCTGTCGTGGTGTTCACTGACCTCCGGCTTTGTCGTGGCGGCGTGCTAGGCGTCGGAGAGGCCCGGGATGAGGCCGTTGCGGAAGGCGTCTACGAATAGGCGGTGGTCGTCGCGGACGACTTCGGAGTAGTTTCTGCCGAAGTCCACCATCTCGTTTACGAACTCGTCTTCCTTGCCTTTGAGGGCTGCGACGATCTCATCCTCCGTTTGGAAGCTGACCAGGGTCGGGTCTGAGTCTTCGTCGGCGACGCAGTGGACTTTGGCGGTCGCCCGGCCGAGGTAGTCGAGTACGGGGGAGATATCCTCCGGCTCTGTAAGGTCGGACCATTCTATGTCCTCGACGTAGGGTGAGAGCTCGGAGACGAAGAAGCCGACGCCGTCTATCTGGGTGTAGCCGAGCCACGGGTCGGCGTGGGCCTGGAGCGCCCGCTGGGAGACGGCTGTGCGGTGGCCGTGATGCTCGAAGTAATCTTTGGCGCGCTCGTCGTGGACGACCCGGCTGGGCGCGGCGACGTTGCCCTGTTTCATCGAGAGGACCACGTCGTTCTCCAGCGCCTGGGTCGGGCCTTCTACGAGGACGTTGTAGGCGGGGAGCCCGGCGGAGCCGATGCCGAAGCCCTTCCGGCCGACGACGTCTTTTACCTCGTAGTTCAGGCTGCGGGAGCGTTTCGCTTCGGGGATGGTCTCCAGGTACGCTTTGAAGGCTTCCTGAACCTTGGCCTTTTCGTAGTCATCGAGGTCGCGGACGCCGGGACCGCGCCGGAAGCGGCGGTCGAAGTTTTCGTCTATGAGGGTGGTTTTTTCGAGCAGGTCCACGCGGGTGTTCAGGCGGGCCTCCAGTAGAAGCTGCCGGACCCAGCCATCGGTGGTGTTCAGCCGGAGGGAGAACTCGTGGTCGCGGTCGTTCTCGACGAAGGAGTGAACCTGCTCCAGGTAGGCCCGGATGTAGGTGGAGATCAAAGCGGCGATGTCTTCGTCGGAGATGGCTTTGGTCCAGGCGAGCAGGGCCACGCTCGCGACCATCCGCTGGAGGTCCCAGGTGAAGTGCCCGAGGTAGGCTTCGTCGAAGTCGTTGACGTCGAAGATCAGGACGCCGTCACCGTCCATGTAGGTCCCGAAATTCTCCGCATGCAAATCGCCCTGGATCCAGACCCGTCCGGTACGCTCGTTGGCCCAGCGATCCTCCCGTTTCTCCATGTCCGCGTAAAACAAACAAGCGCTCCCCCGATAAAACGTGAACGGGCTGGCGGCCATCTTCCGAAACTTGGTCCGAAACGCGTCCGGGTCAGCGGACATCAACCCGGAGAACGCCTCCATCAGAACGTCCACGATCTCCTTCTGCCGCCCATTGGATGATTCGTGCTGCTGTGTCGGGTCTGCGCTGCCGGTCATAGAAGTCGTCCTTTCGTCGTCGGTCGTCTGGCCTCTCATGTTGCACCATGCAAGGTCCCTACGCCACGCCCGCGTCTCGCAAATCAGCCGGCGTGTGGCCCCGTACTGTAGCCGATCACGGCGTACAGTGGATCGCTGAACATGCGGCTCGGGCTCTGGTCCAAGCTGTGTACGTCCTTCCAATTGCCGGCTTCTCGGAGGTACTCTTCGACGAGCCTCATGTGTCCTGAATCGTCCAGCGCCTGCCACGCGGCGATGGCTTTCGTGGGGAAGCAGCGGTTCGAAAACGTGATGATGACCGGCGCACCGGGCTTCAACACGCGTCCGAGGTCTCGCAACACTTCTGTGGGCTGTGTCAGGTAGTCGATGGATACGCAGACGCCGCACCCGTCGAACTCTGCCTCACCAAACGGCAGTACCGGTTCCCGGTTCAGGTTCTGCACCACGTATTCGTCCAGGCGCGGGTTTCGTTGTAGCTCCGTTTCGTTCATGCCGAGTCCCACTACTCGACGGTACCCTACATCTGGCGGCAGGTGGCTGACCCAACTGCTCATCAGGTCCAGTATCTCGCCACCTTCTGGAAAGTGTTCCCGGTAGAGCTGCGTAACGGCAGCTATAGCCCGGTCGTCTATGTGGGTGACGAGCCGCGGGGTTCGGTAAAACTCCTCATCTGGAGATTCGTCCTGGCGCCGGAAGGCTTCTGATGGTATTTCAGACAAACTACCGCTTCTCCTCTGTAAGGTGGAACTTCAGATGGTGAAGTTACGCAAGACTTCGGTATCTGGCTGTAATATTGTCCACCCCGAAGAATCCTGGTGTAACCTGCGCGTATGGATTGGCGTCAGGGCGGCAGGCATTTTACGGTTGCGGTTTTCGTGGTTCGGGGGCGGAGCATCCTGCTCCATCGGCATCGCAAGCTGGGGATGTGGCTGCCGCCGGGCGGGCATATAGAGAAGGACGAGCTACCGGACGAGGCGGCGGTCCGCGAGGTGCTGGAGGAGACCGGGGTCGAGGTGGAACTGGTGGGGGAGAAGCGGGAAGATGTCACGGACCCGGTGCAGCTACATCGGCCCGCCGGGGTTCAGCTAGAGTACATCGGGCCGGGGCACGAGCATATAGACCTGATCTACTTCGCCCGCCCAACCGGCCCCGTAGAGATTTCGGCCGAGTTCGAAAAAGACAAGGTCGGCTGGTACTCACCCGAAGACTGGAACAGCCTGGGCGTAAACGCCGAAGTCCGGGGCTGGTGTGAACGGGCGCTTGCCAATGTCGAAGGGGGTTCAGCTGAGCGCTGAAACGTAGCAACCAAGTATGTACGGCCAACCGTATTTTGATCCCATTGCCTCTTGGTAACCTGCGGCTCCTTCTCCGTGTCGCTCGAAATTGCGGTGCTCGAAAGTCACCCGTGTCGACTGATCTTCGGCATCGAAACTAACTTCGATCTCGCTGGCCTTCGCGGGATCCGGCTCAGGGACTCGGTCGGGGCCGATTTGCCAGGACATCACGAGCCGGTGTGGCGGGTCCCACGCCAGTACCCGCCCCCAGTCGCACTCAAAGCCGTGGGGACCCCGCTCGGTGCACCTTCCACTCTCCCAGGGTTCAATGATCATGGCCTCTAAAGTATCCTGCGCCCACGTGTATTCAGACGGCCACCATCTCACAAGTCCATCAGTGAAGACGGAGAATGCGTGCTCTTTTGGGCTTCCCACGGTCACCGCATGTCGGACGGTGTCCCCAGCGTCCTGCTGTACCATCATTCCTCCGATCCGGTTGCTCTATCCTACTTGAGAGCCCGTAGTGAGAGCCCGTGGTTTCCAGTGCCGGTGCTGTCAGCCGTTCAGTGTCTCCGCGTGGTGCCGGATGTGGTCCTCCATAAAGGTGGAGATAAAGTAGTAGCTATGGTCGTAGCCCTCGTGACGCCGCAGGGTGAGCCGTTGACCGGATTCGGCGCAAGCCTCCTCGAACACGTCCGGGGATAGTTGCTCGTCGAGGAACTGGTCGTCCATTCCCTGATCCACGAGTATGTGCCGGTCGTCGGAATGCTCACGAACCAGCTCGCTGGCGTCGTATTG
>JBARZM010000026.1:0-4737 GCA_049650095.1 Rubrobacteraceae bacterium | reverse complement strand
CCCCTCCCCCGGCCCCCGCAACCCCGAGGTGTCGTCGGGTCAGCACGGGGTCGTCCAGAAGCTCTTCCACGGTCCCGGTGTAAGCGACCTGTCCCTGGTCGATAACGGTAACGTCCCGGGCCAGCCGTCGGGCGGCTTTGAGGTTCTGCTCGACGAGCAGAATGGTCATTGCCTCTCCCGCCCGCTCCAACGCCTCCACGACCTCGGCCACGACCCTGGGGGCCAGTCCTTTGGTGGGCTCGTCGACGAGCAGGATGCGGTTGTCGTTCAACAGGGCGCGCGCGACGGCCAACATCTGCTGCTGACCGCCGGAGAGCGTGCCGGCCCGCTGTCCCCCGCGCTCCTCCAACTCCGGGAAGAGCTCGTATACCAACGCGTAGTGGTGGGGACCGTCACCGCGCTCGGCCAAACGCAGGTTCTCCTTGACCGTCAGCCCGGAGAAGACCTCCCGCTCTTCGGGCACGTAACCTACCCCGAGCCGCACGATACGGTGGGTGGACATGCCGCCCACCTCCTCGCCGCCGAAGCTAACCCGGCCCCGGCGCTCCACGAGCCCGAGGATGCCCTGCAGGGTGGTGGTCTTTCCAACGCCGTTGCGCCCGAGCAGGGCCGTAACCCCGCCCTCGCGCACGCCGAACGAGACGCCCTGGAGTATGTGCGACTCGCCCAGGTAGACGTGGAGGTCCTCTAACTCCAGCAGGTTGTGTGGCTCGTGACCGTTTCCGGCGCTCACAGGGATTCTCCCAGATAGGCGTTCTGGACGGTCTCGTTCTCCATGACTTTCTCCGGGGTGTCGCAGGCTAGAAGGGCGCCCTGGTGCATGACGGCCATCCGGTCGGAGAGGTCCAAGATCACGTCCATCCGGTGCTCGACCATGAGCACGCTCTTCTCCTCTTCGCGATGGATGGCCCGTATGACCCGCATCATCTCGGGCACGTCTCCCACGCTCACCCCCGCCGTCGGCTCGTCGAGCAGCACCAGCCGGGCATCCCCGCACAAAAGTATCGCCAGCTCCAGCTTGCGCTTGTCCCCGTGCGAGAGGGAGCCTGCCTCGCTGGACTCTCTCTCCGACAGGCCCACGACCTCCAGCGACCGGCGGGCCTTCTGAAGCGTCCCGCGCTCGGCGTTGGCCCGGCGCCAGATCTTCAACCCGCCGCTCCCGCCGGCCTGGGCCGCGAGCCGGACGTTCTCCAGCACCGTGAGCCCCGGAAACACGCTGGAGGTCTGAAACGTCCGCCCCATCCCGGCCCGCGCCCGCGCGTAAGGCGGGTCGCGGGTAACATCGCGTCCGGCGAACTCTATGCTCCCGCGGCTCGGCTCGTACAGGCCCGAGAACAAATTGAAAAGGCTCGTTTTCCCGGCCCCGTTCGGACCGATGAGGGCCATAAACTCCCCCTCCCGCATCTCCAGCGAGACGTCCTCGACGATGGTGGCCCCGCCGAACTTCAGCCCCAGCCCGCGGGTACGGAGGATGGGGGAATCCGGCGATTCCCCCTCCGCTACGGCCACTACTCGGACGCCTCCGGCGGCGCGACCTGGTCCGCGGCGATGGTCTCGACCAGCTCGGGCTCGAATGAGTCGCCGGACTTCGTCAACGCCGCCTGGAACATCGGCTGCAGCATGGCGTGGTCGGAAGCCCGCACCGTCTGCTCACCCTTGGGCGCCGAGAAGCTCCAGCCTTCCAGCGCGCCGGCCATCGAGTCCACGTCCTCGGGACTGCCTTCCTCCAGCGCCCGCACGACCATCTGGGCCGCCACGAAGCCGTCGGGATGGAACAGGTCGGGCTGTTTGTCTTGCTCCGCAAGCCCGTCGACGAGGGCCTGGTTCACCTCGTTGTCCGGGGCGCTGGAGAAGTATTGGGAGAGGAAGTCGATCTTCTCCGCCGCGGGTCCGAACGTCGGGTAAGAGGCCTGGATGTCGAGGCCCGTAACGACCGTCGTGGCGTCGAATACGCCCTGCTGGTCCATTGACTTCCACATCGAAGATGCGCTGGTCCCGGCCCAGGCGACGAACAGCAGGTCCGGCGCCGCCTGCCTGGCCTGCTGGGCAAAAGGCACGAAGTCGTTGGCCGACTCCGGTACCAGAATGCTATCCACGCTCGCGCCCTGCTCGCCGAGCACCGACTCTACGGCGGCCACGTTGGCCTGCCCGAAGGTCGAGTCCTGGGCGAAAACGGTTACTTTCTTGCCGTCAGCGCCCCCGATGAACGTGCTGGCCGTTTTTACGTCCTGGTAGCTCTGCCGGCCGGACCGGAAAGTGTAATCGTTGATGCCCGTGATCTCATCCGTCGCCGCCGGACCCGAGATGTAGAGGACCTGGTTCTGCTCGGCGAGCGGCGCCACCTGCAAGGCCACCCCGGAAGACACGGTCCCGCCAAGAATAGTATAGCCCTGCCCGATCAGGTCCTTCGTCGCCGAGACGGCCTTGGCCGGGTCACCCGCGTCGTCGCGCTCGGTGATCTCGACCTCCCGTCCCCCTACCTCACCCGTACCGTCGGTCGCATAGTCCAACCCCACCTTGAAACCCTCGAGATACTGCTGCCCGTAACTAGCCAGCGGACCGGTCTTCGAGGTAACGAGCCCAACCTTTACCGGCTCGGAACTCCCGGAACCGCCCGAACCCTGGCTGCCGTCCGAACCGCCCCCGCACCCGGCAAGCACCAGAGCCGCCAGCAATACAAACGTAGTTGCAAATAACCATCGAGGCCGCATAAAAATCCCTTCCCTAGTCGCGCTTTCCTCCAACCTGCCACATGAATCATTTGTCATGTTAGATAAGAAATTTCCTGGTGTCAAGCCGGCCGGGACATTTTTACTATCCGCCTGCAATTGGACTATAACGTCGCTGGCGCGTCACTTGACCGGATAGTTCCATGTGTGTAACATGATACATGAACCAACTATCAATTATAGCTTTTAGACTGTGGGTTGGGGAAAGGAAAGGGTATATATGGGTAGCATTGCGTTGAGGCGAGGTCTGCAGCTTGGGCTGGTCGTCGGTTTGTCGCTGGTTTTGTTCTCTGGCGAGGCGTGGAGCGCGGGTAGTTTCGCGGATGAGACGTACGATGGCAGGACGTACAAGATCTACGTGCCCGGTGGGTACGAGGCCGGGAGCGAGGTACCGCTCGTGGTGATGTTGCACGGCTGCACGCAGGACCCGGACCAGTTCGCGGCCGGGACGCGGATGAACGCGGTAGCCGAGCGCGAGAACTTCATCGCCATCTACCCCCGGCAGGACGCGGCTTACAACTCCAGCAAGTGCTGGAACTGGTTCGAGACGGCCCACCAGTCGCGCGGGCGTGGGGAGCCGGCCTTGATCTCCGGCATGGTCGGCGACGTGAAGCGCGATTACTCCATAGACGACGACCGGGTCTACGCGGCGGGACTATCCGCCGGTGGAGCCATGACCGCCATCCTGGGGGCCACCTACCCGGACGTTTTCGCCGCTATCAACGTCGGGTCCGGCCTGGAGTACAAGGCGGCGACGAGCCAGATCGGGGCGTTCACCGCGCTCAATAGCGGCGGACCGAACCCGGAGCGTCAAGGCGACGCCGCATACTCCACCATGGGCAGCCGGGCGCGAACCGTACCCACGATAGTATTCCACGGCACCTCCGACTACACCGTCTACCCCGTAAATGCCGACCAGGTGATCTCCCAGTGGGCGCAGACCAACGACCGGGCATCCGACGGAAGAGATGACGACAACATCGACGATACGGCCGAGAAAACTGTAAATGGCTCGTCCCCCGGGGGGCGCAGCTACAAGAAATACGTCTACAAAGACGGAAACAACGGCGCCGTCGTGATGGAAAAGTACCTGGTCGAGGGCATGGGTCACGCCTGGTCCGGCGGAAGCTCCGCGGGTTCTTACACGGACCCCCGGGGGCCGGACGCCAGCGAGATCGGCTGGCGCTTCTTCGAGAACCATCCCAAAGGCGGTTCCCCGGGCGGCGGAGACGGCGGTGAAGACACCACGCCACCAACGACCACAGCCTCCCCGTCCGGCGGCACGTACGGGAGTTCCCAGAGTGTAGCGCTGTCGGCCGACGAGCCGGCAACCACCTACTATACCCTCGACGGCAGCGCCCCGACCACGAACTCTACCGGGTATTCAGAGCCCATAACGATTAGCGACGACACCACCCTGAAGTTCTTCAGTGAAGACGCCGCAGGCAACCGTGAAGCTACAAAAACCGAAGCGTACACCATCAGGGGCGGCGCCGGTTCCGAGGTTTTCAGGTCTATAGCCGCTGAAGATGGGTTCGTCGGGCGGTTCGCCGCCGACGGGACGGGCGTCAGCGTACACAAGCTCGGCGACAAAGGCATGTTCAACACCGACACTTACCGGACGGTACTGTCCTTCGACACCGGCCCGCTACCGGACTCCGCGAAGGTTCAGACCGCCCGGCTCCGCGTCTACCGCAAGGGCCTGTCAGGCTCTGTCGGGGAAGTTCGCGTGGACGTCAAAGACGGCGCCTTCGGGAACAGCGGGCTGGAGCAGGGTGACTATGGCGCGGCGACGAGGTTCACCGACGTCGCCTCCCTGAACGTGCCGGCATCCGACAAATCCTACACGGAGGTTAGCCTGCCCATGAGCTCTCTAGCGGCGATCAATACTACGGGCAGGACCCAGTTCCGCTTGAAGGCGTCCACGGCCGCCGACTTCAAGCGGGACGTGCTGGAAGTCTACGGTGGCGAATCGGCTTACGCCCCGCGGCTAATCCTGGGTTATTGA
>JBARZM010000025.1:0-38441 GCA_049650095.1 Rubrobacteraceae bacterium | reverse complement strand
CGGAGACAAATATAAACGGTCCCCGACGCACGGCCCGCGAGTAGCCCACGACCCTCTCCCATTCGGTTCCGCTGGTTACGTTGTAGCGGTTCGGCAAGGACCGCTATCCAGCCACCGGCGGGCGGCGTCCGGCCCAGGGACGGGCCTCTTCCAACCGGGCCGCCAGCCGAAAAAGCGTGGCTTCATCACCGAACCGGCCGGCGAAGTGCGCCCCGATCGGCAACCCGGCCTCGTTCCAGTAGAGCGGCACGGACATGGCGGGCTGCCCGGTGACGTTGAATATGGGGGTAAAAGGCACGTAGTCCGCCGCCCGAAAGTAACCCCGTAGCGGGTCTTCCGGAGGCGAATCGAAGGTACCCAACGGTGGCGGGGGTTCGGCCAGCGTCGGGGTGAGCCACACGTCGTAGTTTTCGAAGAACGCCGCCACGACCCGTGAGACGCGCTGGAGCGCCGAGGTGGCGAGCAGATAGTCCGGGGCGGTAAAGTTCCGGCCCATCTCGTAGAGCGCCCAGGTGAGCGGCTCGAATTGAGCCTGGTCGGGCTCTTTGCCCATTACCCGTGATAGGCCTTCTATCCCGGACGCCACCCCCGCCGACCAGAGGACGGAGAAGGCGCGTTCGATCTCTTTCCCGTCTAATACCGGGGCGGCTTCTTCGACCTCGTGGCCGAGTTCGGCGCAGAGCCTCGCTGCGCCCTGTACCGCCGCCACGCAATCCGGGTGTACCGGTACGCCGGTCGCCGTGCCGGTCGAAAAGGCGACGCGCAAGATGCCCGGGTCCGCGCCGACTTCCTCTACAAACGGACGTTCCGGAGGCGGGGCGACGTACGGGTCTCCCGGCATCGGCCCGGATACGGCGTCGAGCAGCGCGGCGCTGTCGCGGACCGAGCGGGTAACGGCATGTTCGGCCACGAGCCCGCCCATCGTGTCGCCCACATCCGGGCCCAGCGTAGTACGCGCCCGGGTTGGCTTGAGGCCAAACAATCCGCAACAAGAAGCCGGGATACGGATCGAACCGCCGCCGTCGCTCGCGTGCGCCATGGCCACGATCCCCGAGGAAACCGCCGCCGCGGCCCCACCGCTGGAGCCGCCGGTGGAGCGTTCCGGGTCCCAGGGGTTGCGGCAGGGTCCGAACAGCCGGGGCTCGGTCGTCGGCTGAATGCCGAACTCCGGCGTGTTTGTCTTTCCGAAGATCACGAGCCCCGCGCGTTTGTACCGGGCCGTCAACTCCGAGTCGTGCTCCGGTACGAAGTCCCGCGCGTACCCGGAGCCCGAGGTGGTCGGTACCCCGGCATAGGAAGCTCCGAGGTCTTTCAACAGAAACGGCACCCCGGCGAACGGGCCGGATAGCGTGTCCCGCGCCACTGACCGGGCAGGCTCGTACATCGTCTCGACCACCGCGTTTAGCGTCGGGTTCAGTTCCTCCACCTTCGCGATGGCTGATTCCAGCAACTCCTCGGCCGTGGCCTCGCCGGACCGGATCAAGCCGGCCTGGGCGGTTGCGTCTGGAAAGCCGCTTTCGTTCACCTGAGCCCTCCCCTCTCCACTCTGATTGCCAAACAGGTTAGCAGATAAGGGTAACCTAACGGGGGTTTCGCCGGGCTATCGGGGGGACATCAGCATCGGCTCTTGCATCAAAGAGCTGATGAACGATTCCTTGCTCAGGGTCTCAGGTAAAGCCTCCCCGCCGGCAGATGGTCCGGAAAGGGGATCGAGGATTACAAACTCCACGTCGGCGACGTGGCCCATGAGCAGTGAGATCAACTCTCCCGCCGTCGACTCCCGGACGTGCCACGGCGATCTGAATTCCCCGGACTGCAGGTATTCTCGGGCCATCCGTTTCGAGCTGAATACGGGCAGCGTCGCCTCGCCCTCCGCGTAAGTGACAAGTACCTCCATCCCGTGATGGGTGTGGCGGACGATCAAATACCGGACGAATAGCGCGTGTTCCTCGAACCAGTGGCCGCTTCCGGCCGGCGTACCGGCAAACTCTTCACTCATCTTTTGCCTCCACGAACGCGTAGTATTCGCATCGAACGTCTTTGGCCTCTTTCTGCTCCCGCCACTCTTCGTACTCCTCCAGCCAGGGACGGTGGCCGCCCTCATTACCAGAAACTTCTAGGCCGGGTCCCTCCGAGATCCCCTCTAACTCCGCGCCGCACTCACAGACGGCGCCCGAGCCCTCCAAAGGGCCCTCCAAATCCACGACCACCCCGCAGTCACACTCGATACGCGCCCGGCCGGGGCTCCAGGAGTAGGACTTCCCGTAGGGAACCTCCAGAACCTCGTAGCGTCCCCGCTCTTTCTCGATCACCCGCATCGCCCTCACCACGCTTCCTTGTCTTGCCCGCAAGCAACCCCCGATCCACCGCGCCGGGGTGGACAACCCATACATACTGTATAGCCTCTACAGGGTTGGCGGAACATATTGTTGGTAGATTTGGGTCAAATTACCCAACCCGCATATGATGGGCAAAAGTATGTAGAAGGTTGGACCGGCCGCGCATATAATAAGCGGTCAAGGAAAACAGGCTCGAAAGGGTTAGGGCTTGCCGTACAAAAAGTCATTTCGTGGCCCTCCCCGGGGCTGCGGGGCGATGGAAGTCTGGGGGTTTGCGTCCAGCGTCTGAGGCATAATCAGAAAGAGTTGCGCGAGAGCGAGAAGCTCTACCGGCTCATCGCGGAGAACTCGACGGATATGATCTCCAAGCACACCTTGGAGGGCGTATACACCTACGTCTCGCCCGCCTGCCACGCTTTGCTCGGCTACGAGCCGGGGGACCTCCTCGGGCGTCCGGCCTACGATCTGTTCCACCCCGAGGACCAGTCGGAGATAGCGGAAGCTCACTCAGCGATACTGGAGTCATCCGACCCGGAAACCGTCAGCTATCGCATCCGGCGCAAAGACGGGTCTTACACCTGGTTCGAGACGACCAGCCGCGTGGTTCGGGAAGAAACCGGAGAGGCGTCGGAGATACTGGCCGTCTCCCGGGACATTACCAGCCGCAAGCAAGCCGAGGATGCGCTCCAGAAATCTAACGACCGGATAACCGACGTACTCGAAAGCATCACCGACGCCTTTTTCGCCCTGGACCGGGACCGGTGCTTCAGCTTCGTAAACCGGCGGGCGGAGCAGTTTTTGGGACGGTCCCGCGAAGAGCTTTTGGGTACCAGCGTGCTAAAAGCTTTCCCGGAATCCGTCGGCTCCAGGTTTTACGAAGAGAGCCAGAAGGCCGCGGAGACCGGTAAGCCGGCCCGGTTCGAGGAATTCTATCCACCACTTGGTGCCTGGTTCGAGGTCCGCGTCTATCCGTCCCGGGACGGGCTGGCGGTCTACTTCCAGGACGTAACCGGGCGCAAGCAGTCGGAAAAAGAGTTGCGCGAGGCGGAGGAGCGCTTCAGGAGCGCCTTCGATAATACTCCGGTCGGCATGGCGCTGGTAGGCCTGGAAGGCCGGTACCAACGGGTGAACCGCGCGATGCTGGAGATACTCGGCTATCCGGAAAATGAGTTGCTCTCGAAGACCTACCAGGAGCTCACGTACCACGAAGATTACGAGATCAGCCAGGAGTACGTCCGCCGGATGGAGGAGGAAGGGCTTGAGAGCTACTCCCTCGAAAAACGCTACGTCCACGCCGGGGGCCATCCGGTGTGGGTATCGTTGGGCGTCTCGCTCGTAAAGGATGCGGAAGGCCGGCCACTCTACTACATAGCCCAATCCCAGGATATTACCGAGCGAAAGCTGGCGGAGAAAGAGTTGCGCGACTACGCGGGGCTCCTCTCGGAGGTGATCTCCACCCAGCAAGAAATCGCCACGGCGGAGCTAGACTACGAGGCGATGCTGCGGCTCATTACGGAGCGTTCGCAAACGCTCACGGGGGCACGGGGGGCGGTGATCGAACTGCTCGAAAACCAGGACCTCGTTTACTATAGCGGTAGCGGCACCTCCTCGGAGCATGTCGGGCTGCGGCTCAAGCTCTCGTCGAGCGTGTCGGGGATGTGCGTGCGGGAAGGCAAGCCCCTACTCTCGGAGGACACCGAGACGGATCCCCGCGTGGACCGGGAGTCCTGCCGGAAGACAGGGGTACGCTCCCTCATAGTAGTACCGCTGTATCACAATCAGGAGACCGTGGGCGTGCTAAAGGTCGTCTCGGGTGGGCCCCACGCTTTCGAGGATCGGGACGTTTATGCCCTGCAACTCATGGCCGGTCTAATAGCCGCCGCCATGAGCCACGCCGCCAAGTTCGAGGCCGAGCAGAACCTCCTTGCCGAGCGCACGGCGTCGCTACTCAGCATCCAGCAGAGCGAGGCGCGCTTCCGGGCGATCTTCGAGGACACGGCGGCGGGTATCGGGGTCGTGGATCTCCACGGGAAACTACTCCAGACGAACCCGGCGCTGCAGAAGATGCTGGGCTATAGCGCCCGGGAGCTCGACGGCATCCATATAGCCGACATAACCCACCCCGACGACGCCGCGACGGACCTGTCGCAGTTTGGAGACCTGGTCGTCGGCGAGCTAGGGAGTTACGAGCTGGAAAAGCGATACGTCCGGAAGAACGGCAGCCTTCTCTGGAGCCGGCTAAACGCTTCCCTGGTCCGCGACCACGACGATCACCCGCGCTTCGTTATAGGCATGGTAGAAGACATCACCGAGCGCAAGCAGGCCGAGCAAGAGCTCCGGCGGCGGGCGCGCCAGCAGGCGTTGGTGGCCCAGCTCGGGCAGCGGGCGCTGGACCGGGCCGACGTGGCGGATCTCATGAACGAGGCGGTCGGCGTGATCTCCGAGAACCTCGGGACGGAGTACGCCGGGGTCCTGAAACTCCTCCCGGAGAAAGACCGGCTGGTGTTGGAGGCCGGGGTGGGCTGGGAGGAGGACCATATCGGCGTAACAACCATCGAAGCCGATGAGGACTCTCCGGCCGGTCGCGTGCTGGCCGAAGAGTCGGTGGTCTTCGAAGACCTGGGCTCGGAAGCCCGGTTTACCGGCAGGCAAAACCTCCTGAACCGGGGAGTGGTCAGCGGCATGTACGTGGTCATCCGTGGCCAGGAACGTCCTTTCGGGGTGCTCGAAACGCACTCCACCCGGTGCAGGAAGTTCACGAAGGACGACGTCAACTTCGTCCAGGCCGTCGCAAACGTTCTCGCCACGGCGATAGAACGCCGGAAAACCGAAGAGGCGCTGGAAAAATTCGGCCGCGAGTACCGTCGGCTCTTCGAGATGGCGAACGACGCGATACTAGTCTACGAGCCCGAAAGCCGGAGCATCCTGGACGTCAACGAGAACGCCTGTGAGCTTTATGGGCTATCGAAAGACGCTTTCCTCGGGAAGACCATGAAAGAGCTGTCCCTGGATCGCCAGCGCGCCCGGCGCTACCTGGAAACCCTTCTTACAGAAGGTTCGTACCAGGACTTCGAGACCGTCCACCGCAGGTCCGACGGGGTACCGCTGTACGTGCTGGTCAACTCTTCCGTAATAGAGTTTGGCGGCTACAAGGCAATACTAAGCATCGTGCGCGACATCACCAACCGGAAACGGGCAGAGCAATCCTTGCACGAAATGCGGGAGGCCGAGCGGCGACGTATCGCCCGGGACCTGCACGACGTGGTCCTCCAGGATCTCTCCGGGACGTTGCAGGCGCTCCAGGCCACGCAGCTAGAGTCCGAAAGTCCCGGCGAAGTCGGGCTGGACAGGGAGATAGAAGCACTCCGCCGCGCGGTCGGTGGCCTGCGAAACGCCGTCTACGACCTGCGAATAGAGAAAAAGCAGCCGTTCCTGAAATCGGTGGAGTCGCTGGTGGAACTCAACCGGCAAATGACACCCGAACGCCAGATAGTCCTGGACGTGCAGGGCGATTTCCCGCAAGAACTCGAATCCGAATCCGGCGTGGAACTTTTGCGCGTCTTGCAAGAAGCCCTGGCGAACACCCGGCGCCACTCCAACGCGCGGCGGGTAGAGGTAACGCTAAGCAAGAAAGGCCGGAAGCTGGCGGCAACGGTAACGGACGACGGCTGCGGCTTCGAGCCTGGCTCCAAGCCTAGCGGAGTCGGGCTCTCCGGGATGCGGGAAAGGGTAGAAGCCCTGGGTGGCAAATTGAAAGTCTCCAGCGAAGCCGGCAAGGGAACTTCGGTACGGATAGAGATACCGCGCTAAGAAGCCCATCCAGGCTGTTGGATAGTTAAATGGTTACCCCGAGCCCAGGGTTTCGAGGTCTACCAGGCCCCGGCGCACGGCGTAGATAACGGCCTGGGTCCGGTCGTAGATGTGCAGCTTTTTGTAGATGTTGGAGGCGTGGTTGCGGACCGTCTTTTCGGAAATGTGAAGGCTCTGGGCGATCTGCTTATTGCTCATGCCCTGGGCCAGGGCTTTGATCACCTCTAGCTCCCGTTCGGTCAAATGGGGCGTTATTTCGGCGTCTTCGCTCCTGATGCCCTCGAAGGTCATCAGCATCTTCCGGGCTATGTCCTGGGCCATGATGGTGTCCCCGGCGTAAACCGTTCTTATGGCGCGGGTCAGGTCTTCCGGGGTACAGTCCTTGAGCAGATAACCCTGGGCGCCGGCTTTGATCCCCTGAAATACGTGCCCGTCGTCGGTGTGTACCGTAAGGATCAGGATGCGCGTCCGGGGGAAGACCTCTCGGATCTTACGGGTCGCGGTTACGCCGTCCATGACCGGCATCGAGATGTCCATCAAGACGACGTCGGGCTCGGTGTTCAGGCACAACTCCACGGCTTCCTCGCCGGTGTGGGCTTCGCCAACGACCTCTATATCCGGCTGAACCCCGATGATCCGGGCCAACCCGCCGGAAAAGAGTTGCTGGTCATCCGCTATCGCTACCCGGATTGTCTCTGACGGGCTCAAAACCGCATCTCTCCCCTCATCGCTATTACTCTATCACCGCGATCCGGTCCCGGTAAATAGCGAGGCCGGCCTCGCCCGGGAGGGGGGAATTTACACGGCTTGGCCAGCCTCTAAGAGATCATGCACTTTCCGCGACGCCGTGTCATCGGGCAATTGACCCGGTTTCTAGGGGGCCAATTGTCCTACGTGCTCTACGCTGTAGTAGTTTTGGGGCCATTTCAGTGGCCGTCCTCGTCCGCGCCGCGCCGCGTCCGGCCGGCGGCTTCCGTCCCACGGGGGTAGCCGTCTCCCTGCCGAAACTCTTTCTTGTAGTCTTCGAAGCTCCAGGTTTTCAGGAAGCGCTCCGCCGCGTCGCGGCCCGCTTCGTATAGTTCCAGCTTACGTTCTCTCGAAAGATCGAAGTCCGTCGTCCGGATGCCGAGGGTGGGGATGCAGATCGTCCGCACGAAGTCCGCTGTTTCGATGTAGAGCCGGTCGTGGGCTTCTATTACCGTAAGCACGAGGCTCTTCACGTAATCGATGGTGGCTTCGATTTTGTTCGTCGGGTGCCCGGCTTCTCCTATACGATAGGCTAGTGGGGCGCGGGGGTCCGGCTCTACCAGCTTCAGCCCGAAGGTGGGCCAGCGTGGTTCTCCACCCGTATCGAAAAGCCAAACCGGGAAGTTGGAGAGGACCCCGCCGTCCACTATGAGGTGATCCCGGCCCGTCTTCGGGTTACGAAACTTTACCGGCTCGAAGTAGAAAGGTATCCCCGCGCTCATCCGGACCGCGAGGGCCACCTCCAGGCTACCCGGGTCCTCGATCCCAAGCCTGGACGCGTCCCGGGGTAGTACCAGCAGGCTCCTGGTGGAGATATCCGAGGCGATCATCTGCACCCTGTTTCCAAGGCGCGCCTGGCCCGTGTACCCGGCCTCTATCAGGTCCCCGAAAGTTCTTACCCCCTTATACGCCAGCAAGCCGCGCATGTATTTCAGCAGGGCTTTCCCCTCGTAGAGTCCCTGATCTTTCAGGAGGCTCAGCGGCGTTCCAAGAAAGGGAATGCGGTCCTCCCAGGCTTTGTCCCGCAGGCTCTCGAAGTCGAGTTCCAGGAGGATCTCACGTAGTTCCGCCGCCGTGTAGCCCGCCGCCAAAAGCGCCGCCAACACCGCGCCCCCCGAGGAACCGGCTATACCCTGCGGCCCGTATCCATGCTCCTCCAAAACCGAGAACGCGCCGACGAGCCCGATCCCCTTGACCCCGCCGCCCTCGAATACCAGGTCTACACGTTTATCCCGCTTGTCTTCCGGTGCTTCCGGCATCTTTCAAGCTCCGTTCTCGCGGCGCGTCAAGCCGATGTCAGGATCTCCCGGACCTCCCCGGCGGACGGCATTCTGGGGGTATTGCCGATCACGAGGTCCGAGAGCGTGTCTTCGACGAGCACGGGCACGAGGTCTTCCGTGACGCCAAGGCCCGATACGGACGCGTCCAGGACTTTCCGCGACAGGTCCTCTATAGCCCGGACGGCCGCGCGGGCGTTCTCTTTTTCGGGGGCGGAGGGCTCGTATACATCGAGGGATTTGGCGGCCAGGGCGAGCTTGCCGGAGCTTTCGGGCAGATTGAAGCTCATGACCTCCGGCAACACGGCGGTGAGGGCCACGCCGTGGACGGCGCCGGTGTGGGAGGAGATCGAGTGTGCGATGGCGTGACAAAGCCCGAGCCCCGTACCGCTGGAGAAGGCCAACCCGGCCATGTGAGAGGCGAGCAGCATCCGGGAACGGGCCTCAATGTTTTCGCCGTCGGAGACGGCTGCCGGGAGCCAGCGGTTCACCATACTTATAACCTGCAACGCGACGCCGTCCGCGTAAGGGTTCGCGCTGCGGGACACGAGGGCCTCCAAAGCGTGGACCATCGCGTCCATGCCGGTGGCGGCGGTCGGTCCCGGCGGTAGCTTGACGGTCAAGATCGGGTCCAGAATCGTGGCCCGGGGCTTTACGCTCGGGTGCCCGACGTATACCTTTTTTGGCCCGTTGAGGTCGGTAACTACCCCGAAGTGGTTCGTCTCAGAGCCGGTGCCGGCGGTAGTCGGTACGGCTACTATCGGGACTCCGGGTCGCACGTTCTCCGCCCGGAAGTCCAGTTCCGCGACGGGAACCTCGTTGGCCGCGTGAAGCGAGAGTCCTTTGGCCGCGTCCAGCGAAGATCCCCCACCGACCGCGACGACCACCGTGTCCCGGAGCCCGAACTCTCTCAAGGCGTCGCTGCCGGCCTCGATGTCCTCCGTGGTGGGGCTCGGGGTTACGCCCTCGAAAGATCCCACACGGAGGTCGACGTCGAGGCCCGCCTTTACAACGTCCATCAGTCCCGAGGCCACGATGCCCGGGTCGGCCACGAGGAAGACTTGCGTGGCCCCGGTCTCGCGGACCAGTTCGCCGATCCTCGTCACCTCCCCGCTACCGAAGACTACCCGCCCGGAAGACTGCATCTCGATCAACTGCTCAGAAAGCATCACACCTCTTTCAAGGTTGTCTCTGCGGTTTCGTTCAGGATTTTAGATCCACCCAGGTCGTCTTGAGTTGTTCGTACTGTTCCAGGGCGTGGAGGGACTTGTCGCGTCCGAAGCCCGACTGCTTGAAACCACCGAACGGCACGGTCAGGTCGGCGGCGTCGAAAGAGTTGATCCAAACCGTCCCGGCCCGAATCGCCGCCGCCGTCCGGTGGGCCAGGCTTATGTCCCGGCTCCAGACCGAAGCGGCCAGCCCGTAGTCCGTCGAGTTTGCGAGGGCGACGGCTTCATCCGCGTCGGAGAACTCCAGCACCGAGAGGACGGGGCCGAATATCTCCTCGTTCGCCACCCGCATCCCGGGCCCGACGCCGTCGAGCACCGTGGGCTCTATGTAGAACCCGCCGCTCTCTTCCCGCACCCGACCTCCGCCAAAAGCGACCGTCGCGCCCTCGCCCGCGCCGATGCCCACGTACTCCATCACGCGTTCCATCTGGGTCTCGTCGACCATCGAACCCACTACGGTTTCGGGGTCTAATGGGTCGCCGGGGGCCATGCGTTCCGCGTGGGCGGAGATGAGTTCCAGCAGCTCGTCTTTTACCCCGCGATGCACCACGAGCCGGGAGCCGGCGTGGCAAGTCTGGCCGGCATTGTAGAAGATGCCCGAGGCGACGCTCGAAGCTATGGTTTCGAGGTCCGGCGGGTCGCCCATCACGACCTGCGGGCTCTTGCCGCCGCACTCCAGCGAGACCCGCTTCATGTTCGACTCGCTGGCGTAGCGGAGAAACATCTTTCCGACCTCGGTCGAACCGGTAAAGGCGATCTTATCCACGTCGGCATGAAGCCCGAGCGCGGCCCCCGCCGTCGGCCCGAAGCCCGGCACGACGTTCAGTACACCATCCGGCAACCCAGCCTCGGCGGCCAACTCTCCCAGAAAGAGCGCGGAGAGCGGCGATTGCTCGGCGGGCTTGAGGACCACGGAGTTTCCGGCGGCCAGCGCCGGGGCGAGCTTCCAACTCGTGACGATCAGGGGATAGTTCCAGGGGACGACCGCCCCCACAATCCCAACCGGCTCGCGGGTCACGAACGCCAGCGAGTCTTTGCCGGTCGGCGAGACCTCTCCGTAGCGCTTGTCTATCGCCTCGGCGTACCACTCGATGCACTGCGCCGACGACGGAACATCCACGGCGAGCGCGTCCGAGATCGGCTTGCCGACGTCCAGGCTCTCCACCAGGGCGAGCTCTTCGAGGTGCTCCCGGATGAGACCGGCGAACCGCAGCAACACTTTCTTCCGCGATACCGGCGCCATCCTGGACCAATGTCCGTCCTCGAACGCCTTGCGCGCCGCCCGGACCGCCCGGTCGATATCTTCGGCGTCACCCTCGGCGACCTCGTTCAAGACGCTGCCGTCCCGCGGGGTTACGTTCTCGAACCGCTTCCCCGAGGCAGCATCCACGAACTCTCCGTCTATCCAGGCCTGGTTTCGTAGGCGCAGGTGTTGCGCCCGTTCGTGCCACTTGGACATCTTCATCCTTCCGGTATGAGATCAGGGTTCAGCGCGGCCCCGAGGCCCGGCGCGTCCGGCACCGGCAAGCAACCGTCGCTGTCTATGGTCAAAGGCTCCGCCAGCATAAAGTCCCGGCGCCTCGGCGTCCAGCCGGGAGGATCGTAAGGAAACTCCAGATAAGGCCCGCCCCCCACGCCCGCCGTCACGTGGAGGTTCGCCAGCAACCCGAGCCCGTCCGTCCAGGTGTGAGGCGTAAAGTAGTGGTTGTGTGCGTGGGCGAGCTCCGCGATAAAGCGCGCCCGGTGCATCCCGAGCGTCAGCACCACGTCCGGCTGATACACGTCCAGGACCTCCGCCTCGACAAACCCCATCACCTCCTCCCAGTTACGGGCCATCTCGCCCCCGGCCACGCGCACCCCGGTGTGCTCCCGGAGGCTCTTCATGCCGGTGGGGTCCGAGTACGGCAGCGGCTCCTCGAGCCAGAAAACGTCCAGCTCCGAGAGGGCATCCGCTATGCGGCGCGCGGCCGGGAGGTCTATCGAGCGGCCCGCGTCCCCCGCCATCCGCCAGGCCTCGTTCAGGTCCACCATGATCTCCATGGAGTCCCCGATGGCCTCCCGCGTGGCCGCGACGGCGGCGAGACCCTCTTCCAAACGGTTCGGGTCGACCCTAATCTTCATGGCCCGGAAACCTTCTTCCCGAAGCGCCAGCGCCGACTCGGCCCGCTCCACGGGCGACTTGAGTTCCCCGCACGAAGCGTAGACCGGCAGCCGCGTCTCGCTTCCCCCAAACAGCCGCGCCACCGGTTGCCCGCACGCCTTGCCGATAATGTCCCAGAGGGCGGCCTCCAGGGGCCAGTATGCCCTTGCGTGGAACTGTATCGTTTCGAGGACCCGCGAATGGCGGGAGACCTCGAACGGGTCCTCCCCGACGAACAAATGCTCGAAGTCCCCGAACCCTGCCATGGGGGCGCCGCCACCGATTCCAGTGATTCCTTCATCGGTCTCTACGATCACGACATCGGCCTCGAATTTGGTGCGGGGCACAGGGTCCCAGGCTGCGTCGAAAGGGGGGTCCAGCTCCCGCCGGAGACTCTCTGTTCGGACTTTAGTGATCTTCAACTCGCGCCTCTCTGGCAAAGAAAATGAACGTCCCCGTCCATTCTAGCGGACGGAGAACCGGCCTGGGAAGCGAAAGAAAGGTCCCGACAGACAAAAGACACCGGCCCAAGATGAGAGCCGGTGTCCCGTAGAAAGTTAGCCTACAGTTTTACGTTACTCGATAAAGCCCTGATCCTGGAGCCACTGCTGGGCAACGTCCTCGGGGGCTTCGCCGTCAACGTCGACGGAAGCGTTGAGCTGCTGCATCGTCTGCGTGTCTATAGCTTCGGCCACGGGGCTGAAGGTATTGTTGAGGCCTTCCTGGTTCTCCTGGTATACCTCCTGGCGGGTGTTTATCGCCGGGTTGTAGATCGGGAAGAAGTCCTCGTTGTCTTCGATGAGGGTCAGATCCAGGGCTGCAATACGTCCGTCGGTGGTGAAGACTTCGCCGAAGTTGCAGGGGTCGCCCGCGTCGGTCCGGTCATAGACCACGCCGGTGTCGAAGAGGAAGACATTACCCTCGGGGAACTGGTAGCCGTACTTCTCCTCCATGCCCGGCAGGCCGTCGTCGCGGGAGCGAAACTCGCTCTCGACACACAACGTCGCGGCATCGGGGTTGTTCTGAATCAGGGGCCCGATGTCCGAGAGGTTCGTAACGTCCTGGAGCGGCGGAACCTCTTCGGGAGCTTCACTGCGCATCGCCAGGGCGTAGGTGTTGTTGAACGGCGCCCGGTCCAGAAGCACGATGTTGTTCTCTTCGAGCTCCGCCTCCTTGGCTACCCGGTACTGCTCTTCAGCCGGGAAGACCGGATCCGTATTACCGAGGTGGTTGATCCAGTTGGTCCCCGAGTACTCCCAGTACATGTCTATGTCGCCGTTGACGAGCGCCGAGCGTACGGCGTCCGTACCGGCCAGGTTAGTCTGATCCGTCACATCCGCGCCCGTCGCTTCTAGAGCCTGAACGGCGATCTGCCCAAGGATCAACTGCTCGGTGAAGTCCTTCGAACCGACCGTGTAGCTAAAGTCGGAGTTGTCTACGTCGGCGAGGGCGCCGGCGGCTTGGCCGCCTCCGCCCACCACGCTGCCACACCCGGCCAGGGCCAGGGACAACACGGCCACCAGGCCGGCCAGTTTGATCAGGGATTTGTTTACCACAGCTATATTCCTCCTAAGAATCAAGTTTCACGAACACCCGTAATTACTTTTCCAACCCTACAAACCCTTGGGACGAAGAATATCCTCAACTACCCCCGCTATGTAGTCGATGGTCAGAGCCAGAACGCCGGTCAACACGGAGCCGGTTACCAGGATAGAGTCCCGGCTCAGCTTGATGCCGGTAACGATTATGTCACCCATGCCGCCGGCGTTGATGAACGTGGCGAGCGTCGCCGTACCAACCACGATTATCAGGGCCGTCCTTATACCAGCGAGCATAATTGGAATAGCCAGCGGTAGCTCGATTCGGAACAGTACGGCCGTCTTGGTCATGCCCATGCCTCTCCCGGCCTCAATGACCGAGGAATCAACCTGTCGTATACCGACCATCGTGTTTCTGAGCACCGGCAAGAACGCATAGATCACGAGCCCCACTATGGCTGCCCTGAAGCCGAAAAAACCACTCACGGCCAAAAGGGCGAGCACGCCGATGGAAGGGATCGCCTGCCCTATGCTGCCGACGCTGACTATGTACGGGGATACCCGACTCATAAAGTCCCGGGTGAAGAGCACCCCGGCGGATACGGATATAACCACGACGAGCACGGTGGCGACACCGGTGAGCTGAAGATGCTGCACGACTCGTTGTATGATGTATCCCTGATTCAGAGTGCGTTGCTCTATGCTATCGAGTTGCAGGCTGCCGACCCACAGATAGAGCGCCCCGCACACGGCTATAAGGAATACCGGCATTATCAGGTAGCGGGCGAACGTCCTTGCGATCTTGTCGGCTCCAGGGCCGGATTTCTGTTGCTTCTTCTGCCCGTTGCCCTCGGGCTCCTGCTCCCGTTGATCTAGCTCGGTACGCTCTTCGGTTTTCTGGGCGCTGGTCATCGTCCCTCACCCCGGCAAACGCCCGCTACGGCGAGAATGCTCTTTGAGACGCCTCTCAAGCCTGCGCCTCCTCTTGGTCTAGGGACTGCTTGTCCGGGTCACGCATCGAGTCGATCATTTCGAGGACCTTGTCGAAGTCGACCACGCCTTTGTAGGCGCCTTTATCGTCGACGACTATGGCGGATCCTTTGTAGGAGGTGATCATGGTATCGAGCGTCTCGTAGAGGTTGGCGTCCTGCTCCAGTATCGCCACCGCCGGCCATCCGGCTTCTTTGAGCGGAACGCCGTTGGTCTCGATGTCTTGTATGTTCACCCACCGCTTCGGGCGCTCTTGCTCGTCCAGCAACAGCACGTAATCCTTGCCGGTGCTCTCCATCTTCCCGCGAACGTCCTCGTAGCTGTCGTTCACGCTGGCCACCGGCCATTCCGCCGGCTCGATGTCCGAGACTTTTGTTAGACTCAAACGCTTTATCGAGGCGCCGGCGCCGACGAAGTCCTCTACAAACTCGCTCGACGGGTCGGTCAGTATGTTCTCCGGCGTATCGTACTGGGCGATTACGGACTGCTCCTGCAGAATGGCGATCCGGTCGCCCATCTTTATGGCCTCGTCTATATCGTGGGTGACGAAGACGATGGTCTTCTGGATCTCCTCCTGGAGCCTCAAGAACTCGTCCTGGAGCCGATCGCGGGTAATAGGGTCTATCGCCCCGAACGGCTCGTCCATTAGCAAGACCTGCGGGTCCGCGGCCATCGCCCGGGCAACCCCGATGCGCTGCCGCTGTCCTCCGGAGAGTTCTTTGGGATACCGGTCCCGGTAGTTCTGGTTTATACCAACCGTCTCGAGCAACTCGTCTATCCGGTCCGAAGTTTTTTGCTTGTCCCAGCCGAGCATTTTGGGCACGGTCGCGATATTGTCGGCGATCGTCATGTGGGGGAAGAGCCCGATCTGCTGTATAACGTAGCCTATGCGCCGGCGCAAGCTGTCGGGGTTGACGCCCGTTACATCCTCGCCTTCGAGAAAGATTCTGCCGCTCGAAGGCTCGATGATGCGGTTGACCATCTTCATGGTAGTAGTCTTGCCACAGCCCGAAGGCCCGACTAGCACCACGATCTCTCCCCGATAAATGTCCATTGAAAGGTCTTTGACCGCCGGCTCATCCGTGCCGGGGAAAGTCTTGGAAAGGTTCTCCAGACTGATCATTACCTCGCGGCTATCCTGTTCCTGATTGTTGTTGGCGCTATCCGTCAATTAATTTAGCCCCTTCGATGTTGTTAACTTGCCGAAGATCGAGAAGAACAACTCGAACAACAGCGCGAGCACGATGACAGCCAAGGTGCCCGAGACCACCAGGTTAATCGAGTTTGCCCCCCCGATACGAGAGAGGCCACCGAAAATGAACGACCCCAACCCGGGTCCACCAACAAAGGACGCGATGGCGGCGATGCCCAGTATCAGGAGCCCCGACACCCTTATACCGGCGATTATTACCGGCCAGGCAAGCGGAAGCTCTATCCGGACGAGTTGCTGGAAATTGCTCATCCCCATGCCTTTGGCCGATTCGGTTATAGCCGGATCCACCGACTGCAAACCCGTGATCGTATTCCGCAATATCGAGAGGATCGAGTAGTTCACCAAGGCAACTACCGTCGGTATGTAGCCGAGACCCAGGATGGGAACCATCAGCCCGAACAGCGCGAACGACGGTATGGTCAGCATCACGGAGGTAACAGCCAACAAAGCCTGCGCGATGGCCTGGCGCCTGTAAGTCAGAACCCCGAGCGTTATACCGATGAACGTGGCTATGATCAAAGCAAGCAGCACGACCTGCACGTGCCCGATAGCGTCCTCCAGGAGACTGTCCCAACGGGACGCCAGGAATTCTAGGAATCCTGCCACCGGATCTCCCATCTTTTCCGCCGCAAAAACATAAGCATAATTATGTTACGAAGCTCCTTTCTGAAGACCTGCAACAAATACTTCGCTTCCAAATCTTTCCTAAACCAATGAGCAGTATACAGTAATGTTGTCGAGCCAGTCAAACGTACGTGCGGTTTTTGCCTTTCGCATGAGGTTTCGCGCAAGTAAGAGATGGGATGCAAAAGTATACTTGACGTTTCCCCCCAGAGTATGCGTCGGGGATTTTCATGCCCGTTTTTTCACAAACCCGCAAGATGCGTAGGAAGGTCTCGGAAGAGTACCCCCGTTCCGGACTACGCAGGTTTTTCGGTCTTCTCGACAACTTCCAAGTACGAACCGGGGTTCTCGAAAGGCATTCCCCATCCCGAACCGGCGGCTGGAAGCATAGTATTACCATAGAGTCTCCGCCACCGGGCCGGGGCCGCGGGGTCGATGCTGCCGACGCTCCTGCCGCCGAACGTCTCGGAGATGCGGCTCCCGTCTGGACCGTAGACGCCCCCGGGCGTCCCGAACCGGGCTTCGGGGTAATCTCCGACCTGGTTGGCGCTCGCCAGGTAGACGCCGTTATCCAGGGCGCGGGCGGCGCAGGAGAGCTCGTACTGCTGGGCGTAGAGTTCGCGCCATCCGGCGGGGGCCAGGATCAGCTCGGTTCCATCCAGCGCCGCCTCGCGCACGACCTCCGGGAAACCGAGGTCCCAGCAGATGACGAGCGAGACCCGCAAGCCGCCCGCCGCGACGGTTGGGAGTTCCACGCCGGGGACGAAAACCCGATCCTCGCCGGTCTCCCGAACCAGGTGCCGCTTGCGGTACGTGAGTAGTACGCCTTCGGGACCGACGAGGTTCGCGCTGTCCGCGACGCCGGATGGACCGGCCGTGCCCGGAAGCCGCTCGGCGAAACCGTACGCTATGTAAACATCGAGGGCACGGGCCAGGGCCAGAAACCTTTGTACGCCCGGACCTTCGGTGGCGTCTTCGGCGTACCGGTGCGCGGTATTCAGGCTCGTGTAGGCGGACGCGAAAAGCTCCGGTAAAACGACCCAACGAAGATCCGGGTGCGCCCTCTTCGCCTCGGCGACGGTCTTTTCCGCGAGAAGCAGGTTGCCCTCCACGTCGCCGGGTTTCGGGCTGAGGTTTATGGACGCGACGCTGGCCGAAACAGCCGAAGCCTGCGCCGGACCTCTTTCAAGTAGCGGACCAACTGGCTCGACGGCATCGTGGGGCCCGAAGTTGCCCCGGAGTACCTGTGCCAAACTCGCCTCCTCCCTCGACTTTTCGTACGCTGCTCGTCATACTCCGTAAAATCTTCCCGGTCATCCGCCGGACCGTCACCAGGGCTCGCAAGAAGACCTTCATGCAGTTTAGTTTCCTGGCGCGGCGTCCCGCATCGGCCCGAAGGAGAACAATTCGCGGCGGATGCCCCGGTTTGGTTGTCCATCGGTAGGATTGACTTCCGTACCGGATCGGTGGAAGATATGCCACCATAATGTTGCAAGCAACGCGCTACACGCGAAAAACACGAAAACCTTCGCCTTCGATAAAAGAGACCCGCGTACCGCCTACACAAACCAAGGCCCGCGGCGCGCCCGGTCAAGCCCGCAGGGCGGGCCCGGACTTTATCGTAGGGGTTTCCAGTCGAGAGGAGAGCATAGGGTAATGTGCGGCATCATTGGCGTCTACGGGGGTCTGGAACCGGGGGTGGCCGGACGGATGCTAAACCGCATAGTCCATCGCGGCCCCGACGAAGAAGGAGACATCGGGGTCGGGGGGAACTGGCTCGGGCATCGGCGACTTTCCATCGTCGACGTTAGCGGCGGCCGGCAGCCGCTCGTGACGGGATCCAAGTCCGGCGGCAAGCTTTACCTGGTCGGGAACGGCGAAATCTACAACCACCACGAAGTCCGCGAGAAGCTGCCCGATGTGGAGTACAAGACCAGTTCGGACAACGAGGTGGCTCTGCACGTCGTGGACCAGTGGGGTCCCGAGAGTATCTCTGAACTCCACGGCATGTTCGCCTTTATCGTCGCCGGGGAAGACGGGCGTTTCGTTGCGGCCCGAGACCCGGTAGGCATCAAACCGCTCTACTGGTCGAAGCGCGACGGGAAGATAGTCTTCGCCTCGGAGCTTCGGGCTTACGAGGACGAATGGCTGGTCGAGGCGAAAGTCTTTCCGCCGGGACATTACTGGACGCCCGAAGAAGGACTCAAGCGTTTCGCCTACGCCGTGCCCCGGGACATGGAAGACCTCGACCAGTTCGACGGACCATCGGAGCCCGGGGCGAAGATCCCGGAAAAAATCCTGACAAAAGTCCGCGAAGAGCTTGTCGAGACCGTGGAGGGACAGATGATGGGCGACGTGCCCGTGGGCGTCTTTCTCTCCGGCGGCCTCGACTCGAGCCTCGTCGCCGCGATCGCCGCCAAGTGGGCCCGGCGCAACGGGACCCGGCTCATGACATTCGCCGTCGGCCTCGAAGACTCGCCGGACCTGCTGGCGGCCCGCGCCGTGGCCGAGCACCTGGATACCGAGCACCATGAGGCCATCTACACGCAAGAGGACGCCGTAAAGGCGCTGCCGAAGGTCGTGCGGGCGATCGAGAGCTTCGACCCGTCGCTCGTGCGGAGCGCGGTCCCGAACTACATCCTGGCCGAGTTCACGGCGCAGTACGTCAAGGTAGTTCTCACGGGCGAGGGCGCGGACGAAATATTCGCGGGCTACGAGTATTACGAAGACTTCGGGACCGAAGAAGAGTTGCACGAAGAGCTGATCCGGAGCATCGAAGGCCTGCACAACCTGAACCTCCAGCGCGGCGACCGGACCTCGATGGCCCACAGCCTCGAAGCCCGCGTCCCGTTCCTGGAGCTCGGCATGATCGAGCTAGGGTTGTCACTCCCCGCCGGTTGGAAGCTCGCCGGCGACGATCAACTGGAGAAACGCCTGCTGCGCCAGGCCTTCGACGGCTGGCTACCGGAAGACTTCTTGTGGCGCAAGAAAGCCCAGTTCGGCGACGGTTCCGGCGCGTCCTCGGTCCTGAAGGAACGCATGGAAAACAGCGTCACCGAAGAAGAGTTCGAGCGGGACAAAGCCAAGATTTCACCCCCGCTCCGAACCCGCGAAGAGCTGGCCTACTACAAAATCTTCGCCGAACACCTGGGAGGCGTGGACCCGGAAGACACGATAGGACGCTTCGCCACCGCGTAGCCATCATAGCCATAGTCGGCGGGTCCGGCGCAAAACCGCAAAAACTGTAATATGGGGCCATGAGAGTAGCCCTGGCACAGATAGACTCGATTCTCGGCGACGTGGACGCGAACCTCCGCCGTTCGGCTGAAGCCATAGAGAAAGCCCGGGCCGAGGGCGCGGATCTGGTCGTCTTCCCGGAGCTTAGCCTGACGGGTTATTCGCTCGGCCAAATCGACGACGACGTCTCCATGGGAGTCTTGGACGGGCGCATTACCTCTCTGGCCGAGAAGACGGACAATATCTCGGTCCTGATCGGATTTCACGAGGACAGCGGCGGCTTCCGCACTTACAACAGCGCGGCCTACTTCGAGGACGGCTCCCTCCTACACCTGCACCGCAAACTCTACCTGCCGACCTACGGCATCTTCGAGGAGCGGAAATTCTTTAGCCCGGGCCAGAGGATGAAGGCTTTCGGCGCAAAGTTCGGGAACCTGGCTACCCTGATCTGCAACGACGCCTGGCAGCCGGCGCTGGGCTTTATAGCCGTTCAAGACGGCGCCCGCGTCCTCCTCGTGCCGACCAACAGCGCCGACAGCCGCTTCCCCGGAGACCTGGACACCACCGAATACTGGCACGACATCACCCGGTTCTACGCCCGCATGTACGAATGCTACGTCGTCTTCGTCAACCGGGTCGGCACGGAGGGAGACCTCCACTTCTGGGGCAACTCCCACGTCGTGGACCCGTTGGGCAAGGTAATGGTGGAGGCCGCACTCTACAAGGAAGACCTGGTAACAGCCGACCTCGACCTGAAGAGCGTCATGCAACGCCGCCGCAAGGTTCCGCTCCTCCGCGAAGCCCGGCTCGGCCTTTTAGACCGTGAATTGCACCGCCTCGTCGAAGAGGGCGGGGATCTTTAGGGAGCCAGTAATCACTATAAATTGGCGAAAACCGGCGCCCGTTCCCGCCAATGGATGACTCGACCGACGAGAATACCGGAGGATTAGGCATCCTTCCCGGTCCGCGAAGGCGCGGTCGGGGGCGGAGGCTACGTCCGCAAGAGGTAGCCTCCGCGTGGAAGGCGCCCTCGGAGAAGGACTGGGAACCGTGCGAGAACAACTACGCCGGCATAAAGTAGATCTACTACGAGCCGGGGCCTTTCTCGACGTCAGCCCGACCGGGACTTCGCCTCTTTTGCAAGAGACATACCGTAGCATGGGGGAACCCGGTCCGGGTAGAATACAGTCGTCTCCCGGTGGTTACGGAAAGCGAGGTGAGGCTTGATGCGGTTGCACTCCGCCCCGATGTCGGGCAACGGGTACAAGGTCCGGCTGCTGCTGGGTTTGCTGGGTACGGAATGCGAGGTAGTCGACTACGACACCAAGGGTGGCAAGACTCACACCCCGAAATTTCTGAGGGATGTCAACCCCGACGGCAAGGTCCCGGTTTTGGAACTCGACGACGGGAACATGCTACAGGAGTCCGGCGCGATCCTCTTCTACCTCGCCGAGGGCACATTCTACCTGCCGGAAGAAAAGCTGGGGCGGGCGCAGGTGTTGCGCTGGATGTTCTTCGAGCAATACAGTCTCTTGCTCTACCTCTCCCGGCCCCGCCTCTGGCGCATGTGGGACGTCGAGATGACAGACCATAAGAAAGCAGAGTTGGACGACATCTTCGAGCAGGGCTACCGGGCCCTCGGCGTGATGGAGCGCCACCTGGACGACCACGAGTTCTTCGTCGGAGATATCCCCACGGCCGCCGATGTAACGCTCTACACGTACCCCCGTGTCTGCCACGAAGGCGGCTACGACCTCGAAAGCTTCCCGGCGCTTCGGGGTTGGATGGGGCGGATCGAAGCGCTGCCGGGATACGTACCGCCACCGGGCTAGAACTATCGGACAAAACTAAGGAGCATCAATGGACGCGACATCCGTGGCCTACCCGGCCATCATCGGCGGGGAGAAAGTGACCGGGAACGGGACCTTCGAAGTCGTAAACCCTTCGACCGGGCAGTCTTTCGCCACCGTAGTCCGGTGCGGAGAGGCGGAGGTGGATCAGGCGGTAGAGGCCGCCCGTGAGACGTACGAGAAGAACTGGCGCCGCACCACACCAGCCGGGCGGGCGCGTATCCTGCACAGCCTCGCCGGACTGCTGCGCCGGGACCGCGAGGAGCTTGCCCGGCTGGAGAGCACGGACACCGGCAAGCCCTTGACGCAGGCTCGGGCCGACGCCACGGTGGCCGCCCGCTACTTCGAGTTCTACGCCAACACCGTAGAGTCGCTCTACGGAGACACCATCCCCGCCCTCTCGGATACTTTCGTCTACACGGTGCGCGAGCCTTACGGTGTTACCGGGCACATCATCCCGTGGAACTACCCGATCCAGATGGGCTGCCGCTCCGTTGCCCCGGCCCTGGCCGCCGGCAACTGCTGCGTGCTAAAGCCGGCCGAGGAGGCGCCCCTTACCCCCATCAAACTCGGTGAACTGGCGCTCGAAGCTGGGCTTCCCCCCGGCGCGTTGAACGTCGTGCCCGGCTACGGCGAAGAGGCCGGGGCCGCGCTCTCGGCCCATCCCGGCATAGATCACCTGGCGTTCACCGGCTCGGTAGAGGTCGGGAAGCTCGTGAGCAAAGCCGCCGCCAAAAACGTTATCCCCGTTACGCTGGAGCTCGGCGGCAAGTCGCCCAACGTCGTTCTCGCCGATGCTGACATAGAGGGCGCCGTCCCGGTGATCGTCAACTCCATCATCCAGAATGCGGGCCAGACCTGCTCCGCCGGTTCGCGGCTGCTCGTCGAAGAAAGCGTGCAGGATCAGGTAGTGGAGGCCGTCGCCGGGAAGTTCCGGGAGATCACCCTCGGACCCGGCCTCGAAGACCCGGACCTCGGCCCCATCATCTCCCGCGACCAACTCGAACGCATCCAGAGCTACGTCCGAACCGGAAAGAACGAGGCGAACCTCCTGGCCGGCGGCGACACCCCGCAAGAGGACCGCCTCAAGGACGGCTTCTTCTTCGAGCCGACCCTCTTCGGCGGGGTATCCCCGGGAGATACGCTATCTCAGGAGGAAGTGTTCGGGCCCGTTTTGGTAGCGACCCCGTTCGAGGGCCTCGAACACGCCGCCGAGATCGCCAACGGCACGGACTACGGTTTGATCGCCGCGGTCTGGACCGCTGACGTCGGCAAAGCGCACTGGCTCGCCCGGGAGATCCGGGCCGGCCAGGTCTACGTCAACACCTACGGCGCGGGAGGCGGCGTCGAGCTACCGTTCGGCGGCTTCAAGAAGTCCGGCCACGGCCGCGAGAAAGGCTACGAAGCCCTCTACGAATACAGCCAGGTAAAGACCGTCGCCATCAAGTACGAAACCTGAGCCTTAGAGCGAAGGACTTCCATATTGGCAAAAAATCGCAACTTGTGGAAGGATCCACAAAGTGGGCAAACAATATTAAAGATTGGTTTCCGACAAGCTCTCGGCGCCGGCAACTCTCGTCAGGCCGTTCCGATCCTAAATTCCGGGTTACAGACGGAAAATCGAACGAGATCCCTTGTCTCGAAGGGTCTTCTTTAGAGCCAGCCGGATGGCCACGTAGACCGTAACGCCGATGATCGGCGCGGACAACAGGGAGCCAAGCGTCGCGTAGGTGGCGGTCTCCAAAAATCTTCTACCCGCGGCTTGATTCAACCCGTCCACGACCTCTCTTAATCTCAAGGTCGTCTCCCACAGCTCCTCGGTGCTAATCCCTTCGTACTCGCCCCGGTCCAACATCTGCAAGATCTCCCGACGGACCCTCTCTACCCCGACGTCCAAATTGCCGAGGATTCGGTTGGCTACGCCTTCTCCCTCGCGCATCAGCCCCAGCAGCAAGTGCTCAGTCCCGATGTAGTTGTGGCCTAGTAGCAGCGCCTCACGGAGCGCCATTTCCAATACTCTCTTTGATCGTCGGGTGAACGGGGCCTTACCACCCGTACCTTCCTCGCCGTAGCCAACGATACTCTCTAACTGTTCTCGTACCTCATCTAGTGTGACGTTCAGCGAGGCCAGGGTTCTGGCAGCGACCCCTTCTTCCTCACGCAAAAGACCCAAGAGCAGGTGCTCGGTACCTATGTAATTATGGTTGAAGTGTCGGGCTTCTTCCTGGGCCAGCACCACGCTCTTGCGAGATCGTTCGGTGAAACGCTCAAACATCTCTCCGGGCTCTCCTTCCGCCACTCGCTTATACTCTAAGTAGCATCTCCAGGTTAGCACAGCGGGAAGCAGTCTTTGAAATGATTTCACCGAGCTTCCGAGATCGGGAATTTGCGATAACCCACTAACCTGCATAGGATTTACAAGTTGACTCCCGCCAGGTCTGGCTCTACCTACACGTTACGCTATCTTTGTCTGAGACTCGAATAAAACGGGGTCGCCGCCTAACGGGCTTGCGGCGACCCCGTTTGGCTACGAGTAGTACTCGGGCGCCTTCTTGAACTTGGGCCACTCCTCCGGATCGTGGCCCGTTACCAGGGTTGCGTCCAAGCCTTCGACGGTGCGGCGCACCTTTCGGGTCGAGTCGGCCACGTCGGCGGCGGAGTGGATCAGGCCGGGCAGCGCCGTCTCGTTGTAGTGGTCCATCGTGTAGCAGGCGTCGGCGGTCAGCATCATCGGTCCTTCCCCCGGGAGGTCCAGGATCACCGACGTATGTCCCGGCGCGTGGCCCGGCGTGAAGAGCGTCTTTATGACTCCATCTCCGAAGAGATCGTAGCCGTCGTCGTGCGGGCCGTCGAGGAATAACCAATTCACGTCCCGGTCGAAGTCCGGCCGGATGTAGGCCGGCTTCTGGAACCAGTCCGGCGTGAAAGCGTACTGGAGTTCCCGCCGCTGCACGACGTACTCGGCGTTCGGGAAGTGGCCGATGGCCCCCGAGTGGTCGAGGTGCAAATGCGACTGTATGACGTAGCGGATCGAGGCCGGGTCCACGTCCATCCGCTCTAGCTGGTTGACCACGAAGTCGTCCTCGCTCATCACCGGCTCGTAGGCGTCCGTGACGGCACCCCAATGTTCCCGGGCATCCTGGGCAACTTCGAGGGCGTTGCCGCCGTCGTAGAGGACGTTGCCTCTGGGGTGCTGTATCAGGAAAAAGGGAACCGGGATCTCATACGGGTCCCCGAGCCCCTGGTTCATCTTGATAAACTGAACTTGTGTCTTTAGACTGCCACACTCCATCATGTACAGTCGAAGGTCGTCCGCCATTGTCTCTCCCTTCGGTCGAAAGCTTTCAGCACTTCAGCTAGTCAGCAGTTCAGCTTTCGTTTTTGCTGACCAGCTGACTAGCTTTTGTTACCAATTCTCCATTGACTCGCGGATTATGTTCGCCAGGTCTTCCTCCGTTACCTCCTTCGGGGCGCCCACGAGCAGCCGCTGTTGTTTCATCGCGCCGTCCACCAGGTCGTCGATCTCATCCTCGTCGTAGCCGAGTTCCCGGACGCCTTTCGGCGCGCTGACGTCTTTCATTAGTTGGATTATTATCTCCGGCAGCGTGTTTTCGTCGTGGGCCTCGATCTTCTCTCCCGACAACAGTTCCGCGACTTCCCGGTGCCGTTCCGGCATGGCGTCGTAGGTGAACCGGAACGCGGCCGGCGCGGTCACTATTACGGACCAGCCGTGCGGCACGAAGGGGTGGTCTTCGGGATATCCAGGCGGCTGCCACTCGTGTTTGAGGCCGGCTATCGGGTAGGCGCAGGCGTGCGGTATGTGAACCCCGGCCGAGCCGAACCCGATCCCCGCGAGCGAGGCCCCGAGCATCATCGCCCCCCGCGCCTCCACGTCTTCACCGTTTTCGACGGCCCGGCGCAAGTATTTTCCGCCGTACTCCAGCGCCTTGGCGGACCACATATCCGCGATCGGGTTGGCCCCCTGATACGGCGGACGTTCTCCCGGGTCCTCGGTCTTCGGCCGCTCGTCGTACGGTTTCGTGAGGTACGATTCGGCCGCGTGACACACCACGTCCAGGCCGGCGGAGGACGTTACCTCGGAGGGCAGGCTCATGGTCAATAGCGGGTCCACGATGCCCCGGTCCGGGCGCAAGTAGGCGTGGGATATTCCGGTTTTTACCTTCTGATCCGGGATGTCCAGGATGGCGACCGTCGTGGCCTCGGCCCCCGTTCCGGAGGTGGTCGGGATAGCCAGAAGCGGCTTTAGAGGCCCGGGAGGCTTCTTGCCGCCGCCCACCGGCGGGTTGACGTACTCGATAATCTCACCGCCGTGCGTGGCGATGAGGTCGGATACTTTCGCCGTGTCTATGCTGGACCCGCCGCCGACCGCGACGAAGCCGTCGAAGTTTCCATCCTTCGCGAAGTCCGCCGCCGCCTGGAAAGAGTCCGCCGTCGGCTCTACCCGAGATTCGTCCCACACCTCGACCTCTATCCCTTCGGCCTCGATGAGCTCCCGGATGCGGCCCGTGATGTTGGCTTTGACCACGCCGGGGTCCGAGACGAGCATCACCCGCCCCACACCCATTCGCTTTAACTCCCAACCAGCTTCTTCGGAGGCGCCCGGCCCGTATTTCAGCGGCGTCGCCTCCATCGTAAAGATGGTCTCGTGGTCGCCATTTCCCTGAACCATAGCTCTTCCTCTCTTCGTTCTTCCCAATCCCTAGGAGCTATGCATACCCCATTCGGGACAACTTCAATCGTGAGTTCTTCTCGTACACTCGGAGTATATGCAACTCACATATAGATCGGGTTTATTGATATAATGAGCCGTGAATAAAGTAGAAGTGTCAGAGTAGTAAGGAGATGTTTCAGGGTGACGGAAGAGAGAGGTAGCATGGGGATGGACCCGGCCGAACTCTGGTCCAAATGGTACGAGACCAGTTCCAAGATGTGGTCGAGTGCCATGGGTGAGGCCATGGGCGAGGCCACGAACGGGGGCCAGTCAAACTTCATGGACCCTTACGGGCTCTACCGGCAGTGGGTTGGCGGTATGGAGCGGATGAGGGATCAGATGATGTCCGGCGGCCGGGGCATGCCCAAGGGCACGCCACAGGAAATGCTCCGAGGGATGTTTCAGGGGATGATGCCCCAGGAATCCGCGGGCAGCGTGACCACCCAGAACTTGTGGAACAGGTGGCTGGAAGCCTCCGCCGAAGGTTGGCAGAAGACGGCGCAGATCGGCACGGAGATGATGGACCTGACGCCGCGTTGGATGCAGGCTATGGATCAGGCGCGGGACAACTTGCTGTCCGCCCAGAAACCCGCCAGGGACCCGCTAGAGTTCACGGTCCAGTGGTACAACGCGACTAACGGCCCGGTCTCAGAGTTCGTGCAAGACCTCATAGAGCGCGAAGAGATTCTGGAGTACTCCAGCCGTTTTCTACAGAGCTACGCGAGCCTCTACAAAATCTTCCGCCGCAACTCCGAGGAATACCTGAGCACCCTGCAACTCCCGGTCCGCTCGGACATAACCCGGGTGGCGAGCCTCATCGTGTCGCTCGAAGACAAGGTGGACCGGATAGAAGAGGCATTCGAAGACTTCGAATACGGTTACTCCGAGCCCGCAACCGCCGAGAGCGTCAGCGGCCTTGAGGGCAGCATCGAGTCGATCGGCCGGCGCGTGGACCAGTTGGAGGGCAAGCTCGACCAGTTGCTCGCCGCCGTAGACGGAATCTCCACAAACGGCAACGCCACCGCAAACGCTACCGCCAACGTCGCCGAGACCAACGGCGCGGAGGGTTCCGGGAACGCTGAGGATGCGCAGCCGGATCAGGACGAGATAAAGGCAACCAACGCCGCCCGGCGCAAGGCCCAGGAGATGGGTGTGGACCTCGCCGGCATTCAGGGAAGCGGCGCGGACGGCCAGGTTACGGTGGGCGACGTACGCGAGAAAGGGGCAAGCTAGATGACTGAACAAGTAGATCGTACGAGCAGCGCCATACCTTCGGACGTCGAGAACTTCTTCGACAAGTACAGCCAGGGCATGAGCATCGTGGTGGAGGGAGCCCAGGCCGACACGGGCCAGACTCCCAAAGAGACCGTCTGGACCAAGAACAAGGCAAAGCTCTACCACTACCAGACCGAGGCCGAGAAAAAGCACGACGTCCCGGTTCTAATCGTCTACGCCCTAATCAACCGGCCTTACATACTGGACCTCATGCCGGGCAACAGTTTCATCGAGCACCTGCTTGGCGAAGGCTACGACGTCTACATGCTCGACTGGGGAATACCCGGCGACGAAGACAAAGACATGAGCTTCGAGGACTACGTGCTCGACTACATCCCCCGGGCGGTCCGCAAAGTGCTCCGTAACTCCGGCGCGGAGCAGCTCACCCTGCTCGGCTACTGCATGGGCGGCACCATGAGCGCCATGTACGCCTCCCTCTTCCCGGAGAAGCTCAAGAACCTCATCCTGATGACGGCCCCTATCAGCTTCCCGAAAGACGAGATGGGCCTCTACAGCCTCTTCACCGGCGAGAAGCACATGAACCCCGACCTCCTCGCCGACGCATTCGGCAACATCCCCGGCGACATGATCGACACCGGCAACCGGATGCTCAAGCCGGTCACCAACTACGTCGGCACCTACGTCAACATGTGGGAGCGGATCTTCGAGGACAAGCCCATGGAGACCTGGCTCGCCATGAACAAGTGGGTCAACGACGGGCCCCCATTCCCCGGCGCGACCTTCCGGCAGTGGATCCGGGAGTTCTACCAGCAGGACAAGCTGGTGCAGGGTGAGATCAAACTGCGCGGCCGTCGCGTGGACCTCTCCAACATCGCCGCCCCACTCCTGACCGTCGCGGGCAAGAAAGACCACATCTGCAGCGTGCCCCAGGCCGAATCCGTCATGGACCTCGTGTCGAGCGATGACAAGGAGTTCTTCATCCTCGACGCCGGTCACGTCGGCCTCATGACCGGCCGCGGCGCCAAACAAGGCCTCTGGCCCAAAGTCACCGGCTGGCTGGAGTCCCGCTCGGACTAGTTCCAGTAAAAACTCGACACGCCAGGAAAGGGCGGGGCCTATTCGGTCCCGCCCTTTTCGTTGGTAATTCATTGTCGGAAACCGCCGCCTTGTATATAGTCTGATCGGATAATTCGACGTGGTGGAAAGGCTGAACATGACTGTCTCCCCGGATGTTGCGCGTCTCGGAAATCAACCGGCGGACTTCGTAAACGCCGACCGGCTCCTCACGGATGAAGAGAAGGAGATACGGGGCCGGGTACGAGACTTCGTGGACCGCGAGGTAATACCGACGGCGGCGGACTACTGGGACCGGGCCGAGTTCCCGTTCGGGCTTCTCCCGGGGCTCGGGGAGCTTGGTTTGATCGGCGGCACTTTCTCCGAGGAGTACGGCTGCGCGGGATGGGGCAACGTGGCTTACGGGCTCGCCATAGCGGAGCTGTCGCGGGGGTCCGGGTCTCTCGCCACGTTCCTCCACGTCCAGAGCGGGCTGGCGATGGCGGCCATCCACGAGCTGGGCTCCGAGGAGCAAAAACAAGAGTGGCTACCGGGGATGGCCCGCTGCGAGAAGATCGGGTGTTTCGGCCTTACCGAGCCCGACGCCGGGAGCGATCCCGGCTCCATGAAGACGACCGCCGTTGAGAAAGACGGCGGATACGTCCTGAACGGTGAGAAGCGTTGGATCGGCAACGGCTCCTTCGCGGACGTGGCCGTGATCTGGGCAACGTCCGAGGACGGCAAAATCTCCGGATTCCTGGTCGAAGGCGACAACCCCGGCTACAACGCAGAGATAATCCCCCGCAAGGGCTCCCAGCGCGCCGTTTGGCAAACGCACATAAAACTCGAAGACTGCCACATCCCGGAGTCGGCCCGACTACCCGAAGCCCGGAGCCTGGGTTCCACGCTTTCGGTGCTCACCCACTCACGCTACGGCGTTGGTTGGGATGGGCTCGGTCAGGCGGCGGACTGCTACGAGACGGCGCTCGCCTACACCAAAGAGCGCGAGCAGTTCGGGCAGAAAATCGCTTCCTTCCAGCTCGTGCAGCAGAAGCTCGTCCAGATGGTCAACGAAGTCTCCCTGGGCCAACTACTCTCGATCCACATCGGTCGCCTCAAAGACGCCGGGGAGCTGGACGCGCCGACGGTCTCGATGTTCAAGATGAACAACGTAGCCAAGGCCCGGACGATAGCCGCGCTCGCCCGGGACGTGCTCGGCGGCAACGGCGTGCTGCTCGACTACCGCATCATAGAACACATGGCGGACATAGAAGGCGTCTACTCCTACGAAGGCACAAACGACGTAAACAGCCTCATAGTAGGCCAGGCCATAACCGGACATACAGCCTTCTCCGCCGCGCCGGCCAAAAACTACGAAAGCCGGGCGGAAGAGCCCCCGGGCCGAACGTAAGAGAGGAAACCAGCACCAAGACGGGGCAGTTCGGGTTGACGTTAGATTTGACCCGGACGGCACAAAAAAGCGGCGGACGATAGTTCGTCCGCCGCGTCCCTTTCCCCGGGGACTTGTTAGAGAGCGTCCGCTAGGAAGCGTCCGGGTTCTCGAAGACTGCGGCGATGCCCATGCCGCCGCCGACGCACAGGGTGACCAGCCCGTAGCGGCCGCCGGTGCGCTTGAGCTCGTGCAGGATCTTGACGGTCAGAATTGCGCCGGTCGCCCCGATCGGGTGTCCCAGGGCCACGGCGCCGCCGAGCGGGTTCATCTTCTCTTCCGGCACGCCAAGCTCCCGCTCGACGGTAACGGCTACGGTGGCGAACGCCTCGTTTGCTTCGACGATGTTTATCTCGTCTATGGAGATGCCCGCTTTCTTGAGCGCCTGCTGGGAGGCAGGGATCATGCCGGTGCCCATCATCGAGGGGTCCACGCCGGAGACCGCGGCCGAGACCAGGAATCCGTCTACCGGGACGCCCATCTCCTGGGCTTTGCTCTCGTTGGTCACCAGCATCAGGCCCGCGCCGTCGTTGATGCCGCTGGAGTTGCCGGCGGTCGTGGTCGCGTCGTCGTCCTTCTTGAATGCAGGCCGCAGCTTGGCGAAGCCTTCCATGTCGGCGTTTGGCCGGACGTGCTCGTCTTTGGTGAACTGTACGGTTTCTTTCTTCTGCTTGACTTCGATGGGGACGATCTGGTCCTCGAAGTACCCTTCGTCTATGGCCTTGGCCGCCCGCTGATGGCTCCTAACAGCGTAGGCGTCGGCGTCTTCGCGGCTGACTTTGTACTTGTCGGCCACGTTTTCGGCGGTGGTGCCCATGTGATAGTTCTCGAAGACGTCCCACAGGCCATCGTAGACCATGTGGTCCAGTATCTTGGCGTCCGGCATCCCCATCCGGTAGCCGTAGCGGCCTTTGGGAAGCAGGAACGGCGCCTGATCCATGTTCTCGATGCCGCCGGCGAGGATCATGCCCGCATCCCCCAGCGCGACTTCCTGGGCCGCCGAAACTATCGCCTGCAAGCCCGAGGCGCACATCCGGTTCAGGGTCATGCCCGGTGAACTTACCGGAAGACCACTCCCCATACCCACCTGGCGTCCGGGGTTCATGCCCTGGCCGGCCATCAAGATATTCCCCAGTATCGCCTGGTCTACCTGATCACCCTCGATGCCGGCCCGGGAGAGCACTTCTTTCCCTACCGTGGAACCCAACTCGACGGCGGTCGTGTCTTTGAGAGCACCCCCAAATGTCCCTATCGCCGTCCTCAGCGGCGTGGATATGACTATCCTGTCGCCGTTGCCGTTGCCATTGCCAAAGCTCACGATGCTCCTCCTCTTCAGGCTTCGTTACTTGTCTTTCATAGAATATAGGAAAAAGGAGCCCGGTCCAAGTAAGACCAGGCTCCTCTTTTCGGCGCTTCTAAAGCCGCTCTACCCTTTGGCCTGCTTCTTGGCCTGATCCATGTTCATCTGGTAATAAGAGAACATCGAACCGAGGAATTCCCTGTAGGCTCCCATCGACTCTTCCGTTAGCTGCTGGAAGGCCTCTTGCTGCTTGCGGCCCTGCTCCATCATCTGCTGCGAGGCCGACCTGTTGCTCTCGGCCTGGTTCTGCAACTCCTCTACCACAGAGTCGAAGAAGCTCTGAGTAAGCTGCCGGCTCCGCTCCTGGGCCTCCGTCGACTGATCCGAGACCGTCTGCATAGACTCCCGGACTGCCTCGGCGAACTTCTGCGCGGCCTCGTTTACCCGCTTCATCTGCTGCTTGTTTACTTCCACGGCCAACTCCTTTCTCCAGGGTGCCCCCGGAATATCCCTTTCTAAAAAGCAGCATACCATAACAGGGGGGAGACCAAACCTCACGGCTGCCTCCCCCGAAATACCATCTATTTTGCGTTTTTCGAGTCTTATTCTTCCTTGTCTTCGCGACTCTTCGGTGGTTTGCCGGTGTACATCCGGAAGAACGTGTCCATGGTCCGCTGGTACTGTTCGAGCGACTTGGCCCAGAAATCCAGGTACGTCTCGCCCGCGTCGGTGATGGTGTACATCCGCCGCGCCGGGCCGCCCTTGGAGGTCTCCCAACTAGACTCGACGATGCCGTCCTTCTCCATCTGCCGCAAGGTGCGATACAGCGTGCCCGGGTTCATCGTCCCGAAGCCAAACGCCGTCGCCCGCTCCATGAGCTCGTACCCGTACGAATTCCAATCCCGTAAAGACAAAAGTATTACCGGCACCAGCCAATTCCTCGGACGGGCTTCCAAACCCCGAGCCTCTTTCTTGGTTACCTCGTTCTCTTTTTTGTTCTCTTCGTTATGCTCTTCGCTGCCCAAGCTTCTCTCTTCCATATCTATGTGCATTATACATATAAAGTACCATTTGTCAAGATCAGACGAAAGCCGTAGCCCTTCGATATTGCTTTTGTATCGCATCATATTGTAACGCTTTGCGCTTCGTGATGTGCGTTTGCGCTGCTGGCTTGTTAGTCGGGCTATATATGCTTTTTGGACATAGTTTGATTCAAATTTTACTCACAAGTAGACTGACCGGGTCGTTGTAGATGTACAGGCACGTTTGGGAAAGGGAGACAGGGTATGGCTAACATAGAAGGGGCCGTGGCCGTGGTGACGGGCGCCAGCCGAGGGTTGGGTCGGGCTATCGCCGAGGAGTTGGGGCGCGGGGGCGCCAAGGTCGTGGTCAACTACTCGCGAAGCCAGGAGCCGGCGGAGGAATTGGTAAGCCAAATCTCCGAGGGTGGTTCGGAGGCGATAGCGGTACAGGCCGACGTTTCGGACGCCGAGCAGGCGCAGCGTTTGATCGAGGAGGCCATTGAGAAGTTCGGCCGGATAGATATCCTCGTAAACAACGCCGGCATCAACCGGGACAAGACTCTGAAGAAACTCACCATCGAGGACTGGGACGTCGTGGTTCAGACAGACCTGAACAGCGCTTTCTACACCGTACACGCCGCCCTGCCGCAGATGATGGAACAGGAGAGCGGCTGCATTATCAACATGAGCTCCTTTATAGGCGAGGCGGGGAACATAGGCCAGGCCAACTACGCGGCGGCAAAGGCCGGCCTTCTGGGCTTCACGAAGACCGCCGCCCAGGAACTAGCCCGGTACGGCATAACGGTCAACGCCCTCTGCCCCGGCTTTATCGAGACCGACATGGTCGCCGACATCCCCGAAGAGGCGAAGGAAAAGCTACTCAAGACCGTGCCGCTAGGACGCTTCGGGAAGCCGGAGGAGATCGCGCGCGCCGCCCGCTACCTGGTCGAGGACGGCGACTACATAACCGGCCAGGCGCTAGACATAAACGGCGGCGTCTACATAAGAACCTAACAAATACTAGAACCTTGCCGAACCACGAAGCCCCTCTCTCCAACCCTCGGAGAAGGGGGCTTCGCATTGCCCATGCATAGTTCGGGCCATGCGCCTACCGCCACAGGTCTTGTAAACTGGCTAACCAGGTAATTTTGCTTGTACATAGCTTCTTTTGGCACTTATCTGCCGTAGACATATATATTCTAAAGTATATAATTAACGTCTGGTTAACTAGAATTTGTCATGCGGGCGGTAACGACCCGGCATGGCTAGTAGAAAGGTAGGCCAGTGGGCAGACTTAGCGGACGTACGGCGGTTGTAACAGGGGCGGCCCGGGGCATTGGGGCGGGAGAGGCGATCCGTCTGGCGCAGGACGGGGCGAACATCGCGGTTTTAGACCTTTCGGCGGAGGCCTGTCAGGAGACTGTGGAGGCCGTGGAGGCTACCGGCTCGGAGGCGCTGGCCATCGCGTGCGACGTGTCTAGCTCCCAGCAGGTTACGGCGGCGTTCGAGGAGGTTGCCAACCGCTTCGGTCGGATCGACATCCTCATAAACAACGCCGGGGTTCTGCGGGACAACTTATCGTTCAAGATGAGCGAGGAAGACTGGGACACGGTTCTGGACATCCACTTGAAGGGCAGTTTCTTGTGCTCTAAGGCGGCCCAGAAATATATGGTGGCGCAGGAGTACGGCAAGATCGTGATGACCAGTTCCATAGTGGCGCTCGGGAACAAAGGTCAGGTCAACTACTCTTCGGCGAAGGCCGGCCTTCAGGCCATGGCCCGGACGATGGCGCTGGAGTTGGGCCGGTTCAACGTAAACGTCAACGCGGTGGCTCCTGGTTGGATCGAGACGGAGATGACCAAGGAGGCCGCGGAGCGCGTCGGCATGACGATGGAGGACATGAAGAAGCAGTTCGCCTCCAACATCCCGCTCAAGCGTTTCGGCAAGGTAGAAGACATAGCCAACGTGGTCGCCTTCCTCGTCTCGGACGACGCCTCTTACATCAGCGGCGAGACGATCTACGTGGCCGGCGGTCCTTCTAGCTCGGTGATCTAGAGGCTTCAGGCTTCAGGCTTCAGGCTTCAGGCTTCAGGCTTCAGATAAGAGTGTAACAATGGTCTTTTGGGCGGGGAATTTATCTCCGCCTTTTCTTTTGCTAACCGAGCCTGTTCAGTAGGATCGAGAGTAGCCAGCGGACTTGTTCCGGGGCTTCTATCTGGGGGCTGTGGCCGGCCTCGTCTATGCGGGCGTAGGCGCCGTTCGGGAAGGCCCGGGCCGTGGCTTCGGCGGAGGACGGTGGCACGATAGTGTCCCGGTCACCGGAGGCCACGAGGACCGGGTTTGTGTACGTGCGGAGTTGGCCATCCATGCTCCAGTCGGAGATCAGGCGGGCGTTGCCGGAGAAGTTGGCCGGGTGCATCATCCCCGCTTCGGCCACCAGGTCGTCCAGGTAGGGTGGCGTGCGGGTTCGCATCGTGCGTTTGAGGGCCCGGCGGAGGCCGCGCCGGTCGGTACGGTAACTCTCCAGGATGGGCTCTAGGTAGCGTGGGGTGTGGAGTCCGTTTAGCGGCGTGGGGCTAAGGAGCATCATGGCGGGAAAGGCTTCCGGGTTCCGCAGGGCAAGCTCTATGGCTATCGCCGTCCCGAAGGAGTGGCCGACGAGAACGGGCCGCTCGACGCCGAGGTGGTCCAGAAAGCGGGCGAGGCTCCGGGCGTAGCCTGGTATGTGGGGCTTGAAGCCGTTGCCGCCGGGGCTCTGCCCGAAGCCGGGCATGTCCGGTGAGATCAGGCGGTAGCCTTTGGGAGGGGCCGCGAGAAGCTCTCGCCACCAGGATTTGCCGGCGAAGTTGCCGTGGATCAGGAGTACCGGCCGGCCGGAACCGGCTTCCGTGTAGCCCAGGAGGCCGGCGTTCCGGGATGTTGGGTTGTCTATAGCGGGCTTTCTAGGAATGTGAGGGGTTCAGGATTATCTTGCCGGTCGTCTCGCGGCCTTCGAGGGCCCGATGGGCTTCGCCAGCCTCTTCCATGGGGTAGCGGGCGCCGATGACTAGTTGCAGGTTGCCGGAAGAGATCCAACCAAGCATCTCCTGCAGGCTCGGGACGAAGAGGTCCGGGCGGCCCATGATCTGGGGCAGGTAGAAACCCACTACGGAGTGGCACTTCTTCATGAGCTCCGCCGGCACGAGGCTCCCCCGGTCGCGGCTCGCCGCGCCGTAGACGACCATCCGGCCGAAGACGTTGAGGCACCGGAGGTTCTTCTCCGGAAAGTCGCCGCCGACCATCTCCAGGATAATATCCGCGCCGGCGCCGTTGGTCTCCTCGCGGACTCTCTCCGGCCAGTCGTCGTCGGTGTATTCGATCAGGACGTCGGCGCCCAGGGAGTCAGCCAAGTCTAGCTTGGTGCGGCTGCTGGCGGTGGCGATTACCGTCCCGGCGCCCATGAGCTTCGCCATCTGGACGGCGAGCGTACCCACGCCCCCGGCGGCCGCGTGGACGAGCACGCTCTCGCCTTCCTGCAGCGCCCCGGAAGTCTTGATGATGTGGTAGGCGGTCAAACCTTGTAGCGGTATGGCGGCGGCCTCGTCGAAGTCCAGGCCCTCGGGTAACGGGATGATCGCCTCCGCAGGGGCGATGGCGTACTCGGCGTAGCCCCCGGTCCCAACCAAAGACACGACCCGGTCGCCTTCGGAGACGTCGTCCACGTTCTCCCCCACCCCGGCTACGACGCCCGCCACCTCGGAACCCGGCACGAACGGCAGCTCTTGACGGACGAGGTACTGGTTGCGGCGGCGCATGGTATCCGCGTAGTTGACGCCGGCGGCGCGAACCTCGATCAGGACTTCTCCCTCACCCGGTTCGGGACGCTCTACCTCGCCCGGGCGGAGTACGTCCGGCTCGCCGAACTCTTCTACCAACATGGCTTTCATCTGCGGCATATCAGTTCCTTCTTCCCGTTTACAGCCGGGGCTAACTATATCAGGGGAATTCAGGCCCGAGGCGCCTCGACTATACTGAGACCCGGAGGGATCAAGGTAGGAGAAGCTCAAAACGGGGGTACGGATTGTCCGGAACGAAACTGCCGCTCGAAGGGGTGAAAGTCCTGGACCTCTCGCGGGTCCTTGCCGGACCTTACGCGACGATGGCGCTCGGAGACCTGGGGGCGGACGTAATAAAAGTCGAACATCCCGAACGCGGCGATGATACCCGACACTGGGGACCGCCGTTCGCCGGGGGCGAGTCGGCCTACTTTCTATCAGTGAACCGCAACAAGCGCTCCGTGGCCGCGGACCTCAAGGACGACGGAGACCTGGAGAAGATAAAGCGTCTCGCCGGGGACGCGGACGTCCTGATCGAGAACACGAAACCCGGCACCCTGGAGAAGCTAGGGCTCGGCTACGAGACTTTGAGAGAGAGCAACCCCGGTATCATTTACTGCAAGATCACCGGTTTCGGCCCCGGCCCCGACCAGGGTCGTCCCGGCTACGATTTTCTGGTCCAGGCGAGGGCCGGGGTGATGGGTATAACCGGCCAGCCCGGGGATGAACCCACGAAGGTCGGCGTCGCCATAGCGGACATCGTCTGCGGGCTCTACGCCTCAAACGCCATCCTCGCCGCGCTCCACCGGCGCGACGCCACGGGCGGGGGGACGAGTATCGAAGTACCGCTCTTCGAGTCCACGCTCTCCTGGCTCGCGAACCGCGCCCAAGAATATCTGGTCTCCGGTGAAGACAAGGGCCGCATGGGCAACGCCCACCCCACCATAGTCCCCTACCAGACCTTCGATGCCGCAGACAAACCAATCGCCGTGGCCGTAGGCAACGACGCGCAATTCGAGCGTCTGTGTAAGGCAATCGGACGCGAAGACCTGACGGAAGACGCACGCTACGCGACGAACCCCAAGCGCGTAGAGCACCGGGAAGGTTTGGTGAAGACTTTGCAGGAAGAGTTTTCGAAGGGCGCGGCGGAGAACTGGATCTCCGCCATCCGTGAAGCCGGCGTCCCCTGCGGCCCGGTCAACAGCCTGTCGGAGGTGTTCTCCGACGAACACGTCCTGGGATCGGGCCTTCTCCAGACAGTCGAGCATTCGACGGCGGGCGAAATAGAGTTGCTCGCAGCACCGGTGCTGATAGACGGAGAGCGGCCGCCTGTGAGGCGTCCGCCGCCGACGCTCGGCCAGCATACGGACGAGGTAGATACAGAAGGCTGGAAGACTTAGGTTCACCGACAAAACCCCCAACACAAAGAGAGCGGGATGCAAATTCCTACAGGAGGATTATGCGTAACCTGAATTTGGAAGAAGTGAGGGCCCGGATCCGGGCCGGCGAGTACGAGGGTCCAACCAGCGGGCTCGTGTCGGGCCACGTCCAGACCAACCTGGTGGTCCTGCCGGAAGAGTACGCCTTCGACTTCCTCAAGTTCTGCGTGCGAAACCCAAAGCCCTGTCCGGTTCTGGAGGTAACGGACGCCGGTTCCCCGGAGCCGAAGATCATGGCCCCGGGCGCGGATTTGCGGACGGACGTTCCGAAATACCGGGTCTACGAGAGAGGGAAGCTGGTCGACGAGCCGGCGGATATAGAGTCGTATTGGGAGGAGAGTCTGGTGTCGTTCCTGATCGGGTGCAGCTTCACCTTCGAGGCGGCGCTTTTGGAGGCAGGGTTGAGCATCGCGCACCAGAACCAGGGCAGGAACGTGCCCATGTACGTGACGGACCGGGAATGCGTCCCCTCCGGTCCTTTCTCCGGGCCCATGGTGGTTAGCATGCGTCCGTACAGGCCGGAGGAGATCCCGAAGGCCGTTTCCGCCTCGGGGCGGTATCCAACTATGCACGGCGCGCCGGTCCACGTCGGAGACCCGGGTTCTTTGGGTATAGAAGATATGGACGGGCCGGAGTTCGGCGAGTCTATCTCCATCGCGGAAGACGAGGTCCCGGTTTTCTGGGCTTGCGGGGTTACGCCGCAGGCGGTGGCGATGAGCGCCCGCCCGCCGAGGATGATCACGCACAGCCCCGGCCACATGTTCGTCACCGACCGGTTAAACGCCGAGTACGAGGTTTGAGACGGGGCTAAGAGATGGGGCTAATTTTATCCGGAGGGCCTATTTACCGGAATACCGCGGGATGCTAGGTTAGGAACAGGCTTCCAAATAGACGCGAGGGTGGGTAATGAATAGGTTGAGAAACCTGGGACCGGGACTTCTGGTGGCGGCGGCGTTTATCGGGCCGGGGACGGTCACGACGGCGAGCGTCGCCGGGGCGGGCACCGGGTATGCGCTTCTGTGGGCTTTGGCGTTCTCGATCATCGCCACGATCATCTTGCAGGAGATGAGCGCCCGGCTCGGGATCGTTAGCCGGGAGGGACTCGGCGAGGCGCTGCGAACCACCTTCGACAACACCCTGGTTAAGGCTGCAACCGTAATACTGGTGGTCTCCGCCATCGGCATCGGGACGGCGGCTTTCGAGACAGGAAACATAACCGGCGCGGCTTCGGGGCTCGCGTCTATCGGGGGCTTCTCCTCGGCGGTGTGGTCGGGCATCGTCGGCATCGCGGCGTTCGCCCTGCTTGCCTCGGGAGTTTATAAGGTCATCGAGCGGGTCCTGGTGGCGTTGGTAATCGTGATGAGCGTGGTGTTCATAGCCACGGCGGTCATCGTCCAGCC